>JBKJKT010000171.1:0-15229 GCA_046597415.1 Ramlibacter sp.
GGCCATCACGGCGACGACAAACGCAAGCAGCCAGGCCAGCGCCGCGCCCTGTGCATTCATCGCGACGTCTGCATCGAGCAGCCACTGCCAGGCGAGCACGGCAGCGGTTGGTGGCGAAGCCGGGCCGATGATGAGGGCCATGTCCACGACGGTCAGGCTGTACGCCAGCACCGCAAGCAGTGGCGCGTGCAGCCGGGGCCACAGCTGCGGCCAGACGACACGCCACCACGCCACCTGATTGCTGTAGCCCATGCTGCGAGCGACCTCCAGTTCGCGACGCCAGCGCGCACCGACATCAGCGCGCTGCAACTGCGTGGCCGCCGTCCACAGCAGGAACGGCACTTCCTTGCCGACCAGTGCAGCAACGAGCGCGAGGCCCCAGGGGTCCTGCGTGGTAGACCAGTGCGGCACAGATGTGAATCCGGTGGCCCACGGCGAAAGCGCCCGCAGGAGCCATCCGCTGGGCGCGATCAGGAAAGCCAGTCCGATGGCAAAGGCGGCGTGCGGAACCGCGAGCATCGGGGCCAGCAAGCGCGTGGCGGCTGACCAGCGTGCAGTGGCAAATGTGTGTGACAGCAGCCATGCGGACAACGCCACCGAGATGACGGTTGCGAGCAGACCGGTGAGCACAGATAGCGCAATAGATTTCGGCAGCTGCGCCTGCGCAAAAAGGCTGCGCCAAGCCGCGCTATCGATACCTGCCGCGATGGCGGCGGCAGCAGCCCACAGCAACGGAACTGCCACCAGCGCCGCCGCAACGCCGGCGATCCAGCTGCGATGCGCTGTGCCTACTGCCCGTATCGCCGCAGCCACTCGCGCTCCAGCGGCTCGACCCAGCTGCCGTGCGGCTCTAGGATCACGGGTGTGGCAGCTTCAACTTGCCCCGGGCGTGGCGGTGCAGCGAAGCGCTCGCGTTCCGCAGCCGGCAGGCGGTCGACCGCGAGCACCGTGGGATCACCCCAAACGCTGATGTCTGCCTTGCGCGCCTGGGCTTGCGGCGACAGCATGAAATTGATCGCAACCTGCGCGCCATCCCTGGCGCTGGCGTTGAAGGGCACGGCAAGGAAGTGCGTGTTGCCGATGGATCCGCCGCTTGTCTGCCAGCTGTAAACGGTCTCGGGCAGGCGCTTCGCGGCGATCTCGTTGGCGGCTTCGTTCGGATTGAAAGTCAGGCTGATCAGCAGGTCGCCATCGGCCATCATCTGCCGGATCGCAGCAGCGTTTTGCGGGTGCTGCCGGCCATTGCGCCACAGATGGGGCCGCAGCGCGTCGAGGTAATTCCACAGGGGCGCAGTGACACTCACGAAAGCACCGGCAGCAAATGGCTGGTACAGCGGGCTGCGATCCTTGCTCAGTTCGACCAGCACCTGTTTCACGAAGCTGGTGCCATGGAAGTTCGGCGGCCGGGGATAAGTCACGCGCCCCGGATGACGCCCTGCAAATTCCAGCAGGGCGGGCATGCTGCGCGGCGGCTCGGGCACCCGCGTGCGATCGGCAAAGAAGGTCAGTTGGGCCATGCCCCAGGGCGCTTCCATGCCGTCGACCGGCTCCGAGAAATCGATTTGCGTCGTGGGCTTGCCCTGCACATCGACCCAACGGTAGTTCGGCAGCACTTGCGTGAACGGACCGTGCAGAAGACCTTCGCGCTTGAGGGTCAGGAAGTTTTCTCCGTTGATCCAGACCATGTCCACCGAGCCGCCCTGAAGTTTGCCAGCGGCCTTCTCGCTGCGGACGCGCTTCACGGCTTCTGCGGTATCGGTGATCTTCACGTGCTCCATCAGCACGCCATGGCGACGGGACAGCTCTGCAGCGACCCACTGGAGATAAGCGTTCGTTCGCTCGCTGCCACCCCAGGCATTGAAAAAGACTTTCTGGCCGCGGGCGCGTTCTTCGATAGCGCTCCATGCGGTAGCGGGCTGCGCTCTGCCGAGGGTGGGAAGGGCAGTGGCAGCCACGGCAAGGCTGAGCTGCAGCACCTCGCGTCGATGAATGGAATGGGTCATGACAGCAGGATAGTTTGGACCTGCAGTCATTCGGGCGGGAGCGGGTGTTGGTTACATAGCCTGCCCTATGATCACACTCAGCAAATTCGCGCTGACAGCATCAGGAGTTCTCATGGCCCAGCTTGAAACCGTCGTTCGGCCCACTACCACTGTTGAACAGCGGGTAGACGCAATACAGGCTGCACTCGATGCGCGTGGATTCGAAGCGTCGCAGGCGGTCGATGAACTCGGCCATCTGGCGACCGAAGAGTGGCTGCCGCAAAACGGCGCCCGCGTCGTCGCAAGGGCCTGGACCGACGCCGGGTTTCGCCAGCGCCTGCTTTCGGACGGACGCGCGGCGGTGATGGAGCTTGGCTTGCCCATGCCGAAGCATCACCGTCACCTCGTCGTGCTTGAGAACACCGCCAGCGTGCACAACGTCATTTGCTGCACGCTGTGCTCTTGCACGGCCTTCACGATCATTGGCTTGCCGCCCGACTGGTACAAGGACCTGGAGTACCGGGCGCGGGTCGTGCGCGAGTCGCGTACGGTGCTCAGGGAAATGGGGCTTGACTTGCCGCCCGACGTCGAAGTCCGCGTCTGGGACACCACGGCCGATACGCGCTACATGGTTTTGCCGGAGCAACCAGCTCACACCGCAGGATGGCCGCAGGAGAAGCTGGCCGGCATCGTCACACGCGACGCCATGATTGGCGTGGCCCGCCTGTAAACGAGGAGTAACCATGGACGGAGTTCACGACATCGGAGGGCGCCAGGGCTTTGGCCGTGTGCGATACACGATCAACGCACCGGTGTTTCACGCAACCTGGGAAGTGCGCGCCAATGCGCTCTACGCCCACGCCGTGCGGCGCGGCGTCTTCAACATGGACGAGTACCGGCATGCCATCGAGCGCATGGAGCCGCGTTTCTACCTGGGCGCGGGCTACTACGAGCGCACGCTGACAAGCCTCTTGACCCTGTGTGTGGAAAAGGGGCTCGTGCCGCACGAAGAACTTGAGCAGCGCGCAGGTGGCGCAATTCCCCTCGCCGCACCCAGCGCGCCGGGGCGCACCAATGCACCGCAGCGAGAGCGCTTCAGTCCAGGCGATCAGGTGCGGGTACGACTGGATTTTGTGCCCGGTCATGTTCGCTTGCCGGCCTACATACGCGGCAAGACCGGCGTCGTCGTCAGCGAGTCACCGTCCTATCCATTTCCGGATGCGCACGCGCATGGCATTGCGGCCGAGGACGAGCCGACCTACGACGTGCGGTTTCGCTCCGAGGACTTGTGGCCGGGAGGCGCTGATGCGGCGCTGGTTCATGTGGGCGTGTTTCAGAGTTATCTCGAGCGCGCGTGATGCTCAGACAGTGCGCCAGATGTCGTCATGCGCAGAGCCGGGGATGAACAGCGTCGCCGCCTTCGCCAGGATGGCGAGGTACTTCGGGTCGGACATCGTCTTGGCCACGAACTTTTCCATCTCCCCGAGGTTTTCGTAGCTCGTGTACCAGCACAGGCGGTGCGGGTTGCCGCCCACTGGCATCATGAGTGTCGTTTGCTGCCCGTGCGCGCTGCCCAGGTAGTCGATCATCTCGTTGGCAAACGCCATCGCGTCTGCAACTTTTCCGGGTGCAATCGAAGTCGTGCGGGTGAAGTGGATCATTCGTTTCTCCTGTCGCCCCAATTTGGAGGCGCCAAGATAGTGGCTCATCAGCAGCCGTTGCGCAAGCCTTCCAGGGGCGCTGTCCGGCAGTTTCGAGCCCCGGCGCTTCCTTGCATCAGAGGATGGGTGGCCGCGGGATCGGCCGCATCGCCTCAAAAGCCCGGGCGGCTCGCAGGACAAGCTCGTCACGAAACATGGGGCCGACAAACTGGATGCCGATCGGCAGGCCGTCGGCGGTGAGGCCGCAGGGAATCGTGCACGCGGGCTGCTGCGTCAGATTGAACGGATAGCTGAACGGAGTCCAGCCCAGCATCACCTGCGCCGACATGGGTACGGTGCCCGGCGGACGGATGTCGAAGGCGGGCACCGCCACAGTGGGAGTCACCAGCAGGTCGTAACGTTCCATGAACTGCCGCATGTGTGAGCCCAGGGCGCCGCGACGGATGTGCAACTGCTGCAGCTGCAGCGCCGTCATCTCACGACCCAGCTGCGCCTGTGCGGCGAAGTCCGGGTCCGTGTCCGCCTGCTGCCCGGGCGTGAGCGTGTTCCAGATCATCCATGCGCCTGCGAACCACAGCCCTGTCGCGATGTCGACCGGATCCTCAAAACCCGGGTCCACCTCTTCGACCCTGGCACCGGCGTCTTCGATGGACCGCACTGCAGCTTGCACGGCGGCTGCGACTTCGGGATGCACCTGGGCATAGCCCAGGCGAGGCGACCACGCCACGCGCAGCCCGGTGAAGCCGTGCTCCAGCGTGGCGATGTAGTCGTCGTCGTTGGGCGGCAGGGAGCTCCAGTCGCGCGCGTCCGGGCGCTTCATCACATTCATGGCCAGCGCCGCATCGCGCACGTCCATGGTGTGCGGTCCCAGGTGCGCCACTGTTCCCATTGGCGAAAGCGGATACGCTGGCACGCGCCCGAAGCTGGGCTTGAGGCCGAAGTTGCCGCAAAACGCGGCGGGAATGCGCACCGAACCCGCGCCGTCCGTGCCCACGGCAATGGGACCCATTCCCAATGCCACGGCGGCCGCGGCACCACCGGACGAACCGCCTGGCGTGCGTGCAGGATTCCAGGGGTTGCGGGTGAATCCGCTGCGCGGCGAATTTGTCTCCGCCTTGCAGCCGAACTCGGGCGTCGCTGTCTTGCCCAGCAGGACCGCGCCCGCTTCACGCAGGCGCGCCGTCACCGGCGCGTCGACGTCCCATGGCTGGTCCTCCTCGACGGTGCGGCTGCCGCGCAGCGTTGGCAGGCCACGGGTGAGAATGAGGTCCTTGATGGAGACGGGAACGCCGTCCAGCGGCCCGATCGCTGCCTTGCGTCGCCACCGCACCTCGCTCGCGCGCGCTGCGTCGAGTGCGCCTTGCGCATCAACGCGAACGAACGCCTTGAACTCGGGGTTGAAACGCTCGATGCGGGCCAGCACGGCCTGGCAGACATCAACGGGCGACGCCTCGCCCGATTCGAACAGGCGTGCGAGCAGATGAGCCGGTGCGTCGGCGAGATTGCTGGGCAAGTCAGGCATGCGGTCCCTCCGGACGTGGGCGGTAGGGCAGGCTAGCACGCACGTCGCGCGCCGGCAGGCGCGTTATCCCGTATCCGTAGGTGCGTCACTGCTGTGGCGCCTGGGACTGAGAGAGGCGGCGGGGTTTGTCCCGGTCGCGTCAACACGCGCCTAGCAGGAAATCTTCGATCGCCCTGTTAATCTCGTCCGGATGCGTGATGGGCGCCATGTGGCCCCGGCCCGAAAATCGAACCCGCGTCGCGTGCGGCAAGGCGGGCACGAGCAGATCCGCCACGGCCAGTGAAGAATCGGGCGACGCATCGCCTGTCATGTAGAGCACGGGCATGGTGATGCCCGCTGCAAATTCCTGCAGGGTCGCGGGCTCAGTCGTGAGTGCGTGAGCCCAGCGACCCACGTGCCTGATTGATCGCTCGATGGCGGGCTTGCGTTCAGCCGGTGTCTGCGCCCACGCGCCATCGCCCATCCAGAAATCGATGAAAGTCCGGGACGCACCGCCTGCATCGCTCTCAGCCAGTGCGGCCTCGGCTCTGGCGACCGCATCGCGGATGCCGTCCACTCGCTCGGGTTGGCCAGAAGCCAACACCAGTGAGAATACGGTCGGTTCATAGAGCACCAACCCCGCGACACGCGTCGGGAGCATTAGTGCTGCCTTGAGCGCCACTGAAGCGCCATATGAATGGCCGACGAGGAAAACCTTGCCGGCATCCGAATCGAGGATCGGCTGAACCAGGTCAACTTCATCGGCCAGTTGCACAGGTCTGGACGGCTCGAACTCGGGCGATTGGCCCGCGCCGTAGCTATCCACCGCAATGATTTCAAAGCGCGAAGACAGCTGCTCTGTCAACGCTCGCCATTGGCCCGAGTGGCTGGCGTTTGAATGGAAGCAGATGACGCGCCGCCCCTGTCCGGCGACGCGATGAAAGGCAACTGGATGGGTCATGCGGCATGGTAACGCGACGCCCCGTCTTGCCTGCACTTCAACAAACCGGGCGACACGGTGACCACTGTGTCGATTCACTACGAAGAATAGGCGCTTGGTTCGGTGATAAGCCGCCGCCTTAGCCCTAGTGACCCAGTATCTTCGACAGGAAGTCCCGGCCGCGTTCGCTCTGCGGGTTGTTGAAGAAGTCGTCGGGCTTGCAGCACTCGACCACCTGGCCCTCGTCCATGAAGATGACCGAGTCGGCCACTGCCTTGGCAAAGCCCATCTCGTGCGTCACGCACAGCATGGTCATGCCCTGTTGCGCAAGCTCGATCATCACGTCGAGCACTTCCTTGATCATCTCCGGGTCAAGCGCGGAGGTCGGCTCGTCGAACAGCATGATCTTGGGCGTGAGGCACAACGCCCGCGCGATCGCCACCCGCTGCTGCTGGCCGCCAGACAATTGGAGCGGGTACTTGCTGGCCTGCTCGGCGATGCGCACGCGCTCCAGCTGCTGCATGGCCCTTTCCTGGGCCTCCCGCTTGGGCAGCTTGCCGACCCACATCGGTGACAGCGTCAGGTTCTCCAGCACCGTGAGGTGCGGAAACAGGTTGAACTGCTGGAACACCATGCCCACCTTGCGGCGTACCTGGTCGATTGCCTTCACGTCATCGCCCAGTTCGGTGCCGTCCACCACCAGGCGGCCCTCCTGGTATTCCTCGAGTGCGTTGACGCAGCGGATCAGCGTGGATTTGCCGGAGCCCGAGGGTCCACAGATGACGATGCGCTCGCCGCGTGCCACGCTCAAGTCGATGTCGCGCAGCACATGGAAGTCGTTGCCATACCACTTGTTGACTTTTTCGAAGCTGATGATGGTGTCGGTCATGGTGCTTGTCGGCTTAACGCTGCTTGCTCTGGTTCAAACGCTTCTCCACCCACTGGCTGTAGCGCGACATGGTGAAACACAGGACGAAGTAGATGAGGGCGATGAAGAAGTACGCCTGCAGCTTGAAAGGCTTCCAGTTGGCGTCGCTGTTGAGGGCCATGTCCATGGAGCCTGTCAGCTCGAAGAGGCTCACGATGCTGACGAGGGAGGTGTCCTTCAGGATCGAGATGAAGCTGTTCATGATGCTGGGCACCACCATGGCCAGCGCCTGCGGCAGCACGATCTTGCGTTGCGTCTGCCAATAGGTCAAACCGATCGTGGCGGCAGCTTCGATCTGGCCCCTGGGCACCGCCTGCAGGCCACCACGGATCACCTCGGCAAGGTAGGCCGCCGCAAACAGGGTGATACCTACCAGAACGCGAATCAGCACGTCGATGGTCATGCCCTGCGGCAGGAACAGCGGAAACATGAACGAGGCCATGAACAGTACCGAGATGAGCGGCACGCCCCGGACAAGTTCGACGTAGATCGTGCACAGGGCGCGGATCGCAGGCAGGTTGGAGCGGCGGCCCAGCGCCACCAGCAAGGCGAGTGGGAACGCCAGGCCGATGGACAGCGTCGACAGCAAGATGGTGAGGGGCAGCCCACCCCAGCGGTCGGTCGTGACCTTGGTGAGCCCGGCCACGTTGCCGTACATCAGCGCGAAGACGACGATGAGCCCGACGACCCATACGACTGCGAGCCAGGGCCTCCAGAACGTGCGCGTGCAACTGGCAATCACCAGGCTGAACAGGAGCAGCGTGGCAATCAGTGGCCGCCATTGCTCTTCGAACGGATAGCGGCCGAACAGGATCAAACGGTATTTCTCGGCGACCGCGCCCCAGCAAGCGCCTTCTCCCTGGGCGGCGCGGCACGCGTCAAGGTCGGGCATCCACACGGCGCTGAGCAGCGCCCAGTCGATGAATTGCGGCACCACCCACGCCAGCAAAGCCCCCAGCAAAACGGTGGCCATGCCCGTGCGCCAGTCGCTGAACAGCTGCTGACGCAGCCAACCCACGACGCCAGCGCTTTGGCGCGGGGCGGGTCTTGGCGCGATGGGCGCGGTGATGCGCGGGGAGCCGGCCGGATTCATGCCACCTGCCTCACTTTTCCTTGATTGCCACGCGGGCGTTGTACCAGTTCATCAGTGCCGATGTCGTGAGGGACAGCGTCAGATAAACAGCCATGATGATGGCGATGCACTCCACGGCACGGCCCGTCTGATTCATCGCCGTATTGGCGATGGACACCAGGTCGGGGTAGCCGATGGCCACGGCAAGCGACGAGTTCTTTGTCAGGTTCAGGTACTGGTTCGTGAGCGGCGGAATGATGACGCGCAGTGCTTGCGGCATCAGCACCAAACGAATTTCCAGCCGACGGTCCAGCCCCAGCGCAGCGGCTGCCTCTGATTGGCCACCCGGAACCGAGCTGATGCCGGAGCGAACCACTTCGGCGATGAAGGCTGCCGTGTACAGGGACAAACCCAGCCACAACGCGAGAAACTCCGGCGTGAGCGCGCCGCCGTTCTCGACGGCGAACTCGCCCTTCACGGGGCTGTCCAGCGCCGTAGGCGCGCCGCCAATCGTCCAACCGATCAAGGCACCCAGGATCACCAGGGCCAGCGGCGTCCAGAACATGCTTCGCGGAATGCCTGTGGTCTCGAAGACCCGTTTCGCCCACCGGCGGTACGCCCATGTCAACATCAGGCCGACCGCGAGGCCAGCGGCCGTCCATGCCTGGCCGGGGCTCCACACGGGGACGGGGAAGTTGAGGCCGCCCTTGCTCAGGAAAAAGGGCCCTGCATTCCACTCCTGTCCCACGCCGGGCAGGAACTCGGTGAGCAACAGGTACCAAACCAGCAGTTGAAGCAGCACCGGAATGTTGCGGAAGCACTCGACGTACGAGGCGCACAAACTGCGAACCAGCAGGTTGCGCGAGAAGCGGCCCACGCCCACCAGCGTGCCGATGAGGGTGGCCAGCACGATGCCGGCCAGCGCTACGCGCAAGGTGTTGGTGAGGCCAACGAAAAAAGCCCGCAGGTAGGACTCGGCCGAATCGAACGGGAACAGGCTTTCGCCGATTGAGAAGCCGGCCTGTTGTTGCAGGAAGTCGAAGCCGCTCTGGATGCCCCGCACGCGCATGTTGGTGAGCGTGTTGGACCACAGAAACCAGGCCAGGGCGCCGATGACGGCCGCGGCAGCCACCTGGTAGACCAGTCCCCGGAACGCGCGGCTGCGCCAGGACCAGGCGCCTTTGCCGCGGCGGCGTTTCGCCGGCATCAGTTGCGCTTCAAACCAAGTCTCAAAGGACCCATCAGCGCATTGGCAGGGCGTACATCAGGCCGCCCTTGTTCCACTGGCTGTTGACGCCTCGCGGCAGTGCGAGGGCGGACTTCGGACCGACATTGCGCTCAAAAATCTCGCCGTAGTTGCCGGTTGCCTTGATGGCGCGCGCCATCCAGTCCTTGTCCAGGCCCAGGAGCTTGCCCATGTCCTCACCCGTGCCGAGCATGCGCTTGACGACCGGGTCCTGGCTGGATGTCTTGAACTGGTCCACGTTGGCCTGGGTCACGCCATATTCCTCGGCCTCGATCAGGCCGTAGATCACCCACTTGACGATTGCCAGCCACTCGTCGTCACCGCGACGCACCATTGGGCCCAGAGGTTCCTTGGACACGAGGTCCGGCAGGATGACGTGGTCGGCGGGATTGGTGGCGACCTTGTTGCGGATGGAGGCCAGTCCCGACGCGTCTGTCGTGTAGGAGATGCAGCGGCCGCTGAAGTACGCTGCGGTGGCCGCCTCTTCTTTTTCGAACACCACCGTCTTAACATTGAGGTTGTTCGTCTTGGAGAAGTCGGTGAGATTCTTCTCGGTCGTCGTTCCCGACTGCACGCACACCGTCTGGTTCTTCAGCTGCTTGGGGCTCTTGATGTTGCTCTTCTTGGGCACGATGAAGCCCTGGCCGTCGTAGTAGGTCACGACGGTGCCTTGCAGGCCCAGCGATGCATCCCGAGTCAGGGTGAGCGTGGTGTTGCGCGAGAGCACATCGATTTCGCCGGATTGCAGGGCGGTGAAGCGCTGTTGCGCGGTGAGCGGCACGTACTTCACTTTTTCCGGGTCGCTGAGCACTGCTGCCGCGACAGCGCGGCAGATGTCGACGTCCAGTCCTGACCACTTGCCGGCGGAGTCCGCTGCCGAGAACCCGGCCAGGCCGGTGTGCACCCCGCACGCCACCTGACCCTTGGACTTGATGCCGTCCAGTGTCTTGCCGGCCAACGCAGGCGCCGCTGCGGTCATCGCGCCAAGCGCGATTGCGATGGAAAGGCATCCGGTGCTGAGTCTTTTCATGGGTTATCTCCTGGATTGGGATGTTCGAAGTAGGACGGCTGCGCGTGCGCGCGCTGCCCCGGCAGAGGATACCCGAGCGCATCCTAGGAAAAACCCGATGTGCCAGACCCAGAACGAACGAACCGGCGACCGGCAAGCGCATCCCCAATAGCTGCCGTCGCCAAGGGTTAGCCGGCGTGCTGCAACGCGGACTTCATCGCCATTTCGGGAGACGGGACGCGCAACGCAGTCCCGGTTTCTGTGGGGATTAGATCTTGCCCATCAAAAGCAACACCAACACGATGATCAGCACGATCCCCAAGCCGCCTACCGGACGGTACCCCCAGTTGCGGCTGTGTCCCCAGGTTGGCAGAGCGCCGACCAGAAGCAGCACCAGAAGAATAATGAGGATGAGGGAGAGTGACATAAGGGATTCCTTAAAAAGAAAGGCCAGCTTCACACACCTAGCGGCTGGCTGAGCAGGAGAGCGCCTACTGTTGAGGTAGGAGGTTCCCTTTTTTTTGGTTGCCTGTGGGCGGAGATGGCGGCATTGGGGGGTAAACACGGCCGGACCGGTAGCGGGTACATTGGTTCTTTAACTACCGTAAGGGTCGCGCCATGCCCATCCGCATTTCATCGTTCACCAAGCGCATCGAAAAAAACGGCAAGAAGCTGCACCAGGCGAAGATGGCCCGCGTCCACGCGCTGGGCGCAGACCATGAGCCCTCCGGGGCCGAAGAAGCGCTCGCGCAGGAACGCCTCCATCTCAAGGAGGAGCGTGCGAAGCGCAAGGAGCGAGCGCTGCAGCCAGGGCCCACGGCCCTGGACAAACTGGTAAGGACGCACCGACCCGAGGCCAGGGCGAAGCCCAAGTCAACGAAGGAAGCGAAGGAGCCCAAAGAGGGCAAGGCCGCCAAGGCCGGGAAGGCCGGTGGGCCCAAGCGTGCCGACAAGCAGGCGGCAAAGGCTTCGGCCCTGGACGCCGACCGCAGGGCGAAGAGCAAGTCGGCGAAGACTTGAGAAGTCATACGGCGCTAGCGACCTGAAAGGAATTCTCCAAGAATGGTTCTTAATCACCTGGGCGAGGCCAGGTGCAGCCCACAGCAGCGCAAGGCGTAACCCTACCGGCTGTGGCGTTGTCGTCCGGCGCGGCCGTGATGGTCGGCGCGCTACTGTGGAGCCAGCCCAACCTAAGGAGATTTCCATGCCCGTTATTGCCTGGCTACTCGGTGTTCCCCTCATCGTCATCGTCGCTTTCATGGTGTTGTTCTGACGCGGTAGGCACTCTGCTTTCCGGCCTGGTCCGGAGGGCAGAGTCCCGTCAAGTGGGGCAACCGTAACTAAAGTGCGCGTTGTTCGAGTGCATTTCTATAGACGGTTCGGCGTGTAACCTTGAGCCATGAATCAAACGAACCACGAAATCTCGCGCGCCCGGGTCCATCTTGCTGCGGCGAACCGCCTTGCGGTCTACGACGACCTCGAAGAGGGAATCGACAATCACTTCACGATGCGTGTCCCCGGGTATGAGGACCGCTACCTCGTCCTGCCGTTCGGCCTGCACTGGTCGGAGGCGCGGGCCAGCGACCTCATCGTGTTCAACGAGGCGGGTGATGTACTGGAAGGCAGTGGCAGTCTGGAGCTGAGCGCCCTGAGCATCCATGCGCCGCTGCACCGGATCACCGGCGCAAACGTGATCCTGCACACCCACCAGCCATGGGCGCTGGCGCTCAACATGCTGCAAGACAATCGTCTCCTGCCCGGCAGCCAGACAGCCGCATTCCTCACGCGAAACATTGCCTATGACGACGGCTACAGCGGACTGGCCGATTCGCTTACCGAAGGGGAGCGCCTTGCTCGCGCGCTGGGCGACAAGCACATCATGTTCATGAAGAACCACGGCGTCATTGCAGTGGGCGACAACGTTGCGCAGGCCTACCGGCGCCTCTACAAACTGGAGCGTGTCTGCCGCGCGCAGATTCTGGCCATGTCCACCGGCCGCCCCCTGGCGGTGCTGGACGAGGCGATGGTCCAGCGAGTGGAGGCGCCGAACCCTCGCAACAGCCATTCGCAGGCCGAGCGTGAAGCGCTCTATTTCGCAGCCATGATGCGCGTGCTGGATCGGGAGATGCCGGGGTACGCGGACTAGTGGCTAAGAGCGGACTAAGAGCGTACTGAGCGCGTCGCACCTCGAAAGTTCGCCCTTGCGTTCGTCTTGCGCGCTCGGTCTAATCTGGCGAAATGATTCTTCGCTGGCTGCGCTATCCGTCCGTGCAAATTGCGCTCTGTACGCTGGCCTATGCCGCCATCGCGTGGCGCATGAGCGCATTCGGCATCATGATCACCGGCGTGGCCTGGGCCATCGCCATCGCGCGGCCGTTGATCAACCTGCTGGCGAATGCCCAGTACAACATTCGCGCTGCTGCGTGGCTACCAGTGCACGGAAAATACTTTTCGTACAAGGGCGTCGGGCTACGGGTGGTCGAGGATGAGGACCACTGCCGCTGGATCCATCTCGCGGATGCACGACGCGTAGTCCCGGCTATTGCTGCCGAGCGCGTGTTCGTCGCTGCTTATCCCGGGCGTGTGCAGCGCATGGGGCAGCCAGAGGCGGTGCATGTGCGCGATGACGCCCTGGTCGAACACCTGGGCAAGGCCACGGACGGCAATGCATTGCGCTTTCGCACGTGGATCGATCGCGACATCGCGTTCCCCGCCGCGAAGGAGCGCAAGCGGCTGGGCATCCATCCGGAACCGCCGTTCGCAACGTGACTTTGGGGGATCGGCGATCCCGGGTGTCGAATAGATACGCGGCGGCGACTTGGCTGGTAGAAGCCCCGGCAGCCCGAGGATTACGTGCGTTTGGCAAACGACACCAGGCTCAGGTACTCCAGGCGTGTCTGCGGAAGGACGGCGCCAGCCACTTGCTGGTAGGTCGTCCTGTGGCGAGACAGCGTGCGGGCCGAGGCAACCGACTTCGATCTGCAGAACCAATGGCAGGTGTGCTGCATCAGCAGCAACTCCGCAGTGATTGCAAACGCACGATCCTTCGGCGACCTTGCGGCCTCCCCATCGATTGCACGGCAAATGCCTCGCGCGTGGACACGAAGGGCTTCCCGCATGTCGAAGGACGGGGCGAAAGCCAGCGCGAACGGAATCCAGATCGCGAGCTTGCTCACGCGTGTGGCCGAGGGATCCGCAGTCGCGACGTCATTGGCGAGCTGGCCAATCTGCCGGCACAAGTCCTGCTCGTTCGCGCGCAGCAAGTTGAAGACTTGTTCGCGCCGGCCAGGCTCTGTTTCGCCCAATGCGCGCAGATAGCCCTGGGTCACGGTCTCAATGTTCTTCTCGATGTTGTATGACGAGAGGAAGCGGCCCAGGAGGGCGATGCGCTGTTGCTGCAGCTTGGCTTTGAGCATCCACCAGCCGGCAGCCAGTGTCACGGCAAGGGGTATTAAGAAATCCACTTCGCGATGCTACACAGGTGGAGGCGGCCGCACGTCAAGCGCGCGTATTCAGATACGCGCGAACCTTGTCCGGGTCACCGCCGACCTCGTCCAGGATGCGCGTGAGTTCGGCTTCGCTGATACCAAGATTATTTGACATTGCCTGGAGTTGCTCAGCGTCGTGGCTGCGACTGTTTTCCGAATCGGCCTTATTCCCAAGTGGCACTTCATTCATGTCCCGGCGTTGTTCGCGCAGCATGAAGAGGTAAAGACCTTCCACTTTCTCGCGCGCCCAAGGGGTTTTGCGAAGGAACTTCAGGCTTGAGTTGATGCTGGGGTCATGCGTGAAGCAGCGCACCGGGATTCGTTGTGCGAGTCCGGCCCACCCGAAATGAGCTTCAAGCTCCCGAACGATGGATTCAAGCGTCACGCCGTGCAGCGGATCGCGATGGTGTTTTACCGGATGGTGTACTGGATGGGAGGGGGGATGCATGGATCGATTCTGCCTGCATGAAGATCCGCTTCCGGGCCCGAGCCAAGTCGTGACGACTACTGCTTCGAAACCCTTGCTTCCAGAATCAGACGAACCAATTCCCCGAACTGTCGCGGGTTCACGCTGTGGCCGCGGATGTCGGTGTTCACCACGTGGACGAGCACCATGTCCATCGCGGGAACAACGAGCACATAGTGCCCGCCCGCACCTCGCGCTGAAAATGCCCCACTGGGCAGATTCACGAAAGGCATATGCTTTCCGTTGACCGCAACCCACCAGAGGTAGCCATAGCCGCCCGCAAACCCTACATCGGAATGGGCCTTGACGCTCTCCTTGACGCAGTCTGCGGAAACGATTTGCCTGCCGTCCCAGTTGTTGTAGTGCCAGAACCTGCCCGCCGGATGGCTACCGCGCAACGAGCGCATCGCGGCCATGGCGCGGGTTTCGTAAAGGGCCAGATGGTAGACCCCGGAACGGGCGGTGATCAGATGGCGCACGGTGGCGCGCTTTTCGACGTCGGTGAGCGATGGCTCGTTGTCATCGATGCCCAGGTCGGCCAGCGAAGAATCCATCGATATCGTGCCGTCGGCAACGGCAGGCCCATACAGCGCACTGAGCAGGTTCTTGCGAATCGAATGAACGTTGAAGCGGTCGCTCGTAATGATCCAGGCCGGTTTGTCAGTGTCGAACAAACCAGTGCGATGTTTGAACTCAGGCATGACGACGATCATCTCGGCGTGATGGGCTACCCCGTGAAATGCCAGCTTGGCGCGCAGCAGATTGTTGCTTTGGCTTCGGAAGCTTCGACGCTCTCTTGACACCGCGCCTTTTGGTCCATACATTGAACGAATGGTTAAACCAACTGTTCAAAGTAAGGCGTCTGCGCAGACTCGGGCGGCTTTGAGGAGGCCCATACCACGCGGGTTACGTACCGACGGTGCGGCCACGCGCGAC
>JBKJKT010000082.1:0-7523 GCA_046597415.1 Ramlibacter sp.
GGTTTCTGCCCCCGGGTTCCTGAACGGCCTCACAGCCCTGACGAACGCCACGACCAACTGCTTTCCGATGATCCTGATCAGCGGCTCCAGCGAGCGCGAGATCGTCGACCTGCAGCAGGGCGACTACGAAGAGATGGACCAGCTCGCCATCGCCAAGCCGCTGTGCAAGGCCGCCTATCGCGTGTTGCATGCAGAAGACATCGGCGTGGGCATCGCGCGCGCCATCCGTTCCGCGGTGTCGGGCCGCCCGGGCGGTGTCTACCTGGACCTGCCAGCGAAATTCTTCGCGCAGACGATGGAGCTGCAAGCCGGCCTCAAGTCGCTGATCAAGGTCGTCGATCCGGCTCCGCGCCAGATCCCTGCGCCAGACGCCGTGCAGCGCGCGCTCAACCTGCTCAAGAAGGCCAAGCGGCCTCTCATCATTCTGGGCAAGGGCGCGGCCTACGCACAGGCCGATGCAGACATCCGCTCACTCATTGAAAAATCGGGTATCCCGTACCTGCCGATGTCGATGGCCAAGGGCCTGTTGCCCGACACGCACGCGCAGTCGGCATCTGCCACCCGCTCGTACGCACTGGCTGAAGCCGATGTGGTGATGCTGGTCGGCGCACGCCTGAACTGGCTCCTCTCGCATGGCAAGGGCAAGACCTGGGGCACGCCGGGTTCCAAGCAGTACATCCAGATCGACATCTCGCCAATCGAAGCCGACAGCAACGTGGCAATCGCTGCGCCGCTGGTGGGCGACATCGGTTCGTGCGTCAGCGCCCTGCTCGCAGGCATGGGCAACAGCTGGGCCAAGGCGCCCGCCGAGTGGACCCAGGCCGTGGCCGAGCGCAAGGACAAGAACCTGACCAAGATGGCCGAGACGCTGGCCAAAAATCCGGTTCCGATGAACTTCCACAGCGCGTTGAACGTCATCCGCAACCAGGTGAAGGCGCGCCCCGATGCCATCCTGGTGAACGAAGGCGCCAACACGCTCGACTTCGCACGCAGCATCGTTGACATGTACGAGCCGCGCAAGCGCCTGGACGTCGGCACGTGGGGCATCATGGGTATCGGCATGGGCTTTGCAGTAGCTGCCGCCGTGACCACCGGCAAGCCGGTGATCGCGATCGAGGGCGACAGCGCCTTCGGTTTCAGCGGCATGGAAGTCGAAACCATCTGCCGCTACAACCTGCCGATCTGCGTTATCGTCTTCAACAACAACGGCGTCTACAAGGGCACTGACGTGAACCCCGTGGGCAGCGACCCTGCGCCAACGGTGTTCGTCAAGGGCGCACGCTACGAAATGATGATGCAGGCGTTCGGCGGTGTCGGCGTGATGGCCACCACGCCAGCCGAACTGGAGAAGGCATTGACCGAAGCAGTCGCATCGGGCAAACCTACCCTCATCAACGCGATCATCGATGAGACAGCGGGCACCGAAAGCGGCCGCATCACCAGCCTGAATCCGCAGACTGCCAAGAAGAAGTAACCGGCAAACGCATTCAGCGATTTTTTGAAAATTCCAAGGAGCAAAGCAATGAGCAACAAACCCCTCAACGGCATCAAGATCATCGACTTCACGCACGTGCAGGCAGGCCCGGCCTGCACCCAGCTGCTGGCCTGGTTCGGCGCGGACGTGATCAAGGTCGAGCGTCCCGGCTCCGGCGACGTGACCCGCACGCAGCTGCAGGACATCCCGAATGTCGATGCGCTGTACTTCACCATGCTCAACAGCAACAAGCGCTCGCTCACCCTGGACACCAAGAAGCCGCTGGGCAAGGAAGTCCTGGAAAAGCTGATCAAGGAATCGGACGTGATGGTCGAGAATTTCGGCCCTGGCGCGCTGGACCGCATGGGTTTTACCTGGGCTCGCATCCAGGAACTGAACCCCAAGATGATCCTGGCTTCGGTCAAGGGCTTTTCTGACGGCCACCACTACGAAGACCTGAAGGTTTACGAAAACGTCGCGCAGTGCGCAGGCGGCGCTGCATCGACCACCGGCTGGTGGAAGGGCGAGAACTCCGGCCCGATGATTTCATCTGCAGCGCTCGGCGACAGCAACACCGGCATGCACCTGGCCATCGGCATCCTGACGGCCATCATCGGCCGCCAGCAAAGCGGCAAGGGCCAGAAGGTCGCCGTGTCCATGCAGGACAGCGTGCTCAACCTGTGCCGGGTGAAAATGCGCGACCAGCAGCGCCTGGATCGCCTGGGCTACCTGGAAGAGTACCCACAGTACCCGCACGAGACATTCAGCGACGTGGTTCCCCGGGGCGGCAACGCCGGCGGTGGCGGACAGCCGGGCTGGATCCTGAAGTGCAAGGGCCACGAGACCGACCCCAACGCGTACATCTATTTCACGGTACAGGGCCACGCCTGGGCACCGATCTGCGATGCACTCGGCAAGCCCGAGTGGAAGACCGACCCTGCGTACATGACGCCCAAGGCACGCCAGCCGCACATCACCGAAATCTTCGCAACGATCGAAGACTGGCTCAAGGACAAGACCAAGTTCGAGGCCGTGGACATCCTGCGCAAATTTGACATTCCGTGCGCTCCGGTTCTTTCGATGAAGGAACTGCTCAACGACGAATCGCTGCGCGCCAGCGGCTCGATCGCCGAAGTTCAGCACAAGACGCGCGGCAGCTACTTCACCGTGGGCAGCCCGATCAAGTTCTCGGACATGAAGCCCGAGATCACCGGCTCGCCGCTTCTGGGCGAGCATTCCGACGAAGTGCTGGCCGAACTGGGCTACACCAGGGAACAGATCGCCGAGATGCATTCCAAGGAAGTCGTCTGATCTAGCAGCCCCGGGGGCACACTGGCGAAAGACGGCGTCAATTTCGGCGCCGTCTTTACTTGAGCACCCGCATGTGGGCGTGCCGCAAAGGAGAACACCAGATGAAATCGTCAATCGACTACCAGGCCCTGGTCGGCGCAGTGGGTGACGCAGTAGTCGCAGCCGGCACCGATGGCAACATCGTCCTGTGGAACCCGGCCTGCGAACGGATGTTCGGGCACACCGAAGCAGAGGCTCTTGGCAAGTCGCTGGACATCATCATTCCCCAGCGCCAGCAGCAGCGCCACTGGGACGGCTATAACAAGACGATGGAGACCGGCATCACGCGTTACGGCAACGACGTGCTGCGAGTGCCTGCGGTTCACAAGGACGGACACACGTTGTCGATCGCCTTCACGGTCGCGCTGCTTCAGGACGCTGACGGCAAGGTGGCCTACATCGTGGCTGTGGTGCGCGACGAATCGGCGAAGTTTGCCGAGGACCGCGCCCTGAAAAAGCGCCTGAACGAGCTTGAAGCGGCTGCCGCTGGGGCCAATCCTGACTCAGCAGCATCGACTGCCGCAACCTGAGGTTCAGAGTGGTCTATTGCAGAGTGACTACCATCGAAGTTGAGAGAAACGTTTTCAACTCACGACGGGGTTTTTTATGAGCAAAGCATTGGACGGGGTCCGCATCCTCGATTTCACGCATGTCCAGTCCGGGCCGACCTGCACCCAGCTGCTGGCCTGGTTCGGCGCCGACGTGATCAAGGTGGAGCGCGCCGGTGAAGGCGATGCCACGCGCGGACAGCTGCGCGACATCCCCGGGGTGGACAGCCTGTACTTCACCATGCTCAACCACAACAAGCGATCGATCACGCTCGACACCAAGAAGGCCCGGGGCCGCGACGTGCTCGACAAACTGATCGAGACCTGCGATGTGCTGGTAGAGAATTTCGCGCCTGGTGCACTCGACCGCATGGGTATCACCTGGGAACACATCCAGAAGATCAATCCACGCATGATCGTGGCGTCGGTCAAGGGTTTCGGCCCCGGCCCGTACGAGGACTGCAAGGTGTACGAGAACGTTGCGCAATGCGCGGGCGGGTCCGCATCGACAACCGGTTTCGACGACGGCCCTCCCATGGTGACCGGCGCGCAGATCGGCGATAGCGGCACGGGCCTGCATCTCGCACTGGGCATCGTGGCAGCGCTGTACCAGCGCAACACCACCGGTCGCGGCCAGAAGGTGCTGGCACCGATGCAGGACGCCGTGCTGAACCTGTGCCGCGTGAAATTACGCGATCAGCAGCGGCTCGAACGCACGCACACGATGCACGAATACCCGCAGTATCCGGACGGAAAGTTCGGCGCAGCGGTTCCGCGTGCAGGCAATGCATCCGGTGGCGGCCAGCCTGGCTCGATCCTGAAATGCAAGGGCTGGGAAACCGACCCCAACGCCTACATCTACTTCATCACGCAGGCCGCAGTGTGGCCGTCCGTGTGCAAGGTCATCGGCGAGCCGGACTGGATCGAAGACGAAGCCTACGCAACGCCTGCTGCGCGCTTGCTGCACCTCAAGCCCATCTTCAGGCGCATCGAGGAATGGACCATGACCAAGACGAAGTTCGAGGCCATGGAGATCCTGAACCAGTACGACATTCCCTGCGGCCCCATCCTGTCGATGAAAGAGATCGCGGAAGAGCCTGCGCTGCGCGAAACGGGAACCATCGTCGAGGTGGATCATCCAACTCGCGGCAAATACCTCACCGTGGGCAACCCCATCAAGATGTCGGACAGTCCCACCGAAGTAACCCGCTCCCCCCTGCTGGGCGAGCACACGGACGAAGTGCTGGGCCAGCTGGGCTTCAGCGCCGACGACATTTCGGCGCTGCGGGCCGAGCGGGTGATCTGAAAGAAAAATGAACCATCCTGTCATTCCCATTGCAGTCCATCGTGCTGAGGTCAACGCTCCCGTCACCAAGGAGCGCAAGCGCCAGGCACCCAGGGGCCGGCGGGTCGATCCCGCAGCGCTCGCCGACGTCCAGCAATTGCTGGGCGACGAGCCGCGCCGGGCCGATTTGCTGATCGAGCACCTGCACAAGATCCAGGACGAGTTCGGGCACCTGCCCTCTACCCACCTCGCAGCACTCGCGCAGGAAATGCGCCTGGCGCAAACCGAGGTGTACGAAGTGGCGAGCTTCTACCACCACTTCGATGTGGTGAAGGAAGGCCAGGAGGCGCCTGCTGCTTTGGCCGTGCGTGTGTGCGACGGCCTTGCCTGCGAGATGGCCGGCGCGAAGGAACTGCTGGCGAAGTTGCCTGCGTTGCTGGGCCGGGAGATCCGTGTGATTGCCGCGCCCTGCATCGGTCGATGCGAGCAGGCGCCGGCTGCTGTCGTCGGTCAGCACCCTGTGGCCCATGCGACGTGCGAAGCCATCGTCGAAAAGGCTCAGGCCGGGACCGTGCATCACATTCCTGAGGGCTACATCGGCCTGGCCGAGTACGAAGCTGCCGGTGGTTATGCGCTGCTCAAGGACTGCATAGGCGGTTCCCGCGATGTCGAATCGGTCATCAAGGTGATGGAAGATTCGGGCCTGCGCGGACTGGGCGGTGCTGGTTTTCCTGCGGGACGCAAGTGGCGCATTGTGCGTGCGGAAAAAGGGCCACGCCTGATGGCTGTGAACATCGACGAAGGCGAACCCGGCACGTTCAAGGATCGGTTCTACCTCGAACGCGATCCTCACCGCTTTCTTGAAGGCATGCTGATTGCGGCGTGGGCCGTCGGCATCGAAAAAATCTACGTGTACCTGCGCGACGAATACCACGGCTGCCGCGCGCTGCTGCAGGCCGAAATTGAGAAGCTGCGCCAGGCACCACAATTTCTGGGCATGCCTGAGATTGACCTGCGCCGCGGTGCAGGCGCGTACATCTGCGGCGAAGAGTCCGCGATGATCGAATCGATCGAAGGCAAGCGCGGCATGCCGCGTTTACGCCCGCCGTATGTAGCGCAGGTGGGCCTGTTTGGCCGGCCCACGCTCGAACACAACTTCGAGACGCTGTACTGGGTGCGCGACATCCTCGAAAAAGGCGGCGAGTGGTTTGCATCGCATGGGCGCAATGGCCGCAAGGGCCTGCGCTCGTTCTCGGTGTCGGGGCGCGTCAAGGAGCCAGGCGTGAAGCTCGCGCCGGCGGGCATCACGATCCAGGAACTGATCGACGAATACTGCGGGGGCATGCAGGAAGGTCACAGCTTTTATGCGTACCTTCCGGGCGGCGCATCCGGTGGCATCCTGCCCGCGACCCTGAACGACATTCCGCTGGATTTCGACACGCTGCAGCCGTATGGCTGCTTCATCGGATCGGCTGCGGTGATGGTGCTCTCCAATCACGACACGGCGACCGACGCGGCACGCAACATGATGCGATTTTTCCATCACGAGTCGTGCGGCCAGTGCACACCCTGCCGGGTCGGGACTGCGAAGGCCGCGCACCTGATGGAACAACCCAAGTGGGATCTCGCGTTGCTCGCCGACCTGTCGCTGGTCATGCGCGATGCATCGATCTGCGGCCTCGGGCAGGCCGCGCCGAATCCAATGGACTGCGTGGTGAAGTATTTCCCGCACGAGCTGAAGTAAGGGCCCGAACATGAACGCAATCACCCGACAGGAACTCGCGCAACTCGATGTTCCTACCGTCACCTTCAGCCTCAACGGCAAGGAAGTGTCTGGCCGCGCCACCGACAGCATCCTGGACATCTGCAAACGCGAAGGCGTGGATGTGCCGCACCTTTGCTACAAGGATGGCCTGGAGGCCGTCGGCAACTGCCGCTCGTGCATGGTCGAAATCAAGGGCGAGCGCGTGCTTGCGCCGTCATGCTGCCGCACGGCCGCCAATGGCCTCACCGTCACCACCGACAGCGAGCGCGCAGTCGCCTCGCAAAAATTGGTGCTGGAGTTGCTGCTATCCGACATGCCCGAAGCGGACTTCACGCGCCATAACGAAGTCGACGAATGGGCTGCAAAGATCGGCGTCGGCAAGCCGCGTTTCGAAGCGCGCGCGAGCACGCCGCCCGATCTCTCGCATCCTGCGATTGCAGTGAACCTCGACGCGTGCATCCAGTGCACCCGCTGCCTGCGCGCATGTCGCGACGAACAGGTCAACGATGTGATCGGCCTGGCCTTTCGCGGCGACTCGGCCAAGATCGTGTTCGACATGGACGACCCGATGGGCGCGTCCACTTGCGTGGCTTGCGGCGAATGCGTGCAAGCCTGCCCTACTGGCGCGCTCATGCCGGCTCGCGATGCAGCGCTCAGCGTCCCTGACAAGCAGGTCGAATCGGTCTGCCCGTACTGCGGCGTCGGTTGCCAGCTCACCTACAACGTCAAGGACGGCAAGATCCTGTTCGTCGAGGGCCGCGATGGTCCGGCGAACCACGGCCGCCTGTGCGTGAAGGGTCGCTACGGCTTCGACTATGCGCACCACCCGCAGCGCCTCACCAAGCCGCTGATCCGCCGTGCGGATGCGCCCAAGCTGCCGCACGCCACGCTGGATCCCGACGACGTGATGAAGGTGTTTCGCGAAGCCACGTGGGAAGAAGCGCTGGCGCTCGCTTGCGGCAGCCTGAAGACGATCCGCGACACCTCCGGTCCAAGGTCACTGGTCGGCTTCGGCTCGGCCAAGGGCAGCAACGAAGAGGCCTACCTGTTCCAGAAACTGGTGCGCACCGGCTTCGGCAGCAACAACGTCGACCACTGCAC
>JBKJKT010000271.1:0-15292 GCA_046597415.1 Ramlibacter sp.
AGCTCGCCGCCTTCGATGAGAAAGCTGTTCTTGATCACGCCCGAGAAATTGCCGTTCGCAGCGGGGGAGCCCATCGACAGGCGTCCGACGAGTGCGCCTCGTTTCACACCCCCGACCATCTCGGCCAATGGCGTTGTGCCGCGCTCCATCACCCAGCCGCCGCCGGCCACCGGAACATGCCTCAGCCCGGTCTTGCGGCTGCCGTAAAGCGTGGGCGTCAGCGCAAGCAATCGTCCCTTGTCCACCAGCGTCACGGGCGGCGTGACAAAGCCATCACTCGATATCGCAGCAACACCAGGCGAATCGAAACGGCTGCGCACTGTCAGCAAAGGCGATGCAATGACTTGCCCTACGCTCTCTCGGTACAGCGAACTGCCCGAAATGAGTTGTGTATCCGCGAGCTGTCCCTGCAGCCACGACAGCAGTGATTCCACCGCATTGGGCGTGAGCACCACATCGCCAACAAACTTGCCGCCTGCAGGTTGCGTGTGGATCTGCCGCTCGGTGTCGCGCAGCATCTGTCCTATGCCGAACTGATCCTGAGCAGGGGCGCTGCCCAGGTCATCAGTTTCGCCGCCGGTGTAGTTGAACGAACTCGATTGATTGCCATCGCGCGCCGTGCCGAACGCGCCGAGCGAATAGCAGCCCACGCTGCCGGACAAATCGCTGCCACCGGTCGTGAGTGTGTGCCAGCGCCTGAGCGTGTGCTTGGCATCGCCCTCGTCGATCATCATCTTCGGCGTCTGTGTGGCCCGGAACGCGAGCAGTTCCGCCATCTTTTGTGGCCATCAGGTCGCGGTCGGCCACCTGTGGCCCTTGCACGATGCGCGCATGCTGGCCGCTGGAGACGGCATTGGCGTCGTCCTGCGGCGCAGACTTTGCATCGGCGTAAAGGCCTGCGATGCGTTCACGCATGGCGTCGGCATTCAGGTCGGCCATCTCGGTGCTCGCGACGCGGCCTTCGATGATGCCAACCAACGAGAGCTTGTGCGACTCGGCGCTGCGAAGCAGGCTGGGCTCGTTGTGCGCGACATTCAATTCGTCCAGCTGCGTGTGAGCGGCCGTCACTTGTGCATGTTCAAAGCCAGTGCTGCGCATCAGCTCCAGTGCAGTCTGGGCCGCGTTCTTGAGTGTGGTTTCCATTATTCGCCTCCCAAATGAGCGCGCGCGCGAAGCGCGGGACCGCCCATGGAAACGACCATCGGTTGCTTCTTGCCGCAATACCCGCTGCAGTTCCAGCTCAAGTCATCCGACACGGCGTCCACGCTTTGGAGCACCTTGATTGCCGAGCCTGAAAGCGTGGTGTCTTTCACGGCGGGGCCGAGTTTGCCGCCCCTGATTTCGTAGGCCAGGGTGATGCCGAACATGAACTCGGTGGTCGAGTCGGCCTGGCCGTTGGCGGTCTTCATCAGAAGGTAGCCGTCTTCCACGCCTGCGATCATGTCCTCGAACTTGGAGTGGCCCGGAACGATCACGGTGTTGCGCATGCGAATGAGCGGCTCGTCCGATGGGCAATACGCGCGCGCGCTGCCGGTGGTGGGCTTCCCCATGCGCGCAGCGGTCTCGCGGCTGTTCATGAATTCGGTGAGGATGCCGTTCTGGATCAACACCGCATCGCGCGACGGCGTGCCTTCATCGTCGGCATAGACGGGGATCATCACTTCCTCGCCGTTGAAGGTATGCGCAACGTCGATCATGGTGACAAGGTCGCTTGCGACGCGCTGGCCGACCAGGCTCGCGGTCACTGCACCGCCCAACACGAGGTCGGCTTCGCAGGGGTGGCCCATCGCTTCGTGCGCGAGCATGCCTGCAAGCTCGGGTGCCATCACGACTGTCTGAGCGCCACCGCGAGCAGCGACTGCATTGCACTTGGCTCGCACGTGTTCATGCAGCTTGTCGAGCACGGGTGTGAGGGTGGCGGGCGACAGGTCGAGATCGGCAAGGCTTCCCTTGCAGCTGAACACCTCCATCAGTTCGACCGGCGCGCCATCGGAACCTTCGGCGGTGAAGATGATGTAGCAAAGGGCGCGCTGGATGCTGCTCAACACATCGCTGCCGGTGCTCGTCGCCAGGCGTTTGGTGTGATGCTCATCGCCCATCAGGACTCGCGTGGATTTGAGCGCCGGATATCGGGCCTTGCACAAACCCGTGATCTCCGACATCTTCTGCACGCATTCGTTTTGTCCGATGGCGGCGCGGCCCTTGAAGACGTGTTCGCCGCGGTAGCTGCCCCCGGGCATGGGCTGTGCCTCGCGCACGCCGAATCGACCCATTGCCTGCGCGTTCTGCCGGGCCTGCGCCGTGATGCGCTCGATGCCTGCAGGGCTGGTGTCGTTGGTCGATGCGAAGCCCCAATAACCGTTGTCATAAACCCGCGCACTTGCGCCTGCTTCAACGGTCTGGGAGTTCTGTGTGAGGTTGCCGTCCACCATGAGGATGCGGCGCTTGCGCAGCTCGTGGCGGCGCGTTTCGAGATAGGTCATGCCTTGGCTCCGATCAGATCAGTTTGTCCGGCCGGATGGCGGCCGGGGCATTAGCTTACAGCAGAGCTTGTCGAGGTCCACGGTGGGCTCGTCGCTTCTATCCACCTCAGCGACTGCGGCGCCGTCATGCTGCTCAACTGCGAAACCGCTTGCGCGTGAGGGCCAGCGCAATCCAGAAGCCAGCCACGGTGTACGCGAGCAGCACGAGCGCGTGGCGCACCGGGTGTGCGGGCCACTGGTCCAGGAACATCGGACGTACCAGTTCGACGGCGTTGGTAAGCGGCAGCCAGTCGGAGATGATGCGCACCGCTTCGGGCAGTTGATCGCGGGGAAAGAAGATGCCCGACAGGAACATCATCGGCGTGAGAAACAGCGTGAAGTAGTAGGTGAAGAAATCGTAGCTCCTGGCGAGCGCATTGAAGATCAGCGCGATGCAGGAAAAGGTGATTCCGGCAGCACCGAGCACCGGCCACGCGGCGAGCAGTTTGGGGCTGTGACTGATGTTGAGCGCCAGCATGACGATGAGGATAGCCGTCACGGTGAAGAGCGACTTGAACGCGGCCCACAGCATTTCGGCCATCACCACGCTGTCCAGGCTGATGGGTGCGTTCATGATGCCGTCCCACGTTTTTTGCACATGCATGCGCGAGAAGGCGGAATAGAGCGCCTCGAACGAAGCCGCGTTCATCGCGCTCATGCAGATGGAACCACTCGCGAGAAAGAGGATGTATGGCACGGTCGTGCCCTCGACCTTGACCGTGCCTACGAGCGCACCCATTCCGTAGCCGAAGGCAACCAGCCACATGAGAGGCTCTGCAATGTTGCCGACCAGGCTTGGGATCGCAAGCTTTTTCCAGACCAGGAGGTTGCGCAGGAACACGGGCCACCAGCGCATGGACAGGTCGGGTGCACGCCAGATGGAGGAGTTCATCCGTCCTCCCGGATCTGCCGGCCGGTGAGCTTGAGGAACAGGTCCTCGAGATTGGCGGGACGGTGCAGTGTTCGCAAGCGTGGATGCGCGGACAGCGCCTCCAGGAGCTGCCGGGCGTCCTGCGTGTAAAAGAACACCGTCTCGCCGCTGACTTCCACACGTGCCGCGAGCGACTTCAGGGGCGAATTCACCAGGTCCAGCGCCCCGACGCCGTAGGCCTCCACGACATCCGGTTCCAGATGTTCTGCGATAAGGTCGCGCGGCCTGCCTTCAGCGATCTTCTTGCCGTGGTCAAGCACCAGCAGTCGGTTGCACAGCCGTTCAGCCTCGTCCATGAAGTGCGTCGTGAGCAGGATCGACTTGCCTTGCTGCAGGAGCAATTGCAGGCGCTCCCACATGAGATGTCGTGCCTGCGGATCCAACCCGGTTGTCGGTTCGTCGAGCAGAAGCAGTTTGGGGTCATTGACAAGCGCCCGAGCCAGGCTGAGTCGCCTGCGCATCCCCCCAGACAGTTCGCCAGGCTTGGCATCTGCCTTGTGGGACAACGCAGCGAATTCCAGCAACCGGGGAATTCGCTCCCGGATCTGAGCATTCTTCATGCCGAAATACCGGCCGTAGACAAGCAGGTTTTCTGCGCAGGTGAAATCGGGGTCCAGGGTATCGAACTGGGTCACCACGCCCAGCTGCGCCTTGATCTTCAAGGCGTCCTGCGGCATCGAAAAGCCGAGCGCGGTCACCGTGCCTTCGTCTGGAATCGTGTGGCCGAGCGACATGCGGATCGTTGTGGTTTTGCCGGCGCCGTTGGGGCCAATCACACCCAGACATTCGCCAGACGCAATGCGAAACGACAGGTCGTCCACCACGGTCGCGCTGCCGTAGTGCTTGCTGAGGTTGCGCGCTTCGAATAGGAGGTCGCTCATGGTCGGGGCAAAGGGCCCGCCATTGTGTCAGAGGGCCTAAACTCCTGCCTGTCCTGTCTTCACCTGCGCCTGTCGCACGCCCCCTATTGCCATGTCCACGCGCCTGTCTGTCACTCCGCAGTACCTCCTGCCCAAACGATTGCTCACCCAGTTTGCGGGGCTTGTCGCCGGCATGGAGGCGGGCGCGCTGACGCACTGGATCATCCGTAATTTCATCGCGAAATACAAAGTGAACATGCAGGAAGCGGCCGACCCCCGGCCCGAGAGCTACAAGAGCTTCAATGAGTTTTTCACGCGGCCGTTGCGGGATGGTGCGCGGCCGATTGCCGATGCACCGCTCGTTTGCCCGGTCGACGCGGCGATCAGCCAGTTCGGACCCATCGAGCACGACCAGATTTTCCAGGCCAAGGGGCACAGCTATTCGACACGAGCGCTTGTTGGCGGCGACCAGGAACTGGCGCATCAGTTCGACCACGGCCACTTCGCCACGCTGTACCTGGCACCCAAGGATTACCACCGTATTCATATGCCCTGCGAGGGCCGCCTGAAGCGCATGATTTATGTGCCGGGCGAGCTGTTCTCGGTGAACCCGCTCACGGCGCGCCATGTGCCCAGCCTGTTCGCGCGCAATGAGCGGGTGGTGTGCGTGTTCGATACGGCCTTCGGTCCGTTCATCAATGTGCTGGTGGGTGCGACCATCGTGGGAAGCGTCGAAACGGTCTGGCACGGCCAGGTCAATCCGCCTCGCACCCGCAATATCCGCGAGTGGCGCTATGACGACCAGAATATTGTGCTGGGCAAGGGTGCGGAGATGGGGCGCTTTCTGCTTGGGTCCACTGTCGTGATGCTGTTCCCGAAGAACGTCGTGACGTTTCACAGGGACTGGGAGCCGACGCGGCCGGTGCGCCTTGGCGAGGCCATGGGAACGGTGATGCAGGGCAATCCACCCTACTGAAACGCCACTTCATCAAAGCTTCTCAGCTTGCGGCTGTGCAGTCGCTGGCTTCCTTCTGTGCGCAAGATATCGATGGCACGCATGCCAATGCGAAGGTGCTGGTCCACGCGATCGCGATAGAACTGGTTCGCCATGCCGGGCAGTTTGATCTCTCCGTGCAGCGGTTTATCGCTCACGCACAGCAGCGTGCCGTAGGGCACACGAAACCGGAATCCGTTGGCAGCGATGGTCGCGCTTTCCATGTCCAGCGCAACAGCGCGGCTCTGTGAAAACCGCCGCTGCGGCTGGTTGGCCGGAAGCAGTTCCCAATTGCGGTTATCGGTGCTGGCTACTGTGCCGGTGCGCATTACGCGCTTGAGATCTGCGCCCTTGTACCCGGTCACATCCGCCACCGCCTGTTCGAGCGCCAGCTGAATTTCGGCCAACGCGGGAATCGGCACCCACAGCGGCAAGTCCTCGTCGAGTACATGGTCCTCACGGACGTAAGCGTGAGCGAGCACATAGTCGCCCAGCTGCTGGCTGCTCCGCAGGCCTGCGCAATGGCCCAGCATCATCCAGGCGTGCGGACGCAATACGGCAATGTGATCGGTGATGGTCTTTGCGTTCGCCGGTCCCACGCCGATGTTCACCATCGTGATGCCACTGTGGTCCGCGCGCATGAGGTGATACGCGGGCATCTGCGGAAGCCGCGGTGGCGGCGAGCCCAGACGGTCGATTTCTTCGGGCGCAAGTCCGACCCGCCGCGTGATCACGTTGCCGGGCTCTATGAACGCGATGTACTCGCTGTCGGGGTTCGCCATTTCTTGATGGCCCAGGCGGACGAATTCGTCGATGTAGAACTGGTAGTTGGTGAACAGCACGAAGTTCTGGAACCACTCTGGCGCGGTGCCGGTGTAGTGGCGCAGACGATGCAGCGAATAGTCCACGCGCGCAGCCGTAAAGAGCGACAGGGGCTGGGCTTCGCCGGGGCGCGCCAGCCACGTTCCGTTCGCGATGCCGTCATCCATTGCGGCCAGGTCTGGCAAGTCGAAGACCTCGGGAATGAGAAAGCGGCGTTCGGGCGTAAGGGTTCCTTCGATGTGGTCGTTCTCGGCGAAGGAAAAGTGCACGGGAATGGGTTGCGTGCTGGTGCCCACTTCCAGTTCGACGCCGTGGTTTTGCCGAAGAAGGCGGAACTGCTCCAGATAGTAATTGGCATACAGGTCGGGACGCGTCAGCGTCGTCTCGAAGCGCCCGGCCGTGGCAACAAAACCATAGGACAGGCCGGAGTTTTCCAGAAGGTTTTGCCGCGCGACGGTGTCCGTATGAATACGCACAAACGGGTAGCAGGCGCGCACATGGCCCGCAAGCGCTTCCCCGGCGACGAATCGTTGCATCGCACCGCGCAAGTGGTTGATTTGCTGCGAATAAATGGTGCGAACCTGGTCGAGCGCGGATTGAGGATCGCTGTGGCGCGTGGGAGCAATGAAGGGTGGCAGGTGGGGCATGCGCCCATTGTGCAACGATGAGCAACCGTCCTACAGCGTGTCACGCAACGCCCTGACGTTACAAATTCGACCTTCGGGTGACAGTTCATTCATCCGAACACACCGACCTACAGGAGCCGAGCGAATGAGAACTGAGACGACGTTGGCAAACAATCCCTTTGCGCTGATCATGGACCCGGCAAGCGTCCGCGCCCTGGTGGACAAGTCGGAAGCGCTGGGCCGTTTGAGTCAGCGCCAGTGCCATCCGCTCGACCGTGCAGTCATTCGCAGTGCAAGTGCTGAACTCGCTGCCTACGACGCCAAGATCGACCGAACCACGGTGTACCTGCCGCCCGAAGAAGACAAGCCAGTCACGACTCGCGCCTACGCGCAGGCAATCAACTAAAGCACTGCTACCCGGCCGCCGGTCAGACCCTCTGATCGCGCGGCTGCGCGGCTAAGATTAGTTGACCGTGATCAAGCGCCCCGCGCGATGATCTGGCTACGATAGCCAGCGGAGAAACACCGTTGGATCTTGAGATTCCCGATTCGTTGGCAAGCGCTTTGCGAGGTCTGATTGACCCGCAGTCGCCAGTGGCCCTGCAGCTTGATGTGCAGGGCGCCGGCCGTGGCGTGCGCGTCCTATCCAGCCATCATTTCGACGCAAGCATTCTTACCGCGCTCTACCAGATGAGCTGCGCAACCGGGGCGAAAGACCTGGTGCACCAGCTTCTCGCCCTTGACAACCTCAATGGCGAATCGCAACTGGACCCCATCGCCTCACTGGAGCTAATGGTTCCAGCGATTGTGAAATGGCTCGGCCGCGATGTGATCGACGGCTGGGTGTATCAGCGCGGCAAGGACGGCGTGCTGCTCGCGTGGCTGGTGCATTCGGTGCGGCTGGTGCGTCCCGCAGACGGCCAGGGATCCGCCTATGTGATGGTGGGTCTGATTGCCAACACCTTGCACGCAGCCGGTCGGCCCCCTCCATCGGATCCACGCATGCGATTCGCGGGCATGACCTGGGGCATCAGCTTCTACGCGGAAGACCTGCCGGGCCGGACGGTGGCTGACCTTTTTGCCGATCATGGCTTCTTCAAGGAATGCCACGAGTTCCGGCAGGAGTACCAGGCGCATGTGGACCGATTCATGAACCAGCAGTCGAAGTTCGGCGAGCAGTTCGTGGTGAGTGGCGGTCTTTGGCGTGCCGTCGAAGGATCGCCCCGTGCGGGACTGGAATTTCTGAGGCTGCACCCAGGCACCACAGCGCGCTGCGTCAACGACGAAGCACTTCTCGAACGCCGCTTCGACATGGCGGCCGATCCGCACTACTGGCGTGAGAACGCAATTGCAAAGGGCTTTGACCGTATCCCGCAGCATTGCTACCTGCACCTCTTTCATCTGGAGTGGCATCGCCATGTCTGGGTGCACGCGCAATGCGTGGAGCCCTACGTTTATTCACCCACGGTGCGTGATCGGCTGGTCCTGCCGGAGGCGCATCGCGACCTGGTTGACATCCTCACGGCCGACCGTAATTTTCTGATGGAAGATGTCGTTCCCGGCAAGTCGGGCGGCACCACGATTCTTTGCCAGGGCGCGCCCGGGCTTGGCAAGACGCTCACAGCGGAAATCTACGCCGAAGTCGTGGGCAAGCCGCTGTATCGGGTGCACTCCGGCCAATTGGGTGTGACAGCGAGTTCAGTTGAGGCGATGCTCACGACCATCTTGCAACGTGCGGCGCGATGGGATTGCGTATTGCTGCTTGACGAGGCCGATGTCTACATCCGCAAGCGCGACAACGACCTTCAGCACAATGCGATCGTCGCTGAATTCCTTCGCAATCTGGAGTACTTCAGCGGGCTGCTGTTCATGACGACCAATCGGGTCTCGGACATCGACGACGCAATCTTGTCGCGGTGTATTGCAGTCATCACCTATGAGCCGCCGACGGCTGACGATGCGCGGCGCTTGTGGTCCACATTGGCGACGCAGTTCGGTATCGAAATGCCCGGGGCCCTGGTCGATGAAGTGGTGGCTGCATTTCCGGGAATCAGCGGACGCGACATCAAGGAACTCCTGAAACTCACCAGCAAGTATTGCCGCCAAAAGCAAGTGCCGCTCTCGCGCGAGGCATTTGCGCAGTGCGCGGTGTTTCGCGATCTGGGTGGCAACAACAAGGGGACATTGCAATGATCGATCCGTCCTTGCTGGGCGGCGCATTGACGGGCAGGCTGAAGTTCCGGCCCGGTGTGCAGCCTGATGAAGCGCCGCTTGCGCCCGGTCGCCACGGCATGGCCTTTCCCGAAGGGCGTGAAGCGGTATTGGTCGTGCCCGAAGGACTGGAGCCGAATGAGCCGGTGCCCCTCATGGTCTTGTTTCATGGCGCCGGGGGCGAGGCCAACCGTGTGCTGCCGCACTTCGTGCGATGGGCGCGCGCGCGTCGTTTTCTGCTGTTGGCACCGCAGTCGATGTTTGCTACGTGGGACGTCGTGATTGGCGGGCACGGCCCCGATCTTGAACGCCTCGATGGTGCATTGGCGCGGGCTGCGTCGCACTTTCATATTGACCCTGCGCGGCTCGCGTTCGCTGGCTTTTCAGACGGGGGCAGCTATGCGCTTTCGACAGGCGTCACCAACGGCGACGTGGCCAGCCATGTCATTGCACTGTCCGCCGGCTTCTTGACTACCTTCACGCAGATGGGAACGCCGCGCGTTTTCATCGCGCATGGCCGCTCGGACAGTCAGTTGCCGATCGAGACCAGTGCGATACCGCATGCAGTCAGGCTCCTGGAGAGCGGACACGACCTCACGCTTTTGCCGTTCGACGGCGATCATGTGATTGTTCCGTGGGTGGTGGAGCGGGCGATCGAGTTCTTCATGGGTGCGCAACCGACGGCTTGAGGTCGGCGAGGCGGATGTCGCTGGCGGCGGGCGAACGGTCTTTCAGCTCGGCATGTCTTCGCTCTCGACCGTGTGGCCGACTGCATTGGGGATGGAGTCGAGCAACTCCAGCAGGGGCGGATACACCACGGAGATGGCAAGCACGGCACCTCGAAGCTGCTCGATCAAGCTCGCTTGTTCCAGGACAGGACACTGCACGATGGATGCGGCTAGCCGGCCGCCCTGGTGAAGTGCGACCTCGGGGTTGTCCAGCACCAGATTGGGCAGCTCGACCAGGTAATCTGCAATCTGGGTCGAGAGGATTTCGCTGCGCGTAGGTTTGTGCCAGGCTGTGCTCGTACTGTCACCGGTCGCTGGCACCTTGTACTCCACGGTGGCGCCACGGCGCGGCGCCGGGCGCTGGCTGGTTCCGAAGGTCCAGTCCGGCTCGTCGTCGGGAAACTGAACCAGTTGGCTGCGAATGTCCTGCAGCAGTTGTTCGGATGCCAGGCGAGCGCGCGCGTCGGGGTCAAGAGCAAGAATTGAAAGGTCTTCCGCGAGATTCTCAAGATGACCCGCGACGAGATTTTCTGCATACGGCGTAAACCAGGGCACCAACAGCCGACGTTTTTCGAGTCTGGTAGACAGACTCCTCAGTTGGGCCAGCCTGTCTTCGCATGTCAATGTGTTGATGTCGGCGACGAGGTCGTCGAATTCGTGTTTGACACTCGCGAGATGCTCTGGCCGGATCGACTTGCTGTCCAGGCCTGCGAAAAGGGACGTCATCCGGGTCATCACATCATGAAGCGAGACTGGAGCCCGGCGGTGCACGGATTGAGCCTGAGTGTGAACTGTGATGGATTGGAAAGTCGTTGGTGTATCCAGCGGCTTGTCGGCTTCTTCAGCAATGGACATGAGCCGCGAGGGTGAGGAGCTTCTGGAGACGGATGGTGTGCCTGGCATTCTTGGTTTCCTGGTGGAAGCCGCGAATGCTATTGAGTTGACGCGCGTTGTCTGCAGGACCAAGGTCTTGGTCGCCATAGAAAAACCCGGCGCGTGAGCGCCGAACCATTAAAAAAACCCGGCGCATGAGCGCCGAAGCAATTAAAAAAACCCGGCGCGTGAGCGCCGGGTTGGGGTCGGGCAGAGTGCCCCGCTTGCGCGAGGCGCATCGCCCTTAAGGTTTGCTGGCTGTCGGAAACGGCCAGGCGGCTTGCGGATTCAGCGTCGTTTGCGCTGCTGGCGCAGCCGCAGCCGCAGCGGCAGGAGCTGCCTTTGCTTGCGGCCTGGCAGCAGGCTTTTTCGCAGCTTTCTTTGCAGCAGGCTTTTTCGCAGCCTTCTTGGCGGCCTTTTTCGCAGGGGCCTTTTTGGCGGCCTTCTTCGCCGTCGTCTTCTTGGCGGCCTTCTTGGCGGTGGTCTTCTTCGCTGCGGCCTTCTTCGCCGGAGCCTTCTTCGCTACCGCCTTTTTGGCGACGGCCTTCTTTGCCGGAGCCTTCTTGGCAGCGGCCTTCTTCGCCGGTGCCTTCTTAGCTGCGGCCTTCTTCGCCGGAGCTGCCTTCTTCGCTACGGCTTTTTTCGCCGGAGCCTTCTTAGCGGCCTTTTTTGCCGTTGCTTTTTTCGCAGTTGCCATTTTCATTTCTCCTGTACAAGTTGATCAACATCAACCAAAGAGGCGCTCCACGCTGTTGGTGCATGGAACGATTCATCGGGTTGGGCACACAGCCCAGCGCAATGAACACCGTTTGTCTTTCCCCGCGCCCACTCTTGCGGCCGGTCCAACGGGAAACGACTTATCTCAAATACGTTGCCTTGCCTTTCAATCCCAAGAGAGCGCACCACCCGTCTGGTATTCGATCACGCGGGTTTCAAAGAAATTGCGCTCTTTCTTCAAATCAATCATTTCGCTCATCCACGGGAACGGATTTTCTTCGTTCGGGAAAAGCGCTTCAAGGCCGATCTGCGTGGCGCGGCGATTCGCGATGTAGCGCAGGTAGCCCTTGAACATGGACGCATTCATGCCGAGCACGCCTCGAGGCATGGTGTCTTCGGCATAACGGTATTCGAGCTCGACGGCCTTCTGGAACAGGACCTTGATCTCCGACTTGAATTCGGGTGTCCACAGGCCCGGGTTCTCCAGCTTGAGCTGATTGATCAGATCGATGCCGAAGTTGCAGTGCATCGACTCGTCGCGCAGGATGTACTGGTACTGCTCTGCCGCGCCGGTCATCTTGTTCTGCCGGCCCAGCGCCAGGATCTGCGTGAAGCCGACATAGAAGAAGAGGCCCTCCATCAGGCAGGCGAACACGATGAGCGACTTGAGCAGAGTCTGGTCGGTCTCGTGCGTGCCGGTCTTGAAGTTGGGGTCGCTGATCGCTTCGATGAAGGGGATCAGGAACTGGTCCTTCTCGCGGATGGAGGCGATTTCGTTGTACGCGTTAAAAATCTCGCTCTCGTCCAGGCCGAGCGATTCAACGATGTACTGGTAAGCGTGGGTGTGGATCGCTTCTTCGAACGCCTGGCGCAAGAGGAACTGGCGGCACTCGGGCGCAGTGATGTGGCGATACGTGCCGAGCACGATGTTGTTGGCAGCGAGCGAATCGGCGGTAACAAAGAAGCCGAGGTTTCGCTTGATGATCCGGCGCTCGTCTTCGGTCAGACCGTTCGGGTCTTTCCACAGAGCGATGTCGCGGTTCATGTTCACTTCCTGCGGCATCCAGTGATTGGCGCAGGTGGCCAGGTATTTTTCCCAGGCCCACTTGTACTTGAACGGCACCAGCTGATTGACGTCGGTCTGGCCGTTGATGATGCGCTTGTCGGCGGCATTCACGCGGCGAGCAACGGGAGTCGATGCGGATGCCGGTGCCGAGGTTGGTGCGGACTTGCTCTCGCTTGCGCTCGATGCAGTGAACGTGCGCACCACGTTTTGTGCGAGTGTCTGTGAGGGGGTTGCTTGCTTCAGAGGTGAATGGGTCACCTCGCGATTCGCAGTGAAGGAGTCGCTGTTCGTAACTGGCAATGTGGGCTTGACTTCGTCGTCCCAGGTCAGCATAAGTTTTCCAATGCTCGGATTATGTGAGCAGTGATGCGAAATGAAAAGTGTCCGTTCACATCACTGCCTGATTTTGTTGCTCAATTGCATCGAGACTTGTCAGAGAACACCGACAAAATTTTCGATGCGTGTGTTGCGATGCATGTTCGTATTCGAGTTTGAATCGCACGAGATCACTGGCACGACTCGCATCCCGGATCGTCGATCGCGCAGAACTTGATATCGGTTGCTGCAACCGTGGCATTCATCTGCGCTTGCGCAGCGGCAGCGGCAGCGGCCGCTTCGAACGCGCTCATCGCACCTGGTGCACCACCGGACGACACCGCATTGAGCCGTCCCGATTGCACCGTGGACTTCTCGGCATGCGTCGCGCTCGTCGTGCGCAGGTAATAGGTGGTCTTCAGGCCGCGCAGCCATGCGAGCTTGTAGGTGTCGTCGAGCTTCTTGCCCGATGCGCCCGCCATATAGATATTGAGCGACTGCGCCTGGTCGATCCACTTCTGGCGACGTGCGGCGGCTTCCACCAGCCACACCGGCTCGACTTCAAATGCGGTGGCGTAGAGCTGCTTGACGTCTTGCGGCACGCGGTCGATGGGGCGCAGCGATCCGTCGAAGTGCTTCAGGTCCATGACCATCACGTCGTCCCACAGGCCCAGACGCTTCAGGTCGCGCACCAGGTAGTGGTTGATCACCGTGAATTCGCCGGACAGGTTCGACTTGACCGACAGGTTGCCAAAGCACGGCTCGATGGAGGCATCGACGCTGATGATGTTGGAGATGGTGGCGGTCGGCGCGATGGCGACGCAGTTGGAGTTGCGCATGCCGTCGGTGGCGATCTTCTTGCGCAGCGCGTCCCAGTCGAGCGAAGACGAGCGGTCGACCTCCACGTAACCACCGCGGGCGCTGGTGAGCATCTCGAGCGTGTCCAGGGGCAGCACGCCCTTGTCCCACAGCGAGCCCTTGTAGGTGGAGTACTTTCCACGCTCCCGGGCGAGTTCGGTCGAGGCCCAGTACGCGTGGTAGCACACGGCTTCCATCGACTTGTCAGCGAAGTCCACGGCTTCCTGCGAGGCGTATGGAATGCGCAGTTCATACAGCGCGTCCTGGAAACCCATGATGCCAAGGCCCACTGGGCGATGGCGCAGGTTGGAGTCGCGCGCCTTCTTCACCGCGTAGTAGTTGATGTCGATCACGTTGTCGAGCATGCGCATTGCCGTGGTGATGGTGCGCTTGAGCTTGTCGTGGTCGAGCACTTGCGCTCCACCGCTGGCCGCATCGGCGCCAGGCTTCAGATGTTGCAACAGGTTGACAGAGCCGAGGTTGCAGACGGCGGTTTCGGTGTCGCTGGTATTGAGCGTGATCTCGGTGCACAGGTTGGACGAGTGGACGACGCCCACATGCTGCTGGGGCGAGCGCACATTGCACGCATCCTTGAAGGTGATCCAGGGATGGCCGGTCTCGAACAGCATCGAGAGCATCTTGCGCCACATGTCGGTGGCCTGGAGCGTGCGGCTGGGCTTGATCTCGCCACGTTTGGCCTTTTCTTCGTAGGCCACATACGCCTTTTCGAAGTCGTCGCCGAACTTGTCGTGCAGGTCGGGGACGTTTGAAGGTGAGAACAAAGTCCACTCGCCCTTTTCCATCACGCGGCGCATGAACAGGTCGGGGATCCAGTTGGCCGTGTTCATGTCGTGCGTGCGGCGGCGGTCATCGCCGGTGTTCTTGCGCAGTTCCAGGAACTCCTCGATGTCGAGGTGCCAGGTTTCCAGATACGTGCAGACAGCGCCCTTGCGCTTGCCACCCTGGTTGACTGCGACGGCCGTGTCGTTCACGACTTTCAGGAACGGAACCACGCCCTGCGATTCGCCGTTGGTGCCCTTGATATGCGAGCCGAGCGCGCGCACGCGTGTCCAGTCGTTGCCAAGGCCGCCAGCGAACTTCGACAGCAGCGCGTTTTCCTTGATGGATTCATAGATGCCGTCGAGGTCGTCCGGCACAGTGGTGAGGTAGCACGACGACAGTTGCGAACGCAGCGTTCCGGCGTTGAAGAGCGTCGGGGTGGACGACATGAAGTCAAAGCTCGACAGTACTTCGTAGAACTCGATGGCGCGGGCTTCGCGGTCGATCTCGTTCAGGGACAAGCCCATGGCGACGCGCATGAAGAACGCCTGCGGCAGTTCGATGCGGGTCTTGCGCAGGTGCAGGAAGTAGCGGTCGTACAGCGTCTGCAGGCCGAGGTAGTCGAACTTCAGGTCGCGTTCAGCCTTGAGTGCAGCGCCGAGTTTCTTCAGGTCGTACTGGAGCAGCTTCTCGTCGAGCAGCTCGTTTTCGACGCCCTTCTTGATGAAACCGGGGAAGTAGTCGGCGTAGCTGCCGGCCATTTCGGCGGGTGGCAGGTCGCGACCCAGCACTTCCTTGAAAATGGTGTGCAGCAGCAGGCGTGCCGTGGCGAAGGTGTAGTCAGGGTCTTTCTCGATCAGCGTGCGGGCGGCCAGGATGGAGGCCTTGTAGACCTCGTCAAGGGGCACGCCGTCGTACAGGTTGCGCATGGTCTCTGCAACGATGGGGTCAGGTTTAACGTCTGTGCCGAGGTTAGCGCATGAGGCTTC
>JBKJKT010000051.1:0-6632 GCA_046597415.1 Ramlibacter sp.
GCGTCCCGAGTTCCAGTTCGACGCCGGCCTCGGATTGCGCAAACTCCTGGCCCAGCTCAATAGCGCAACGCTCGCAGCGTGGGGCGCTGATGACCTGGTGCACGCGCACGCCGCCGCATCGGGGTTGCTGACTTTCGCCGAGCACACGCAAGGCCGCGCGCTCTCTCATGTGCAGAGCCTGCAGGTGCAGCGCGACGACGAGCTGATCGACCTGCCGGTCACCACGCGCCGTAACCTTGAGCTCGTGCAGACGCTGCGCGGCGAAGATTCACCGACCGTGTTCTCGCTTCTGGACACCTGCATGACCGGCATGGGCAGCCGCATGCTCAAGTGCTGGCTGCTGGAGCCGCGCCGCGAACGCACTCAGGCTGTGATGCGCCACGAGGCCATCGACACATTGCGCAGCGGACTCTGGCAACGCCTTCGCGCAGAGATGAAGGGCTGCAGCGATGTCGAACGCATCACGGCGCGCATCGCATTGCGACAAGTCAGGCCGCGTGAACTGGTGGGGTTGAAGCAGTCGCTCGAGAAGTCGTTGCAATTGGCGGGGCAACTGTGCAACGTGGATGGCTTGCTGGCCAAGATCGCCGCGTCGATATCGCCGCCACCGGGTTGCACGGATGCACTGGCGCGCACCATCCTTGCCGAGCCGGCCGCGCTTGTCCGGGATGGCGGCGTGATTGCAACGGGTCTTGATGCAGAGCTCGATGAGCTGCGTGCGATCCAGGACAACTGCGATGGATTTCTGCTCGAACTCGAAACGCGCGAACGTGCCCGCAGCGGCATTGCCAACCTGCGGGTCCAGTTCAACAAGGTTCACGGCTTCTACATCGAGATCACGCAGGGGCAACTCGACAAGGTGCCCGCTGATTACCGCAGGCGTCAGACGCTGAAGAATGCCGAGCGGTTCATCACGCCGGAACTCAAGGCGTTCGAAGACAAGGCCCTTTCTGCCCAGGACCGCGCGCTGGCACGCGAGAAATGGCTCTACGAACAGTTGCTCGACCAGCTTCAGGCACATGTCCCCGCATTGACGCGCCTGGCCCGTGCGATGGCATCGCTCGATGCGCTTTGCGCGCTGGCCGAACGGTCGCTCACGCTCAACTGGTGCCGTCCGCAATTCATGCGCGAACCCGGCATCGAGATCGTGCAGGGCCGTCACCCCGTCGTCGAAAGCCGACTGGCCGAGACCACCGGCAGCAGCTTCATCGCCAACGACACGCGCCTGGGACCGAAGCAACGGATGCAGGTCATCACCGGCCCGAACATGGGCGGCAAATCGACGTACATGCGGCAAGTCGCGTTGATTTGCCTTCTGGGTTCGATGGGCTCGTACGTGCCTGCGGCATCGTGCCGGCTGGGACCGATGGACGCCATCCACACCCGGATTGGTGCGGCGGACGACCTTGCCAACGCGCAATCGACGTTCATGCTGGAGATGACCGAAGCCGCACAGATACTGCATGCCGCAAGTTCGAACTCGCTGGTGTTGATGGATGAGATTGGCCGGGGCACCTCGACATTCGATGGTCTTGCGCTCGCATCGGGCATCGCCGCGCACCTGCATGACAAGACGCAGTCGTTCACTCTCTTTGCGACGCACTATTTTGAACTGACGGAGTTTCCGGCTAAGCACCACTGCGCCGTCAACGTGCATGTGAGCGCAGCCGAATCGGGCAGCGACATCGTCTTTTTGCATGAGATACAGCCCGGCCCCGCGAGCCGCAGCTATGGCATACAAGTTGCAAAACTCGCCGGTATGCCCGCCGCTGTGGTCAACCACGCTCGCCACGCCCTGACAGCGCTGGAAAACCAGCAAACCCAGGCTCGCGAGCAGGTAGACTTGTTTGAAGCGCCGCCCGCCGCCGACGCGCCCATGCACAGCGCGGTCGAAGCGGCGGTGGGCGCGCTCAACCCCGATGCGATGAGCCCGCGTGAAGCACTCGACGCCCTGTATCAACTCAAGAAGCTGGCCGAAAAGCTGGCTGACAAAAAATGACCTACTGCGTCGGCATCAAGCTCAACGCCGGACTGGTGTTCCTCTCCGACTCGCGCACCAACGCGGGCGTGGACAACATCAGCACTTTCCGCAAGATGATCGTGTACGAACGCCCCGGCGATCGATTCATGGTGCTGCTGTCTGCAGGAAACCTCAGCATTGCGCAGTCGGTGCGCGAAATGCTGCAGGTCGAGCAACTGAAAGAGGGCAAGGACGGCGAAGTCATCACGATCTGGAACGCCACTAGCATGTTCGATGCCGCGCGCGTATTGGGCAACGCCGTGCGCCATGTCTATGACCGCGACGCCGAATCATTGAAAAACTCAGGCGTGGACTTCAACGTCGGCCTGATCTTCGGCGGCCAGATTCGCGGCGAAAGCATGCGGCTCTTCCAGGTGTATTCAGCCGGAAACTTCATCGAGGCCACCCCCGAAACCCCGTACTTCCAGATCGGCGAATCGAAGTACGGCAAGCCGGTGCTCGACCGAGTTCTCACGCCCGACACGCCCCTGGATGAAGCGGCCAAGTGCGCCCTGGTTTCGATGGATTCCACGATGAAGTCGAACCTGTCGGTCGGCCCGCCGCTGGACCTGGTCGTGTACGAGACCAACAACTTCCAGACCGAGAAGATTGTCTCGATCGACATGCATAACCCCTACTACCGCATGCTGCACAGCAGCTGGGGCCAGAAGCTGCGCGAGGTGTTCGACAGCCTGGAAGATCCGGTCTGGGACGATTCGCACACCGACACGCCGCTCAAGGTGGACACCGGGCGCAGCAAGCCGCTCAAGAAGATCACGCGGCCCGATGAACGGCTGATTTGACTCCCATCGTTTTCTCGCACGCGAACAGTTTTCCGGCGGCGACCTACACGGCGCTTTTCAGCGACTTGCGCTCGCGCGGATTTCTGGTCAAGGCGGTGGAGAGTTTTGGACACGACGAGCGCTACCCCGTCACCAACAACTGGCCGGGACTCGTTCAGCAGCTGCACGACTTCACTGCACCGTTGGTGGAAAAGCGCGGTGAGCCGGTGTTCCTGGCGGGGCATTCGCTCGGGGGCTTCCTGAGCCTGATGTGCGCAGCACGCCATCCGCATCTGGCCCGTGGCGTGCTGCTGCTGGATTCGCCGCTACTCGGCGGGTGGAAGGCGACTGCGCTCGGCGCGATGAAACGAACGCAGCTCGTGGGCTCCGTGTCCCCGGGACGCGTGAGCCGCAAACGCAAGAACAGCTGGCCGTCAGCAGCCGACGCGCTGGAGCATTTCCGGCACAAGAAAGCGTTCGCAAAGTGGGATGAGCGTGTGCTGGCCGACTACATCAGGCACTGCACGCACGACGAAGGTTCAGAGCGTGTGTTGAGCTTTGATCGAGACATCGAGACCACGATCTACAACACGCTGCCTGACAACCTCGACCGCCTGCTCAAGCGTCATCCGCTCAAGTGCGAGGTCGCGTTCATCGGCGGTCGGCAATCCGAAGAGATGAAGCAGGTTGGCATGGCGATGACGCTGGAAGTCACGCGGGGTCGCATGATGATGCTCGATGGCAGTCACCTGTTTCCGATGGAGAAACCAGGGGCGACGGCAGCTGCGATTGAGGCGGCGCTGCGAGGTTTTGACTTCGGTTGATTCTTTTCACACAGCCCAGTTCACCAGACCCGTCCACGCCGTCAACAGCACGACGATTCCGAACGCTATCCGGTACCAGGCAAAAACAACAAAGTTGTGGGTCGAGATGTACCGCAGCAGCCACCGCACACACAACCACGCGCTCACGAACGAAAAGAACAGTCCGACCGCGAACATCGGCAGATCATCCATCGAGAGCAGCGCGCGCTCTTTGACAAGGCTGTACGCGCCGGCACCAATCAGCGTCGGAATCGCCAGATAGAACGAAAAATCAGTCGCCGCCCTGCGAGACAGCCCCAGCAACATTCCGCCGATGATGGTCGCGCCACTGCGGCTCGTTCCGGGGATCATTGCCAGGCATTGCACCAGCCCGACCTTCAGCGCATCCTTCCACGTCATGTCATCGGCATCGTTGACCCGCACCGCTGACGCAGGGCGCTTCTCGGCCCACAGGATGATGAAGCCGCCGATGATGAACGCGCTTGCCACCACAGTCGGCGTGAAGAGGTGTTCCTTGATCATCTTGCCCAGCAAGAGGCCCAGAATCACCGCCGGAACAAACCCGATAACAACGTTGAGCGAGAACTTCTGCGCCGCTCGTTGAGTAGGAAGCGCAACCAGCGTGTCGCGGATCTTTTGCCAGTAAACGATGATCACAGCCAGGATTGCGCCCGTTTGAATCGCAATGTCAAAGACCTTGGCCTTGTCGTCATCAAAGCCCAGCAAAGCGCCAGCAAGGATGAGGTGGCCCGTGCTCGATATCGGCAGGAACTCAGTCAGGCCTTCGACCACACCCATCACCGCAGCTTTGACCAACAACACGAAATCCACACGCGCTCCTTGAAGTGGCTGCGATTATCAATGCATCCATTCAGCGCAGTCAGCCGTAAGCTTGACTCATGGCAGAGCTCACCTCCTTCGCCCCCGGCAATCGCGCTTACGTGCTAGCCTTCGTGCACGCCATCACGATGCCAGAAATTGACCTAGACCCCGCTGCCGCCACGATCATCCGTGATGCGCAACTGGCAGCACTACTTTTGTCGGCTGCTGCCGGAAACGCTCGCGCTTTCGAAGAGTTCTACACAGGAACCGTGCGCTACGCCTTTGCCGTGGTGCGCCGCATCATCGGCGAATCACACACGCAGGACGTTCTCGCGGACTGCTATTTCCAGGTCTGGCGCGAGTCGAGCCGCTTCGAAGCCGAACGCGGCAGTGCCATCACCTGGTTGCTCACCATTGCGCGAAGCAGGGCCCTGGACCGGCTACGCCAGGAGGCATTGCGTCATGGCGGCCTGTCAGGTGCGCCTCTGCACAACCCCGACGAAACCCGTCCGCACGACTCGCCCGGCCCCGACGCATTGCTGGAAAGCGTTCAAAGCGAGACTCGCCTGCACGCCGCGATAGTGCTTTTATCGCCGCATGAAAGATGGGTGCTCGGCCTGGCGTACTTCAAGGAACACACCCAAAGCGAGATCGCCCAGCTGACGGGTTTTCCCTTGGGCACAGTCAAATCGCTCATGAACCGCGCCCAGCAGAAACTGCGCGTTGCGCTCGACACCGCAAGCTTCAGGCATCTGGCATGACCGGCCGGCAATCGCCTTTGGATCCAGCGATCATCGCTGCACTCAACGCAGCAGCTCGCCCCATCGATCCGGCCGATCCAGCCGATGTAGCTGCCATCGATCGCGTGCGTGCACGGGTGATGCGGCAGGTCGCAGCCGACTCGGCCCGGCATCATGTCGTGATCAAACCCGATGACGGAAGCTGGCATCCATTTGGCCCCGGCATCACACGCAAGGTGCTTGCGGTGCATGACGGCGTGATGTCGTACCTGCTGAAGTTCGAGCCCGGCGCGGTGTTGCCCGCTCACCGCCACCCCGTCGACGAAGAATGCGTCGTGCTGGAAGGCACGCTCAAGCTGGGTGGGCATCTGTTGCCTGCAGGCAGTTTCCACCGCGTGCCCTGCGACGTGCTCGACTGCGAGAGCTCCAGCGATGAAGGCACCGTCATTTACCTGCGCGGCGCATCGCCGAGGGCTGATCACCTCATCTGATTGAATCCGGCACGTGATTCGGGGGGAAGCTGCAGGTGTCTCTGCTCAGCCGTAAAAAAACTGGCCGTCAGTTGGAATGTACGCACATCTTTTCAAGGCAGTGTGAACTTTTCCTGAAACCAAAACACGGTGCGGTCCGTACAAGCTGTGTAACAACCCAAAAGGACCCACCATGACACGCCTTCCGTTTGTAGTCGCAACCATTGCAACCGCCGCCCTGCTCTCGGCCTGCGCCTCTGGCGGCATGATGTCGAGGTCTTATGACCAGCGCATGCTGCCCGCTACCGTGCAGGTACCCGCCGGAAATCGCGTCGCGCTGGAAACGGTGGGCATCGGTGAGATCACGTACGAATGCCGCGCGAAGGCCGACATGGCCGGACAGTACGAGTGGGTCTTTGTCGGTCCCGATGCCAAGCTGATGGACCGCAGCGGAAAGCAGGTCGGCCGCTACTTCGGTCCGCCCGCCACCTGGGAAGCCATGGACGGCAGCAAAGTCACAGCCACCCAACTTGCCGTTGCGCCAGCAGGTGCCGGCAGCATTCCGATGCAACTCGTGAAAGCCAATCCCGCGATGGGCAATGGCGCAATGATGGGCACAACCTACATACAGCGCGTCGCAACGCAGGGCGGCATCGCCCCCTCGATGGCTTGCACGGGCAGCACGATGGGCACCAAGGGCATCGTGAAATACCAGGCCGACTACATTTTCTATCGCGCGGGCTGAGATTGGCTGGCTGGCATCTCGCTGTCGTTGCGGACTCGATTTGCAATCCATGACTTCAAGGACCTCGGCAACCAAGTACCGCCAAAGTCTTGCGCCGCGTGTGGAAGACGTCCTACAGAGCTCACCCAATCTGTTGAGTTTTACTGAACGTCAATCACCCCGACTCCTCTGAGTCCCCTCCTCCTCCGGGGTGAGCTGGTCCGGCACTCCGTCCCGCGATCAGCATGTT
>JBKJKT010000170.1:0-5688 GCA_046597415.1 Ramlibacter sp.
CAATTCGCTCCAGCCGACCGGCGGCGGTCAGGCGCGTCAGTACGACCCGGGGCGCATCGATGGCGTCCAGATCGCTGGCGCGCAGCAGCCCTTTCTGGTCGACCAGATCGAGGACGCTGGGTGTGGGTGTTGGCAAATGATCGCGGGCCTGTAACTGACGATGTGGTCCCGCGGTGGGTCAGTCATCGCCTTGGGTGTGGCACTCGCGCCGAAGAGTGCTACCTGCTCTGCGCCATCAGTCGCGCTACGTTCTCCATGGCCGCCGCCGAGAATTTTTTCAGGACTCCACGAGTTTCGGCGAACGAAAGGATAGGCACCGATATTTCAGATGCTACGAAACGGCTGGAAGATGCTCTCACCCAATGTCCGCCGCTGTGGCCGAATACGACAGCTGGAAACGACCGTACTTCGCAACAGGCGCAGCGCCAAGCGCCAGCAGATTCGACGTTCCCAGTTCACCTCCAGCAATGTCATCGAGCGTTTCAAGCTCGTAGCCGAAGATCAGAATCACCCAGTCGGCGTTCGAGTCGCCGCCGGGAATCTTTTGCTCGGCCGTCGCTGCAATCTGTGGGGGGCAGTGCTTGAGAAGGTGTGCGCCCCCCACGCCTGCACGCTGCGGCAATTCCTCCAGCAGCGGCCGCAGGCCGCCCAGCAACCTCTGCCCTTCCTTGTCAGCGGGCGATAACCGGATGGTGATGGCATTGCGCGCGGTCACGCCCCCATACGAGGCAAGCACGTTGCATTGGCTGCGCACCATGTTGCGGTGGTGCGGCATCATCCGCGTTGACCACGGCGTAGGCGCGTTGAGGCGTGCCAGATAGGCCGCCGATGAAAGAACTTCGTGACCTTCAAGCTCGTAGAGCTGGAAGATGCCTTCGCCACCCGACGCGTCGCGCCAACGGCTGGCGCGACGAAAGCCCGGAATGGCAAGACGCTCGGGATAGTGTTCGTGCGTGTGCCAGTGCTCGAACACGGCGCGCCGGTCATGCGCCATGTCCCACCACATCGCGAGCGCAGCGTCGCCAAGCATCGCCATGAATTAATCCCCGCGCGCCTGCACTTCCCTGCGCAGTCGCTCCTCCTGCTCGCGTAGCTCGGGTGTGAGAGCGTCGCCGAAGTCCTCGGCTGAAAAGACCTGCCGGATCTCGATTTCAGAATCGCTACGCATCGGGTTGGGGCACTTCCTGACCCACTCGATTGCCTCCTGGAGCGAAGCGCAGTTCCAGATCCAGAAGCCGGCCACGAGCTCCTTTGTCTCAGTGAATGGACCGTCTATCACGCGCCTGTCCTTGCCTGAGAACGCGACCCGCGCGCCTCGCGAACTCGGGTGCAGTCCTTCGCCCGCCTCCATCACGCCGGCGTGAACCAGCTGCTCGTTAAAGGCGCCCATCTGGGTGAACTCATCCTCCGTGGGCATGACGCCGGCCTCACTGTCACTGGTTGCTTTCACCATCACCATGAATCGCATAGGGTTCTCCTCAAAGGAATCGGGGCAACCGTTTGCCCACTCGCATACGACGATCCGGGCCATGCCGAATCGACAGGCATCCGTGCAGGCCCCAAACACTTTACCTTGCAGCGAGTGACGCCGCTGCAGGCGTTCTTACGGGAAATCTCAAATCCAGGCGAGCCCACGACAGGTGCCCAAGTTGGCACAATGGCCGCAACAGAAATGACCCGAATGCCAGACAGTTCCAAGCCAGCGCCCAGCAGCATGCCCCTCGCCTCGATCGACCCTACTGAACTTGAACTGGCGCACGCGCTGGAAAGTGGCAATTGCGCCGATCCATTCGCGGTGCTTGGCCCGCATCTGCGGGGCGACGCAAGCCGGACGTTCCGACTAAGGACCTATCAGCCGGGGAGCGAGGCGGTCACGGTAATTTCGAGGGACAAGCGCTCACTCCTGGGGGCTCTTCATCGAGTCGGCCATAGCGGCCTGTTCGCCGCAGACGTGCCTCTTTCCAGCCGCGATAACTATCTCATGCGTGTGGACTCATCATTGGGCCAGCGCGTCATCGACGACCCCTACCGCTTTGGACCATGGCTCGGCGAGACCGACATCTGGCTGCTGAACGAGGGACGGCACTTGCGGCCCTGGGAGCGACTGGGTGCTCATCCCACTGCGCTTGAAGGCGTTGAAGGCGTCGCCTTTGCCGTATGGGCACCCAACGCGCAGCAGGTCGGGCTCGCCGGAGATTTCAACCTCTGGAACAGCCGAGGTCACCCGATGCGCCTTCGCCGCGAATGTGGCATCTGGGAGATTTTTATCCCCGGGCTTGAAAAGGGCGCTCTCTACAAGTTCGATGTGCGGGGCGCCGACGGTCATCGGCAGCTCAAGAGCGATCCGTACGCGCTCGGTGCTGAGCTCCATCCTGGCCATGCTTCGCAGGTGCTGGACCTGCCCGACGCCGTCCTGGGCCGCGCCGAGTCGCGCCGCGCAGCCAACGACCGCGCAGCCGCTATCAGCATCTACGAAGTGCATGCCGGCTCATGGCGTCGTCCGAATGGCACTCTCCCCGACTGGGATGACCTGGCCTCGCAACTGGTGCCTTATGTGGCAGATATGGGCTTCACGCACATCGAGCTGTTGCCAGTCCACGAGCATCCGTTTTATGGCTCGTGGGGATACCAGCCCACCGGGCTCTTCGCGCCGACGGCGCGCTATGGCTCGCCAGCAGCGTTTCGCCGCTTCGTGGCCGCCGTGCATGCGGCAGGGCTGCAACTCGTGCTGGACTGGGTGCCCGGCCACTTCCCGGACGACGCTCACGGCCTTGTGCGCTTTGACGGCTCGGCGTTATACGAACACGCCGATCCGCGCGAAGGATTCCACCGCGACTGGAAGACGCTGATCTACAACTACGGACGCAACGAAGTGCGCAATTTCCTCGCAGGAAACGCCCTGTTCTGGATCGAGCGCTACGGCGTTGACGCGCTGCGCGTCGATGCGGTCGCATCCATGCTGTACCGCGACTACAGCCGAAGCGTTGGCGAATGGGTTCCCAACCAGCATGGGGGCCGCGAGAACCTGGAAGCCATCGATTTTCTGCGTGAGGTCAACCGGGTCGTAGGCGAGGAGGCACCGGGCGCGGCCCTCATGGCAGAGGAGTCCACGGCTTTCCCCGGAGTCACCCGCGCACCCTGGGACCATGGGCTCGGCTTTCATTACAAATGGAACATGGGATGGATGCACGATACGCTGGCGTACTTCGCGCTGGACCCCGTGCATCGCCAGCACCATCACGATCAGCTCAGCTTCATGATGATGTACGCCTACAGCGAGCATTTCATCCTGCCCCTCTCGCACGATGAGGTTGTTCACGGCAAGGGCTCGCTGTACGCGCGGATGCCGGGCGACCAGTGGCAGAAGCTGGCCAACCTCAAGGCCCTGTTCGCGTTGATGTATGCGCAGCCCGGACGCAAACTGCTGTTCATGGGCTGCGAGTTCGGCCAGCGCGGGGAATGGAATCACGATGGCGAACTCGAATGGGGTCTGCTGCACGATGAAGGCCACGCCGGTGTGCAGCGGCTGGTGCGCGACTTGAACAGGCTCTATCGCAGCCATCCGGCGCTCCATGTGCTTGACGATGAACCCGCAGGATTCTCCTGGGTAGAAGCGAACGCGCGTGAGCTCTCGGTGTATGCCTTCATGCGCCACTCGGGCCAGGCGGGTCAGAATGTTCTGGTGGTGTGCAACCTGACGCCCGTGCCCCGCTACGGCTTTCGAATCGGCGTGCCCCGCGGCGGGTTCTGGAAAGAATGCCTCAACACCGATTCCGCGCACTACGGCGGCAGCGGAATGGGCAACCTGGGGCAGGTACACGCCGACGCAGTTCCGGCCCATGGCGAGGAGCAATCGATCAGCCTCACGTTGCCGCCATTGGCCGTGTTGTGGCTGGAATCCGGGACCATTGCATGAGCGCCTTGCCCGTGCGCACTTGCCTGCCGGGCCGGCCGTTTCCCCTGGGCGCCTCGCCAGCCACCTGGCAGGGGCAGCACGGCGTCAATCTGGCGGTATTCGCACCCCACGCGACCGCCCTGCACTGCTGCCTGTTCGATCGCCATGACGGCCCGGAAACCGCGCGCATCACACTTGCGGCCCAGAGCGAAGGCGTGTGGCACGGATTTCTTTCGGGTGTTCGTGCCGGCCAGTTGTATGGCTTGCGTGCCGACGGCCCCTGGCAGCCAGCGACGGGCCTGCGTTTCAATCCGGCCAAACTGCTGATCGATCCGTATGCTCGCGAGATCTTGGGCAGCACGCGCGGACTTTCGCTGGAGCTTGATTTCGTGATCGACGCTGCGGGCCAGCAGCAGCCCGATGGCGAAGACAACGCCTGGCGGATGCCCAAGGCACGCGTTGTCGATCTGGAGCGCGAACTGGCCAGTGGCGCAGCCATCGCGCCCGCTGCCGACATTCCGCGCGACCGGACAATCCTCTACGAAGCGCACGTCAAGGGCCTGACGCGCCTGAATCATCAAGTTTCCGAGCATCTGCGCGGCACCTATGCGGGACTCGTCAGCGACGCCATGCTCGCGCACTACCGCAGGCTCGGCATCACCACGCTGTGCCTGCTTCCGGTGCAATTACACGTCGACGAAAAGCATCTGCTCGGCCTGGATCTGGTCAATTACTGGGGCTACAACACGCTGGGGTTTTTCTGTCCTGATCCGGCCTTGGCGAGTGCTCCCGAATCAGGGCAGGACCTGCGTGACGAATTCAGGGGCATGGTCGATCGTCTGCATCGAAGCGGCCTTGAAGTGATTCTGGACGTGGTCTACAACCACACGGCCGAGAGCGGCGAAGGCGGGCCCACCCTCAGCTGGCGCGGTCTCGACAACCGCGGAACGTATCTGCTCGACGGGAACGGGCACTACCTCAATTTCACCGGCTGCGGCAACACGCTCAATGCCAGCGAACCGCGCACGGTTCAGTTCGTGCTCGACAGCCTTCGCTGGTGGGTCCAGGCCTTCGGCGTCGACGGATTTCGCTTCGACCTGGCCGCCACTCTGGGCCGGGACAGCGCGCTGCATCACCAGTTCAATCCACGCTCGGCGCTGCTGACGGCAATAGCGCAAGACCCCGTGCTGGCGCGCGTGCGGCTGGTTGCCGAGCCGTGGGACGTCGCGCCGGGTGGCTACCAGGTCGGCGCATTCCCGCGCGGGTGGCAGGAATGGAACGACCGATTCCGCGACGTGGCACGCATGTACTGGCTAGGGCACGAATGCACACCGGGTGAAATGGCGCGGCGCATGACCGGGTCCGACGATCTGTTCGCGGGTGCCGGGCGCAGCCCGCTCGCGGGTATCAACCTCATCACCGCGCACGACGGCTTCACGCTCGCCGATGTCACCGCGTACCGGGGCCGGCACAACGAGGCGAACGGTGAAGAAAACCGCGACGGCCATGGCAACAACCACAGCGCCAATGCGGGGGTTGAAGGCCCAAGCGAAGACCCCACAGTGCAGCGGCTGCGAGGGGCCTGGCGGCGCGCCCTGCTCGCCAGCCTGTTCCTGGCTCAAGGCACGCCGCAACTGCTGGCGGGCGACGAGATGGGCAACAGCCAGCAAGGCAACAACAACGCGTACTGCCAGGACAACGCCATCGGCTGGGTGAAATGGCAGCACCTCGAAGACGGCGGCACCAACGCGTCCCGGCCACCCGGAAGCCCTGCTCGCGGGGGGGTTGACGAC
>JBKJKT010000246.1:0-26358 GCA_046597415.1 Ramlibacter sp.
GCAATTGCCAATGCCAACGTGCCGAACATGCTCGGCCAGATTTCCACTGCGATGGCCCAGGCGGGCTTGAATATCCATACCATGGTCAACAAGTCGCGCGGCGACATGGCCTACACGGTGGTGGATGTGGATAGCGCCGTGGGCGATGGCGTGTTATCGGCCTTGCGCACCATCGAAGGCGTCCTGGCCGTGCGCTACCTGCCGCAGGCGGGTTGAGGCCGGACGCCGCGGCGCCGGACGCGAACCCAACCTACGCCGCGGGCACTCCTGACGCTGCACAATGGCAGCGAGAGCAACTACCCGGGGGTCCATATGCAGCACGCGTTCGCCAATACGCTAGAAACCTTCAAGACCGCTTCCGGCAGATCCGGGCGGCTTTTCTCGCTCCCGGCGCTTGCCCGCGAGTTTCCCAAGGTCAGCCGCCTTCCGGTGTGCATGCGCATCGTGCTGGAATCGGTTCTTCGCAATTGCGACGGCAACAAAGTCCACGCCGATCATGTCCGGCAGGTCGCCAACTGGTTTCCGAACGCCGATCGCACGGATGAGATTCCGTTCGTTGTCGCGCGCGTGGTGCTGCAGGATTTCACAGGCGTGCCGCTGCTCGCCGACCTCGCCGCCATGCGCAGCGTCGCCGCCCGGCTGGGCCGCAGGGCGGGGGCGATAGAGCCGCTCGTGCCGGTCGATCTGGTGGTCGATCACTCCATCATGGTGGACCATTACGGCAAGAAAAATTCCATCGACCTGAACATGAAGCTCGAGTTTCAGCGCAACCGTGAGCGCTACGAATTCATGAAATGGGGCATGCAGGCTTTCGACACGTTTGGCGTGGTGCCACCGGGCTTTGGCATCGTGCATCAGGTCAACCTCGAATACCTTGCTCGCGGCGTGTTCAAGGGGGCTGATGGCACTTACTACCCCGATACCCTGGTTGGAACCGACAGCCACACCACGATGATCAACGGGATAGGGGTCGTGGGCTGGGGTGTCGGCGGCATCGAGGCCGAAGCGGCCATGCTGGGTCAGCCGGTCTATATGTTGACCCCCGATGTGGTCGGCTTTGAACTCACGGGGCAACTGCGCGAAGGCTGCACAGCCACCGATCTGGTGCTGACCGTGACGGAGATACTGCGCAAGGAAAAAGTGGTCGGGAAGTTCGTCGAGTTCTTCGGTCCCGGCACCCGTACGCTCGCCTTGCCTGATCGCGCAACCATTGCCAACATGGCCCCGGAGTACGGGGCGACGATGGGGTTCTTTCCGGTGGATGAGCGCACGATCGAGTACTTTCGCGGAACCGGACGCACTAACGATGAGATCGAGGCGTTCGAGGCCTACTTTCGCGCGCAGGGCATGTTCGGCGTTCCGATGGCGGGTGACATCGAGTATTCGCAGATCGTCAAGCTCGACCTCGGCCAGGTCACGCCCAGTCTTGCAGGGCCCAAACGCCCGCAGGACCGCATCGAACTGGGCAAGGTGGCGAGCCAGTTTGCAACGCTGTTCTCGCGTCCGTCATCCGAAAACGGATTCAACCAGTCGGCGGATGTGCTGCTGACCCGGCACCTCGTGCGCCCCAGCGGAGAAACGCTCGATACGAAGCTGCCATCCAACCCCCCGACGCCACCGGCGGCCCCCCGTTTCGTGCAGGAGATGGAGGCCAACAAGCCCACACTGGCTTCGGCCCTGTCTGAAGCCCCGCCGCCGAAGATCAGCGTGGAAGACATCACCATTGGCAACGGCGATGTGTTGATCGCCGCCATCACAAGTTGCACGAATACATCCAACCCGGGCGTGATGCTGGCGGCAGGTCTGCTGGCGAAGAAGGCAGTGGAAGCAGGCCTGCGCGTCAAGCCTCATGTGAAGACTTCGCTGGCGCCCGGCTCGCGGATCGTCACCGAGTACCTCACCGAAACGGGCCTGTTGCCGTATCTTGAAAAGCTCGGGTTTGCGCTCGCCGGCTATGGCTGCACGACATGCATCGGCAATGCGGGCGACCTGACACCGGAGATCAACGAGGCCATCAGCAAGAGCGATCTCGTGTGCGCTGCCGTGCTGTCGGGCAACCGCAATTTCGAGGCGCGCATCCATCCCAACCTCAAGGCCAACTTCCTAGCGAGTCCTCCGCTGGTGGTGGCCTACGCCATCGCCGGCACCGTGCTGCGCGACCTGATGACGGAGCCTGTCGGCAAAGGAAACAAGGGGCGCGACGTGTATCTGGGCGATATCTGGCCCACCAGCGACGAGATCCATGCGCTGATGAGCACGGCCATGAAGGGCAAGGCATTTCGCGACAACTACGCCAAGGTCAAGACCGAGCCCGGGGCGCTGTGGCAAAAGATTCGCGGGGTGACCGGCGACGCTTACTCGTGGCCCACCAGCACCTACATTGCCGAGCCACCGTTTTTCCAGGATTTCCGTATGGAGCCGCCCTCGGACTCGGCTGCAGAGCCCGTGATGAATGCGCGAATCATGGCGATGTTCGGCGACTCGATCACGACCGACCACATCTCGCCCGCCGGCGCCATCAAGGAGAGTTCACCGGCCGGCCAGTGGCTGATCGCCAATGGCGTGGGCAAGGCCGACTTCAACAGTTACGGCGCGCGCCGGGGCAATCATGAAGTGATGATGCGCGGCACCTTCGCCAACGTGCGCATCAAGAATCTGATGATCCCGGAATTGCCAGACGGTTCGCGTGAAGAAGGCGGCGTCACCCTCTTTCGCGGTGAAGACGGCAGCACAGAAAAGATGTTCATCTACGACGCAGCGATGAAGTACGTGGCACAGAGCCGGGCGACGGTGGTATTTGCAGGCGAGGAATATGGAACCGGCTCGTCACGCGATTGGGCCGCCAAGGGCACGCAGCTGCTGGGCATCAAGGCGGTGATCGCGAGAAGTTTCGAGCGAATTCACCGTAGCAACCTGGTGGGCATGGGCGTGCTGCCGCTGCAGTTCCTGGGGAGCGACACCTGGCAATCGCTGCGGCTGGATGGCAGTGAGACGGTGGATGTGATTCCTGCCCCCGACCTGAAACCGCAAAGCATTGCCCAGGTAGTCATTCACCGCACCGACGGGACGATCGAGAAGATCTCATGCCGCTTGCGAATTGACACGCCGATTGAGGGGGACTACTACCGCCATGGCGGTATCCTGCCGTTCGTACTAAGGCAGTTGCTGGCCTGAAGAAAAAAGAGTTTTACGGACATCATATGGACTGGTAATGCCATAAAATGGCGTTATGGATCTGAATTCGGACTTTTATGGAATTTGAACTTGCAACGTCGACGCAGGCATTGCAAGAGCTCGGCGGACGCTTGAAGCGTCAACGCCTGGGGCAAAACCTGCTGCAGGAAGAAGTGGCGCAGCGCGCCGGGATTTCAACAGGCGCCCTCAAGCGGCTTGAAGCCGGCGAAGACGTGCGAATGCTGACGCTGCTCAATGTTGCCCGGTGTCTTGGGGTCATTGGTGACCTGCAGGGTTGCTTCGAGTGGAAAGCGCCGATAAGCCTGGCCGACCTGGAGCGACTCGACCAATCACAAAAACGTGTTCGGTCCAGGAAAAAGCGCGTGCTGTGAAGAAACTCTCCGTGCAATTTCGCGGCTGGGGGCAGGACTGGTTGCTCGGGACCCTTGCGCAGCGTCAGGGCGCGATCTTCTTTGAATATTCGCAGGAGGCCCTTCGCCGAGGAGTCGAGTTTTCACCGCTCAGGGTCAAGCTTGTGCCCGGGGTTCAGCAGGGCTTCCCCGAATGCATGGACAAGCTGCCGGGCTTCATTGCAGATGCACTGCCGGATGGATGGGGCCGCCTTCTCATGGACCGTGCCTTTGAGCGCGCGGGCCGCGATCGAAATGCTGTTTCTGCGCTCGAACGGCTGGCCTATATTGGTGACGGTGCCATGGGCGCGCTTTCATTCGAGCCTGCCATCGATGACCCCCTGGAGAATGCCGATCTGCAACTGATTGAGATCGCGCAAGCCGCACATGACGTCATGGAGGGCAGGGATACCGAAGTGCTGGGCGCATTGCTGGTTGTTGGCGGATCTCCGCAAGGCGCACGGCCCAAAGCGCTGGTGCAATTCGACGCCGCAAGGCGCAAGGCAAGCACCGATCGGGCAGCCACAGGCGAGCCCTGGCTGGTGAAGTTTCCGGCCCGGGGCGAGCGCAAGGAGGTGTGTGCGCTCGAGCAGGCGTATGCCATGCTCGCGAGCGCGTGCGGCATCGACATTCCCCCTTCGGCCTTGTTTGAAATCTCCCGTGAACACGCAGCTTTTGGCGTGCAGCGCTTCGATCGCGTCAACGGAGTGAGAGTGCCGGTGCTCTCTGCCGCAGGTGCGTTGCACGCGGATTTCAGGGTGCCGCAAGTGGGCTACCTGCAGTTGTTGCAAGTCACTGGTCTCGTGACGCGCGACCGTAGGGAAGTCCTGAAGTTATTCCAACGCTGTATTTTCAACGTCGTGTTCAACAACCGGGATGACCACGTCAAGAATTTCGCTTTTCGCATGAATGCGGACATGCAGTGGATGCTGTCGCCTGCGTTCGATCTGACCTACTCTTCTGGGCCTCGGGGCGAACATCAAACTGATGTGATGGGAAACGGCAGGGATCCCGGCATCCAGGATTTGCTGGTACTTGCCAAGGCTGCAGATATCCCTGATGCAGATGCTCGCGCAAGCATCGAGAGCGTTTGTGACCGGGTGGCATGGCTTGCGGTATTCACGAAAGACTGCGGCGTTCCGGCGGCAATGGCGCACACCGTGTTGAAAGTTGTGAACATGAACGCTGCGCGATTTACCCGGTCATAGGCTTTCGCGCAACAATGCATAGCGATATTGATCCCCTTTCCACATCAGGTGCCTGAAATCGAAATTCCTGCTTGCACAGCTGCTCCCGAAGCCAATGCGTTGACCGTGAGCACATTCGGAGACATCGCACTCATGGGTTCGGACGGAAACAGTTCGATCGACGTGCTGCGCGGTTTCGATTCCGCAGCCATTGGTGGCTGATTTCGTGGCCGGGATCGCAGGTCGGCACCAAGGTTAGTCGCCTCATGTCTCAACAACTGCTTATCGCGGGTGGTGGCATCGGCGGACTCGCAGCGGCGCTGGCTTGTGCCCGGGCGGGCTGGGGGCCGCGCCTGTTCGAGCAGGCCCATGAATTGAGCGAGGTCGGCGCGGGCATACAGCTCGGCCCCAACGCAATGCGGGTGCTCCATTCATGGGGCCTTCAGAACGCGTTGACCAGCGCAGCCTCGTTTCCTGCGCGGCTCAATGTGAGCAGCGCGGCAACGGGCCAGCTGTTGGCGTCAATGCAGCTCTCCGATTTTTCGCAGCGGTACGGTGCGCCGTACGCCACCATCCATCGGGCCGACCTGCAAGGCATCTTGTTGCATGCAGCCCGTGACATGGGTGTCCAGCCGCAGACCGGAAAGCGCGTCGCAGCAGTGCGAGAAGACGCCAATGCCGTGCTGGCAAGCGTGACAGGTGTCGATGAGGTCATGCGCGAAGTGGAGTGCGATGCGCTGGTTGGCGCCGACGGTCTTTGGAGCGCCGTCCGGGGCGCGGTGATCTCCGATGGACCGCCGCTGGCGACCGGGCATGTCGCCTGGCGGGCGCTGTCGGCGCAGTCCCGGTTGCCCGCTGGATTGCGCAGTTGCGACATCAACGTGTGGCTCGGTCCTCGCCTGCATTTCGTTGCCTATCCCGTGCGCGGTGGCGAGATGCTCAATGCGGTCGCGATCGTTCAAGGCAGAGGATACGGCGCGGCAACTGATTGGGACCAGACGGGTGCAGTCAGTGATCTGCACCGTGCGATGGGGCCGATGTGCGCGCCGCTCAATGAACTGGTTCATGCGCTGGACAACTGGCGTCTGTGGACGCTACACGACCGCGCCCCCTTGCGAGGGCCGCAGTGCATGGCGAAGGGACGCATCGCACTTTCGGGTGACGCTGCACATCCGATGCGTCCCTATCTCGCGCAAGGCGCAGCCATGGCGATCGAGGACGCGGCTGAACTGGGCCGGTGTCTGGCGATGGTGGAAGGCGCCGAGATCGAGGTGCCGCTCGCGCTCGCCCGATACGCCCTGAACCGGTGGCAACGCGTTGCGCGGGTGCAGTCCCGGGCGCGCCGCAATGGCCGCATCTTTCATTCGACGGGCATCGTGCGGTGGGGGCGCGATGTATCGATGCGCCTGCTGGGCGAGCGGCTGCTCGACCAGCCGTGGCTCTATACGGTGTAGCGCCACACGTCGCGTTTACAAGCTCGTGCGCAGCCGCCAGATTTCCGGGAACAGCACCACATCCAGCATCTTGCGCAGGTAACTCACGCCCCCGGTGCCGCCGGTGCCCCGCTTGAATCCGATGATGCGCTCCACCGTCGTCACATGCCGGAATCGCCAGAGGCGAAACGCGTCTTCGAGGTCGGTAAGCTCTTCTCCGAGCTGATAGAGATCCCAGTGATGCCGGGGGTCGCGATAGACGACGAGCCACGCTCGCTCGACCTCGTCGTTGGCGACGTACGGCTGCGTCCAGTCACGCTGGGTATGGGACGCCGGCACCGCGAGGCCGCGCGCTGCCAGAAGGCGCAGCGCCTCGTCATACAGCGAAGGTGACTCCCAGGCTTGCTTCACCTGCGCGAGCAGCTCAGGGCGATGCTCGTGAGGCTTGAGCATCGCGGCGTTCTTGTTGCCCAGGGCGAATTCAATACAGCGGTACTGCGCGCTCTGAAACCCGCTAGACGCGCCGAGGTAAGGCCTGATGGCGCTGTACTCGGGCGGCGTCATCGTGGCCAGCACATCCCACGCGTGCACCAGTTGCTCCATGATTCGCGAGACGCGTGCGAGCATCTTGAACGCGGCGCCGAGTTCGTCGCGCGCAACCGCCGACATCGCGGCCTTCAGCTCGTGCAGCATCAGCTTCATCCACAGTTCGCTGGTCTGGTGCTGGATGATGAAGAGCATCTCGTTGTGATCGGGCGAGAGGGGCTTTTGCGCCGAGAGAATCGCGTCGAGCTGCAGATAGTCGCCATAACTCATCGACTGGCTGAAATCCAGTTGCGCACCCTCCTGATGGACGATGGATTCCGGGGTGTCAGGTTTCGCTTCCATGTTCAGGTCACCGGGTTGCGCTGGTTGAATTCGGGGCGTTGCCATTCGCGCAGGGCCAGCACCTGGCGCAAATGCTCCACCGCGTTCCAGGTGTCTTCATAGCCGATGTAGAGCGGCGTGAATCCGAAACGCAGGATGTCGCCCGTGATGCCGCTGGTCGTGTCGGCAGCGCGGTAATCGCCGATCACGCCGCGCGCGATAAGTGCCTGCACAATGGCGAACGCGCCTTCCTCGCGGGACAGGCAAACCTGGGATCCACGACTGGCATGGTCGCGCGGCGTCACCAGCGAAAGACCATGAGCGGCGCAGCGCTCTTCGACCAGCTCGATGAACAGATCAGTGAGTGCCAGCGATTTTGCGCGCAGGGCAGACATGCCCCCCATCGGCTCGGCCGCGAGCAGCGTATCGAGGCCGCAATCGAGCGCCGTCATACTCAGGATCGGCTGAGTGCCGCAGAGGTAGCGCGAAATGCCCTGTGCGGGCCGATAGCCGGGCGTGAATTCGAACGGCGCTGCATGACCCCACCATCCGGATAACGGCTGCACGAATCGGTCGACATGGCGTGGATGCACCCATGCAAACGCGGGCGCGCCGGGTCCACCGTTGAGGTATTTGTAGCCGCAGCCGATGGCGAAGTCGGCGTTTGATTCATGCAGGTTCACCGGCACTGCACCTGCGCTGTGCGCGAGATCCCAGACGGCAAGCACGCCGGCGGCATGCGCAGCCGCCGTGATCGCTTTCATGTCGTGCATGGCGCCGGTGCGGTAGTTCACATGCGTGAGCATCAGCACCGCGACATCGCTCTGAAGCGCAATTTCGATCTCGTGCGCCTCCACCAGCCGCAGCGTGAACCCGCGGTCCTTGCAGAGACCCTGTGCGATGTAGAGATCGGTGGGGAAGTTGGTGCGCTCACTCACGATCACCTTGCGCGAAGCGTCGCTGGCGGATGCGATCGAGAGAGCTGCATGCAGCACCTTGTAGAGATTAATGGAGGTGCTGTCGGTAGCGATGACCTCACCCGGATAGGCGCCAACGATTCGCGCGATCTTGTCGCCGGCCCTTTGCGGCAGCGTGAACCAGCCTGCGGAGTTCCACGAGCGGATCAAACCCTGGCCCCACTCGTCGGTGACGGCTTTCGCAATGCGCGCTGGTGTCGCGCTGGGCAATACGCCCAGGGAGTTGCCATCCAGATAGATCACGCCATCTGGAATCGTGAAGAGCCCGCGCAGGGATCGCAGCGGGTCCTGCGCATCGAGCGCGCGGCAGTCGTGCAGTGTCGTCATAGTTCGCGCAGCACGGCCCGCACCGGCGAGGCGTCCGCAGTCATGAGTTTCAGGGGAAGGGCGATGAGTTCGTAGTCGCCCTCGGGGACATCATCGAGCACCAGGTTCTCCAGAACGCGTAGCCCCAGTCGCCGAATCACCTGATGGCTGTCCAGCGTCTTGCTTTCTGCGGGGTCGATGCTGGCTGTGTCGATGCCAATCAGCTTCACGCCACGCGCCGCAAGCGCCTCGATGGTAGAGGGGGCATAGGCGGAAAGCTGCGCATCCCAAGCGTTGATCGGCATCTTTGCGTAGGTGCGCAGCAGCACGCGCGCAGGAAGGTCTTGTGCGGCGTGTGCGATGTGCGTCCACTCGATCAGCCGACCGCAGCCAATAGCGTGAATCACCCGGCACGGTCCCAGGTAAGCGGTCAGGTCAACTTCGCCTATCGGCGCGCCGTTCGGGTCGTAGTGCAGGGGCGCGTCAGCGTGGGCGCCCACATGCGGGGACAGATTGATACGGCTGACGTTGACGGGGCAATCTGGCGCAAGAGTAGCGGTCCACTCCTGCGAGTAGGGCGTATCCCCGGGAAACACGGGAGACGATGCCGATACGGGAGGCGAAATGTCCCAGATGCGTTTCATGCCAAAAGTGTGCGCTGGCGCGCGGCGGTGTGGTGTCGGTTTAACCCAACGCCGCATCAAATTGTTCAGGCCTAAAGGAAATGGTGAAGCGGTTTTCAGTGCGTTAGTTGCCTCGTGGTCTTGTCGGTTTTGAGATACTGTAGATATATCCAGTTATCGAAGAATCAGAGGAACTTTCATGGAAATCCAGGCCGCACGCCAGATCATCGACACGCTCGCGCAGGGCATCCATCCGGTGACCGGCGAAGCCATGCCCGACGACAGCCCTTACAACGCCCCGCCCGTTATCCGGGCGCTCGTTGCGGTGTCGCAGGCGCTGGTCGAAAAGCCCGCACGCGCGCCACGTGAATTGCCTGCCAATGCCGGCAAACCTTGGAACGACGCGGACGATCTGGCACTGGCGGTGGCCTTCGATGCCGGGACGGACGTGAAGACGATGATGAGGTTGCTGGGTCGCACGAAGTTTTCGGTCGAGGCGCGCCTGGTGAAACTGGGCAAGGTTGCCGCTCGCGAGGGCTCGGTGCCCTTTCGAACCAGAGCAGTCCTCTAGCTAACGGTCATGCCTGGACCTGGATGCGGCCCAGGAGCAAGTACTCCATCAGCGCTTTTTGGGCGTGCATCCGGTTTTCGGCTTCTTCCCACACGACGGATTGCGGACCGTCAATGACATCCGCTTCTACTTCCTCTCCTCGATGGGCCGGCAGGCAGTGCATGAACAGCGCGTCGGGCCTGGCGACGGCCATCATCTCGGTGTCCACGCACCAGTCGACGAAAGCCTTGCGGCGGGCTTCGTTTTCGGCTTCGTAGCCCATGCTGGTCCACACATCGGTCGTGACGAGGTCCGCGCCGCGGCACGCATCCATCGGGTCCTTGAAAACCTGGTAGCTGTCGCTGCTGCGAAGGCCGGCGATGGCCTGATCTACCTCGTAGCCGCTGGGGGTGCTTACATGCACCTTGAACCCAAGCAATTCGGCGGCCTGCAACCAGGTGTTGGCCATGTTATTGCCATCTCCCACCCACGCAACCGTCTTGCCCTGGATAGATCCGCGCTGCTCGATATAGGTAAAGATGTCCGCAAGGATCTGGCAAGGATGGAATTCGTTGGTGAGCCCGTTGATCACCGGCACGCGCGAATGCTCCGCGAAGCGAACGATCTTGTCCTGGCCGAACGTGCGGATCATCACCAGATCGACCATCCGGCTGATCACCTTGGCGCTGTCTTCGATCGGTTCGGCGCGGCCCAGCTGGCTGTCCCCGGTAGTCAGGTGCACGACGCTTCCGCCGAGCTGGTACATCCCCGCTTCAAAGCTGACGCGCGTGCGTGTCGAAGCCTTTTCGAAAATCATCGCCAGCGTGCGGTCGGCCAGCGGGTGGTATTTCTCGTACGCCTTGAACTTCTTCTTGATGATCGCCGCCCGTTCGAAAATCCATGCGTATTCATCGGCCGCAAGATCGCTGAACTGCAAGTAATGCTTGATGGACGCGGTCATTGCGCAAGAAACTCCCGCACGAGCGGCGCCAGGATCGATACCAGTTCGTCGGCTTCGGCCTCAGTCATGATGAGCGGGGGCACCAGGCGGATGACGTTGTCGGCGGTGACGCTGATAAGCAAGCCCTTGTCGGCCGCACGCTGGGTGAGCACGCTGCAGGGCGTTGCCAGTTCGATACCGAGCATCAGCCCCTGGCCGCGGATCTCGGTCACGCCTTTCAGGCCGCCGATTTCACGGGCCAGCGCGCCCTTCAGGTGTGCCCCAACACGAGCGGCGTTCTCCAGCAGCCCGTCTTCTTCCATGATGGTGATGGTTTCGATTCCCGCCCGCATCGCCAGCGGATTGCCGCCAAATGTGGTGCCATGGTTACCAGGCTGGAAGATATTGGCAGCCTTGGGGCCGGCGACCACCGCGCCAATTGGAACGCCCGAACCCAGGCCCTTTGCCAGCGGCATCACGTCCGGAACGATCCCGGCCCACTGATGCGCGAACCACTTGCCGGTACGGCCCATGCCGCACTGGACCTCGTCGATCATCAGCAACCAGTCGCGGTCATCACACAGTTTGCGGACCTGCTGGAGGTAGTCGATGCGCATCGGGTTGACGCCGCCTTCGCCCTGGATCGTTTCAAAGAACACCGCGACGACGTTCTTGTTGCCCTCGGTGGCGGTCCTGAGTGCCTCGATATCGTTCACCGGCACCCGGATGAAACCTTCGACCATCGGGCCAAACCCCTTCTGGATCTTGGCATTGCCCGTAGCGGAAAGCGTGGCGATACTGCGACCGTGGAACGCTTTTTCGTAGACCACGATTTCAGGCCGTTCAATGCCCTTGTCATGACCGAATTTTCGGGCGAGCTTCAGCGCTCCCTCATTCGCTTCCAGGCCCGTACAGCAAAAAAACACGTTCGTCATGCCAGACAGCTCAACCAGCTTGGCGGCCAGCCGTTCCTGGTTGGGCACGTGGTAGTAGTTGCTGGAGTGAATGATTTTGGCGATCTGATCCTGCAAGGCAGGAACCAGCTTGGGATGGTTGTGCCCCAGGGTGTTCACCGCGATGCCGCCGAGCCCATCGAGATACGACTTGCCGTTCACATCCCAGACTCGCACGCCCTTACCGTGGGACAGGGCGATCGGCACGCGGCCGTAGGTGTTCATGGTGTGGGGCGACGCTGCCTCGATGAATGCCATCTGATTTCTCCGGATTTCTCGTATCCCAAAATGAATCGGCTCAACGAAGTGAGCCGCCAAGGCCCGATTTTAGGCACAGGGCTTGCTGCGCGTGGATGACAATTCCGCATCACAGCCATGCTTTGCCGGTGGGTTCTCTGTCCTGAACGAGAAGTCTCAAGTCTTATATAAGATACAATACTTGTGCACTGCAACAGAGGGTGATCCCCTCGGCGCAGTTGTCCTCCAATCCCGACCTGTACCCATGGTTTCGAGCAGCGCCAAAGAAGTCTTCATCATGGGCCGCACCCTGGACGGCAGAACATTCCGGCCCAGTGACTGGGCCGAGCGTCTCGCCGGCGTGATGAGCTCGTTTCGCCCGGGCGGCGCCACGCCGGGCAGCCACCTGAGTTACTCGCCCTGGTGCGTTCCAACGCAGATTGGCGACGTGAAGGCGGTGGTCGTCAATAGCCAATTGCGCAGTGTTGAACCGATGGCCTGGGACTTCGTGCTGAATTTCGCCAAGGACAACATGCTGGAGGTCGGCGAGGCGTGCCTGCTTCCCGAAGTGGCTGCGAAACAGGATTTGAGTTAACCGATCTCGGATTTCAAACGCAAAAAAGCCGTCTTTCGACGGCTTTTTGCTTTGCTGGCAGCGCACCCGTTTCAAACGGCAGAGCCTTGAAGCTTGCGGGACAGATCTTTTAGCTCTGTCCCATCACCTCAGGGTTCCGGGCTGTTTGCCTGAGGCGTCAGGCGGCGGCGGTCACCAGGGCCTTGACCCGGGCGGAGAGGCGGCTCTTGTCGCGAGCTGCCTTGTTCTTGTGGAAGATCTGCTTGTCGGCGACGATGTCAACAATGCTTTGCGCCTTGGCGAAAGCTTCTGTTGCCTTGGCCTTGTCACCCGCGGCGACGGCCTTTTCGACGTTCTTGACGGCAGTGCGGTATTTGGAACGCAGCGATGTGTTCGCTGCGTTGAGCTTCACGTCCTGGCGGGCGCGTTTGCGGCCCGACGCAAGGCGCGGGTTCTTTTTCTTGGGTTTGGCTGATGCCATGTTTAAGGTTCCTTGTGTCTGAGGATGTTGCCAGCAAAGCCCACCATTATAGTCCGGCAGCTTAAACTCGCCCTCCACTGCTGTTCCATGTCTCTTTTCAAAGCCGCCTCCACCGTCTCGCTTCTCACGCTCGCCTCACGCGTGACGGGCCTGGTGCGCGACCTGCTCATGGCGGCGACGTTTGGCGCGAGTGCGATGACCGACGCGTTCAACGTCGCTTTTCGTATCCCCAATCTCTTCAGGCGTCTCTTCGGTGAGGGCGCGTTCAGTCAGGCATTCGTGCCTGCGCTCGCTGAATCCAAGGAGGTCAATGGCGAGGAAGCGACACGCAAGCTCATCGATAGCGTTGCCACGGTACTGGCCTGGGCACTTCTGGTCACCTGCATCATCGGTGTAGCAGCCGCTCCGCTCCTGGTGCTGGCGCTGGCCAGCGGTTTCAAGCAAAGCCCGCAGAGCTTTGAAGCGGCCGTCTTCATGACCCGCTGGATGTTCCCCTATATCGGCTTCATGTCGCTCGTCGCGCTTTCAGCGGGCATTCTGAACACCTGGAAGAAGTTCGCTTTACCGGCTGTGACGCCGGTACTGCTCAATATCGCCATGATCGCCGCCGCCTGGCTTGGCGCGCCGTGGTTCAAGAGCATGGGCATCGAGCCCATCTATGCGATGGCGGCTGGGGTGATGGTGGGCGGGTTTTTGCAACTGGCCGTGCAAATCCCGGTGCTCAAGCGGCTGGGCCTGTTACCGCGCATCGGCCTGGGCTGGAGCCGCCTGCGCGATGCGTGGGCCGACCCGGGCGTTCGAAAGGTCGCCGGCATGATGGCCCCTGCGCTTCTGGGGGTGGGCGTGGCGCAGATTTCGCTGATGATCAACACCCAGATCGCTTCCTGGCTCGGCCCGGGGAACGTCACCTGGCTGGACTATGCGGGCCGGCTGATGGAGTTTCCAACCGCAATGCTCGGCGTGGCGCTCGGGGTCGTGCTGATGCCGCAGCTCGCCGGCGCGAAGGCCGCAGACGATCCTGTGCGGTACTCAGCCATGCTGGACTGGGGGCTGCGCCTGGTCGTGCTCCTCGCAGTACCCAGTTCCGTGGCGTTGCTGCTGTTCAATGTGCCGTTGATCGCGACGCTGTTTCACTACGGTGCCTTCAAGGTGACTGACGTCCAGCAGGTCGCGCTTGCGCTCGCAGCCTACGGGGCGGGCCTGGTTGGACTGATCGCCATCAAGGTGCTGGCACCGGGCTACTACGCGAGCCAGGACATGCGCACACCGGTGCGAATAGCGATTGTGGTTCTCATCGTCACGCAATTGCTGAACATCGCGCTGGTGCCCTGGCTGCGCCATACAGGGCTTGCCCTGTCGATCAGCATCGGTGCGTTGATCAATGCGGGCTGGTTGCTGGGCGGGCTGATGAAGCGGGGTAGCTACAAGCCTTCGGCGGGGTGGGGCAAGTTCGCCTTGCAGGTGATTGCCGCGACTGCGCTGCTCGCCGTGTTCCTGATGTGGGGGACAGGGCAATTCGCGTGGACGGGTGAGGGCGTCAACCGCTGGCACCGCGTGGGCCTGATGGCAGCCATGCTCGCAGGATCGGCAGTGATTTATTTCGCAGCGCTCTGGGCAACCGGCTTGAAGGTCAGGCAATTCGTCACGCGTTGACGGGGGTTTAAGCGGCAACCTGGCTTGACGCCTGCTGGCTGGTCCATTACAAAGAAACATGCTGCTCAACCTGACTGCGCCAACGCCACTGGAGTATTTCAGTGCGCTGGTGCAAAGCGATGAAGATTTTCCGCTGCTCGAAACGGCGGTGAGCATCGCGCAGGACGAATACCCGGACCTTGACGTGCAGCAGGTGCTGGGCGATGTCGATCAGTTGCTCGCGCGCATCAAGCGCCGCCTGCCTGCCGACGCCGCGCCGCTGCACCGCTTGCGCATGCTCAACCAGTTCTTCTTCCAGGACCTGAGTTTTGGAGGCAACGTCAACGACTATTGCGACCCGGACAACAGCTACATCAACGTTGTCTTGCGCACGCGCCGTGGAATCCAGATTTCACTGGCCGTGCTCTGGATTGAACTGGCAGGTGGGCTCGGCCTGAATGCGCGCGGAGTCTGTTTTCCGGGTCACTTCATGGTCAAGGTGAACCTGCCCAAGGGACAGGTGGTGATCGATCCGTTCAGCGGCCAGTCGCTTTCGCGCGAGGAGTTGGCCGAGCGGCTGGAGCCTTACCAGCGCCGTAGCGGTCTCGTCGATGAATTCGAAGTGCCGCTAGGGCTGTATCTGCAGGCGGCACCTGCGCGAGACATCATCGCCCGGATGCTTCGCAACCTGAAAGAAATCCATCGGGCTCAGGAAGACTGGCAGCGACTGATCGCCGTGCAGAACCGGTTGATAGTGCTGCTTCCGGACGCGTGGTTCGAATTCCGGGATCGTGGTCTCGCGCATGCTGAGCAGGGTCACACAGCGCTTGCCGTCATCGATCTGGAGACTTACCTTGCCCACGCAAGGGACGCACTCGATATCGATGTCGTCGCCGAGCGGGTTGCACAGTTGCGGCGCGAAAAATACCAGGGGCCCTGACGCTTCAGGCGTTGACTTCGACCGCGCCGCCGTGCCCGCGCGCTGCGATAACCCCGATCTCGTACACCGTCTCGCCGTGGCCGCGCAGGGCGGACGCAACGACGGCTGCGTGCTGCGCATCGACCACCGCAACCATGCCGATGCCGTTATTGAATGTCCGATTCATCTCGAAATCGGAAATCGCGGCCGTTTGTTGCAGCCATGCGAACAGCTCCGACCGGGGCCAACTACCCTTTTTCAGGTGTGCGGCCATGCCTTCGGGCAGCACACGTGGGATGTTTTCCAGGAGGCCGCCACCGGTGATGTGGGCCAGAGCCTTGATCGGGTGCTGCGCCATCGCATGAAGCACGCTTTTGACGTAAAGACGTGTGGGTTCCATCACCGCTTCGCGAAAAGGCCGTCCATCCAGTGTCTCTGGAAGATCGGCACCGCCACGTTCGATGCACTTGCGCACCAGCGAAAACCCGTTCGAGTGCACGCCGCTGGACGCAAGACCCAACACGACATCCCCGGGTTTCACATCGCTGCCCGTGAGGATTTTCGATTTTTCCACCGCGCCGACCGCAAACCCTGCAAGGTCGTATTCACCAGCCGGGTACATGCCGGGCATCTCTGCCGTCTCGCCGCCGATCAGCGCGCAACCCGAGAGTTCGCAGCCGCGTGCAATGCCGCCGATGACTGCAGCAGCCGTGTCCACGTCGAGCTTGCCGCAAGCGAAATAATCCAGGAAAAAGAGGGGCTCAGCGCCCTGCACAAGCACGTCATTGACGCTCATCGCCACCAGGTCGATACCCACGGTGTCGTGCATGTTCCACTCGAAAGCGAGCTTGAGCTTGGTGCCCACGCCATCGGTGCCGCTGACCAGCACGGGCTCCCTGTACCGCTTGGGCACTTCGAAGAGCGCGCCGAAGCCGCCAATGCCGGCCAGTACGCCGTCCCTCATGGTCTTTTTGGCAAGGGGCTTGATGCGCTCGACGAGTGCGTCGCCCGCGTCGATGTCCACGCCGGCGTCTTTGTACGAGAGGGGAGTTGCAGTCACGTGTAGCCCGATAGAATTTGCTGCACATTTTAGGCCCTCATGCAATTTACCCACAGCCAGCGACGAGCCGCCACCTGGGCCGCCATCGCGATTCTGGCGTTCGCTGCCCTGTACCTCCTCGGACGTGTGCTGGCGCCGTTCGTGGTGGCCGCCGTGCTCGCCTATGCGCTCACGCCGCTCGTCGATCGGCTCGACGACCTCGGCCGGGGACGCATGCCGCGTGTCATTGCTGTTGTCATTGTCGAACTGCTGCTGATCCTCGCGCTCTTTTGCCTGGTGCTGCTGGTCATCCCTATCGTCGCGAAGGAACTGCCGCTTATGCGGGACCAGCTGCCGCTCGTGTTCGAGAAGCTCGATGCATCGCTGCGTCCCTGGCTCATGCAGTTCGGCATCAGCGTCTCTCTGGATCTGGCGAGCGTGAAGGTGCAGATGCTGAAGTATCTGAGCGCCAACTACGAGGACACGGTCGCATCCGTCTTTTCATCCCTGCGCCTGGGAGGCGGCGTCGCGGTCACTGTGATCGGTTATGCCGTGCTGATCCCGGTGGCGCTGTTCTACCTGCTGCTGGACTGGAAGCAGTTCATTGCCCGCCTGCTCGAGTTCGTGCCCCCGCGCGCGCGGCCGGCTTATGACGACTTCGCGTCCGAGGCCGACGGGGTCCTCGGGCAATATCTGCGCGGCCAGCTGCTGGTGATGATCACGATGGCGGTTTTCTACAGCACGGGTCTTGCGCTTTTCGGGCTGGACCTGGCCTTGCCGATCGGCGTGTTTACCGGCCTTGCGATGTTCGTTCCGTATGTGGGTTTTGGAATCGGCCTCATCCTGGCCGTGGTCGCAGGACTCCTGCAGTTTGCATCGGTCAAGGCACTCGTGATGGTCGCTGCCGTGTACGGCACGGGGCAGCTCTTCGAAGGCTTCTATCTCACCCCGCGACTGGTGGGAGAGCGCATCGGCCTTCATCCACTGGCCGTGATCTTTGCGCTGCTTGCGTTTGGGCAGGTCTTCGGATTTGTGGGCGTGCTCGTTGCATTGCCAGCCAGCGCTGTCCTGCTGGTGGCGATCAGGCGACTGCGCTCCAGCTACATGGCCAGCAAGCTGTATAGCGGATGATGAAGCAGATTGCCCTGGACATCGGCCTGGCGCGTGCACCCACGCTCGAGAGCTTCTTTGCCGGACCGAACGACGCAGCGTTGCGGCACCTTCAGCTGTGGGTGGGCAGCCCGACACGGTCACCGGTACCCACCTATCTGTGGGGTGACGCTGCCAGCGGAAAGACGCACCTGTTGCAGGCCGTCCAGGAGTCGCTGCGGCAGCAGGGTGCTCGTGTCGGCTGGCTAGACCCGTCGATGCTCGAACCGCCTGAATTCGACGATCGATGGGCCGTTGTGCTGATGGATGATGTGCATCTTTACACCGCTGTACAGCAGCATGCGGCCTTCAACTGGTTCGTGAACGCGCAATCGCTGCAGCGTGGCGTGCTGGCTGCAGGGGCACTTCCACCTTCCGATCTCAAGCTGCGCGAAGACCTGCGCACCCGCCTGGGATGGGGCCACGTCTTCCAATTGAGTGTTTTGAGCGAACCTGAACGCCGCGCCGTCCTTCGGCAGGCGGCCGATGCACGAGGCGTGTTCCTGGGCGACGAGGTGATGGACTTCATGCTCACCCGATTTTCGCGCGACTTGGGCAGCCTGATGCAACTGCTGGAGCAACTCGATGGCTATGCCTTGCAGACAAAGCGCGCCATCACGATCCCGCTCATCAAGGCCATGCTGGAAAGCGAGTGATGGCTGGCCTCCTAGAATCGGGGGCCATGGGCCTTACAAAAACAAGAGTTTCCCTTTTCGACCTCGACCACACGCTGCTGCCCATCGACTCGGACTATTCCTGGGGCGTCTTCACGCAAACCATCGGCTGGACCGATCCGGTGGAATTCCGGCGTCGCAACGACGAGTTCTTCGAGCAGTACAAGGCTGGGACGCTCGATATCCACGATTACGTGCGCTTTGCGGTTGAAGCGGTGCGCCTGCGCGGCCCGGTGCAGGCGCAGGCTGCCCACGCACAATTCATGGAGACCGTCATCGGTCCCGAAATTCGCGAGGAGGCAGTTTCACTGGTGCGCAAACACCAGCAGGCGCAAGACCATGTGGTCATCGTCACCGCGACCAATGAATTCGTCACCCGCCCGATCGCGACGGCGCTGGGAGTAGATGAGCTGATCGCCGTACAGCTGGCCCGGGGAGATGACGGCTGGCTCACTGGCGAAATACTGGGCATTCCGTCGGCGCGGGAAGGCAAGGTCAGCAGGGTGGAACAATGGCTGGCTGAACATGGCTGGAACTGGGACAGCGTGGAAACCACGTTTTATTCAGATTCCATCAACGACATCGCGCTGCTCGAGAAGGTGAATCACCCCGTGGCCACCAACCCCGATGAGCGGCTGCGCCGCACGGCTGCTGAGCGTGGCTGGCGCATACTGGACCTCTTTCAGAAAAAATGATCAAGAAATTCATCGACAAACTGCTCGGTAAGACACCGGGCGGCAAGGCTGGCCGGCCTTATTTCGGCAAGCGCCAGGAAGTAGGTCCCCAGGAGCACGGCATCGACCCCTCTCTGGTTGACGAGCGCGCGCTGAACGTGGTGCACACCCTGAAAGAAGCGGGCTTCGAGGCCTACATCGTCGGTGGCGCCGTGCGCGACCTGCTGGTGGGGCTCCGGCCCAAGGACTTCGACGTGGCCACCAGCGCGACACCCGAGCAGGTCAAGGGACTGTTCCGCCGCGCCTTCATCATCGGCCGGCGCTTTCGCATCGTGCACGTCGTGTATGGCCGGGGCCGCGAGCATGAGGTGATAGAGGTTTCCACCTTCCGTGCCTACATGGACAACGCAGCTGCCGAGCAGGTGGCAGGCAACGAAAAGACCAGCAAGAGTGAACTGGCGGGCATGAAGCACGCCGTGGATTCCACCGGCCGTGTACTGCGTGACAACGTCTGGGGTCCGCAGGAAGAAGACGCCACGCGGCGTGACTTCACCATCAACGCGATGTACTACGACCCGGAAACGCAGACGGTCGTCGACTATCACGATGGCATTAAGGACGCGAAGAAGCGCACGATCCGCATGATCGGCGATCCGCTCACACGTTACCGCGAAGACCCTGTGCGGGTTATTCGAGCGGTGCGATTTGCAGCCAAGCTCAATCCACTCGGCTTCATACTTGACAAGAAGACCGCGCAACCGCTGATCGAATGCCAGACGCTCCTGGCTGACGTGCCGCAGAGCCGGCTCTTTGACGAGATGCTCAAGCTCCTCCAGACGGGGCATTCCGTCGCAACCATCGAGCAACTCAAGGAACTGGGAATGGCGCGCGGGATTTATCCGCTGCTGGACCTGGTGGTTGAACGTGCAGAACAACCCTTCGTCAAGGCGGCGCTGCAGGATACCGATCGACGGGTGGGGGAGAGCAAGCCTGTCGCACCGAGCTTCCTGCTGGCCTGCGTTCTGTGGGCCGATGTGCGCGATGGCTGGGCCGCGCGGCTGGCTGCCAGGCAGCATGCATTTCCGGCGCTGCAGGATGCGATCGACGATGTTTTCAACTCGAAGGTTGGCGATGTTTCCGGGCGCGGCAAGCTGGGCGCGGACATGCGCGAAATCTGGATGATGCAGCCACGTTTCGACAAGCGCGCCGGCTCCACGCCGTTCAGCCTGGTCGAGCAGCCGCGTTTTCGAGCGGCCTTCGATTTCATGCGCCTGCGCGCCGACACAGGTGAAGTCGATGTGCTGCTGGCCGACTGGTGGCAGGAGTTCAGCCTGGCGAGCGACGCGGTTCGTGAGGATCTGGTTGCGCAATTGCGCGATGAGCAGCACAAGGGTCAACGTCGGGTGCGTGCGGCGCGTCCGGTTGAGAGGGCAGAGGGGGCAGAGGGCGCGGAGCCGTCTTCTTCGAATCCGCCGGCGCGTGCAGGAGATCGGGGCGAATCCGCTTGGCGCAGTGTGGCCGGCGATGGTGGGCAGGGTGGCCAGGGTGGCCAGGGTGGCCAGGGTGGCCAGGGTGTAGAGGGAGCCACTGGCGACGCCCCGAGAAAGCGCAGGCGTCGCAGGCGCAAGCCGGGTGGGGGTGGAGAGCAAGGCGGTGGCGACGGCCCCGGCGCTGCCGAGTAACTCGCTTCAACACCCTTTGTATGTCGATGCGAGATGCCGTCACCGCCTACGTGGCACTCGGTGCCAACCTGGGTGACGCCGCGCAGGCTGTTCGCAACGCTTTCGGTCAGCTTGCACTGATACCGCAAACGACTCTCGAGCGGAGGTCTTCACTGCATCAAACTGCGCCGATTGATTCGAGCGGACCCGATTACATCAACGCAGTCGCCGAAATTTCGACACGGCTCACAGCGCTCGAGTTGCTGTTTCAGCTGCAGCGCATCGAAAACGAAGCGGGCCGCGAGCGGCCGTATCGCAACGCGCCGCGCACACTGGATCTTGATCTGCTTTTGTATGGCAGTGCACGCATTGACAGCGAGCGGCTCACGGTTCCGCATCCGCGCATGTTGGAACGCGACTTCGTCATGGTGCCGCTGGCCGAGGTGGCTCCATCAGCTTTCATTGCGGGCGTGACCCGCAATCAAGGCGGCTCCTGATCAGAGGCCGCATGGATGCCGGATGGGGTCCCGCAGGACAGCCCATTACCTCCCACGTCATTGCCCCAATGACTTCTGCCCCGCACCATCGGGACAACAGAAGTTCATTGATCCAAGAAAGGTAAATCATCATGAGTGACAACGGCCTGATTGCTATTGCGTGCGGTCTCATCGTGGGGCTCGGCGCCATCGGCGCCTGTATCGGCATCGGCACGATGGGAGGGCGATTCATCGAGGGTGCCGTGCGTCAGCCCGAAATGATGGAGCCACTGCAAGTGAAGATGTTCCTGCTCGCCGGGCTCATCGACGCCAACTTTCTGATCGGTGTTGGAGTGGCGATGTTGTTTGTGTTCGGAAAGCCCTTCGCGTAAGTCGCGACCCGCACCTAGAACTGATCCACCAGCCCCGACTGCAAAGCGTTCTCGGGGTTGGACCCCGCCTGGCGAATACGGGCCAGCGAGTCCTGCGTGGCGACGCCGAGCGCTTTCAGTACGCACGCTGCGGTGCTGCCGGTACGCCCAATGCCGGCGGCGCAATGCAGCATCACCGAATCGCCGCGCCGCAAGGCCTGAGCGATCTGCTGCACTTCCCGTCGAAAAAGCGGTACATCTTCTGGTAATCCGAAATTTCGCATCGGCAGATGGAGCCATCGAAAAGATAGTTCGCCCTGGCCGACGGCCTGTGAATAAGCGGGAGCAAGTTCCGTCATTTCGCTGCGCGGCGTGAGGCACACGACGAGTGAAAGTCGATGGTCGCGCGCTTCGTTCTGAAAGGCCGGCCACGTCTGGAAGCGGCCCGGCATTGCGCCCAGCCACAGTTTGCCGGGCACATCGGCAGGAAGATTTACGGCTCGCAGCGTCATCGTCAGGGGCCTACGGTACTGCGATGTTGAGTCACCGCGAGTTCGCTTACCGCGCCTGCCGCATTGCCCCAGGAAGTGCGGATGTGGCTCAGCACGGCTGCGATGTCGGCATCGCCCAGCGACGTGGCAAAGGGCGGCATGCCGTAAGGCCTTGGGTTGCCCTCGGTCGCTGGCGCATAGCCGCCGTTGAGCACGATCTGGACGAGATTGGCTGTCACTTTCATCGTCACTGCGCGGTTGCCCGCCAGCGGCGGGTAGGCACCCGGTATGCCTTCACCGCGCGCACCGTGACATTGAACGCAGTGGTCTTCGTAGAGCTTGGCGCCCCGCGCCGCCATCGCAGGGGTGATGGCCGGTCCGGGCTGATCATCGGCACGCGCTACCTGCGGCAAAGCCTTGAGGTACACCGCCACCGCACGCAGATCGTCCGGCGCAAGGTGCTGCGTACTTTTCAGCACGACCTCTGCCATCGGACCGCTCACCGAACCTCTATCCGACACGCCAGTCTGCAGCAGCCTGGCAATCTGCATCGGTTCCCAGTCGGCCACGCCCGCCTCGGCAGCTGACGTGAGGGAGGGTGCATACCAGTTCTGCATGGGGATGAGGCCGCCGGAGAGACTGGCTTTCTGGTCGCTCGCGCCCAGGGCATTGCGCGTGGAGTGGCAAGCGCTGCAGTGCCCCAGGCCTGTGACCAGATAGGCGCCGCGATTCCACTGCGCCGTCTGGGTGCTGTCGTCCTGGTGCACTTCCGGTGAAAAGTAAAGAGCGCGCCAGACCGCCAGCGCCGCCTGCGTGCTATAGGGCCAGCGCAGGCGATGCTCCTTGTTGACACGCGATACGGCAGGCACCGTTTGCAGGTAGGCATGAATCGCATCGGAATCTGCGCGCGTGACGACCGTGTAGCTCGGATACGGAAAGGCCGGATAGAGAAGCCGCCCGTCCCTGCTGCGGCCGTTGTGCATCGCGCGCCAGAATTCACTGGAGCTCCAGTTCCCGATGCCGGTCGCCTTGTCGGAGGTGATGTTGCTTGCCAACACCGCTCCGAAGGGCGTCTCGATGGGCACGCCACCCGCAAACGGAGCGCCGCCGCGCTCGGTGTGGCACGCCATGCAATTGCCCGCACGAACCAGATACGCACCGCGTGCAACGCTCTCGCCCGTCGGCGGCACCAGTGGGGGCACATCGTGGATCCTGTCTTCGCCGCGAAGGTTCAGGTAGAGGACGAGCGCCGCCATGGCAAGCGCCGCAAAGGTGACTACCGCCAAAAGCTTTCTCATGGTTTCTGGCCCCCGGCGGGGAGCATCGCGCTGCCGCACTGGATGGACGGTGGTTTGGCGAGCCTGGCAATCGCCCTGGGGTTGGAAGGCAACGGCTGAGCGGCCAACCAGCTCGCCACGGCGTTGACATCTTCAGTTCGCAGCTGCCTCGCGATTTCGCCCATGCAGTCCGGCGCGTGGGCGCGGCGCTGGCCGGCTTTCCAGGCGCCGAGCTGCGCACTGAGGTAGTCGCGCGGCAGGCCCAGCAGGCCGGGCGTGTTGGGTGCGACCCCCGTGAGTGCTTCGCCGTGACATTGCACGCAAGCTGGAACCTTGGCGCTTGCATCGCCCTGCAAGGCAAGCATCTGGCCGCGTTGCAGGACGCCCTGCGGTGCATCGGGTTGGGCGGGCGGCGGATATGGCAGGTCGAGGCCGCTGAAATGCTGTGCGATCTCCAGGATGTAGTTTTGCGACAGCGGGTCGAGCAGGCGTCCCATCAGAGCGTAGTGCCGCCGCCCATCGCGAAAGTTGAGCAGCTGGTTGTACAGGTAGCCTGCGGGCTTTCCGGCGATGCGGGGGTAGAACCCATCGGGCGCTGCACGCCCTTCCTTGCCGTGACAGGAAGTGCACGCGAGCGTGCGCTGTGCCATGGAGTCTTCGAATGCAGAGGGTGCACCGGCTGCAATGAGTGGCGCTGCCGTGACAAGAGCGGCGAACAATGTCTTCACGATGTATTCGACTATGCCACCAGTCCTACAGTTGCGCGTGCGAGCAGCGGATACGCTGATCAGCTACCCAGGAGCCAAGCATGAACCCGAAAAAATCAGATCCGGATCCGAAGCCCGCAGACCCTGCGGTGGCCGATTCGGGACGGCCAGCGGGCGAAGACCCCGGCACCAACAGGATCGAGCATGAACCCAATCCCAAAGCCGAGCCGATTCCCGACGCAGAGGGCAGGTACATCAGGCGCAGTCCTTTCACGACGGGCAACGATTGAGGCCATTCGACGCTCGCGGGCGCCAGGGGCAGCGCGGCGCATGATAATCATCGCCTTCATTTCATCGCACATCTCATGACAAGCTACAAGGTCCGCACTGCGGACGACAAGGACGCCGAAACCATCGCGACTGTGCACGCCAGCTCTTCGCACGCTGCGTATGAGGCCCTCGCCCCCGAAGCGCAAACCCTTCCGATGCCCAAGCGCATCGCCTTCTGGCGCGACGCCATCGAGTATGGGGAGCCCCTGGTGCATGTCGCCGAGGACGGCGCGCAGCTGGTTGGTTTCGTGGGCTACGACCGCTCGCGCGACCCCAGGTCGAAGCCGACCACCGGAGAAATCTGGGCGCTGTATGTCGAGCCGAAAGCCTGGGGCACCGGCGCCGGGCTTGCCCTGTGGGACGCGGCGCGGGAAGGCCTCATTGAAGAAGGCTGCATCGAGGTCACGATGTGGATTCCCCTGCGCAACGAGCGCGCGCTGCGCTTTGCTGAACTCGCCGGCTTCAAGCGCGAACTCAACACGGCTCGCACGGCGGTGCTGGGCGGCGTCAAGCTCGAAGAAATCCGGCTCAAGCGGCCGCTGAACTAAGTTACCAGAGACTACCCATGGCCACCAGCCTGCTCGCGCTACTCGACGACATTGCCACCATCCTGGACGACGTTGCCATTTTGTCCAAAGTCGCGGCCAAGAAGACGGCCGGCGTCCTGGGCGATGACCTCGCGCTCAATGCCCAGCAGGTCTCAGGTGTCAGAGCCGACCGGGAACTGCCCGTCGTGTGGAAGGTTGCCAAGGGCTCGTTCATCAACAAGGCGATCCTGGTGCCAGCGGCCATCGCGATCAGTGCTTTTGCGCCTTGGGCGGTGACGCCGCTTCTGATGATCGGCGGCGCCTTTCTCTGCTACGAGGGATTCGAGAAGATTGCGCACCGGATCATGCACAGCAAGGAGGAAGACGACGCGCATCACGAAGAGCTCACCGCCGCGCTGCTGAATCCGGAAGTGGACCTGGCGCAGGTCGAGAAGGACAAGATCAAGGGCGCAATTCGCACCGATTTCATTCTGTCGGCCGAGATCATCGCCATCACGCTGGGGACCGTGGCGCAAAGCGAGTTCGCGGTCCGTGTCGGCGTGCTGGTGGGCATCGCACTCATCATGACGATCGGCGTCTATGGCCTGGTAGCCGGCATCGTCAAGCTCGATGATTTCGGACTTCACCTGACTAAGGCTGCCAGTAGCGGCGTGCAAGCGATCGGGCGCGCCATCGTGAAGGCTGCACCGTGGCTCATGAAATTCCTGTCGATCGCCGGGACTGCCGCCATGTTCCTGGTGGGCGGGGGCATTCTTGTTCACGGGGTTCCGGTTGTTGCGCACACGATTGAAAGCTGGGCGCAGGGGTTGCCGGCAATCAGCTGGCTGGTTGAAAACCTGCTCAATGCAGTGATCGGCATCATTGCTGGTGCGCTGGTGCTGGGCGGCGTCATGCTTGCCAAGAAGGCCATGCCTGGCGACAAAGCACCGGCGTGAGTGATTCGCCCGTCGTCCACTGGACGGACGCAAAAGGCGCTCCGCGCTCCGCACGCTGGCGCTCGGAAGCAGGCTTGCCACCCCCCAAGCGCATCGCCCTGGCCGATGACACCCTTAAAGCCGACGCCGCCGTTCGGCTCGCGAGCGAAGGCACACAGTTGCTGTGGCAGGGCGATTTCCAGAATGCGCGCAACCTGGTTCAGGCAATGAGCCGGCGCGCGGACAGAAAGCCACGCAACAAGGCGGCTCCTGCCACGATACACGAGTCGTTCAATATTCATCGACAGGCCCAGGGCCATCGCTCGCGTCTGCTTGCCAGTGTGCTGGTGCCGCTTGCCGCCGACTATTCAATTCCATTGCGCCGTGCACCTGACTTGCGGCAGGCGTGCCTGGAGGCCTGGGGGCCACCCGACGGCCAGGCCTGCGTGACGTCATTGCGCGAATTGCTCGGGCTCGTCGGCGCTCACGAATGGCGCAAGAAGGGCGTAGCGGTTCCTGCTCTTGGAGCGCCGCCCTCCAACCGGATTCATGCGCATTACGGCGTTTTCTCTCCGGTGCGCGGCGAATACCTCGACTTGGTGGCCAACGCGCCGCTTCCTTCGCTCGACCTCGCATTCGACATTGGCACCGGCACCGGCGTGTTAGCCGCGATCCTCGCGCGCCGAGGCGTCAAGCGCGTGATCGCAACCGAGCTTGCGCCGCGGGCGCTGGCGTGCGCGCGCGACAACATCCAGCGCCTGGGTCTCGCGTCCGTCGTGGAAGT
>JBKJKT010000260.1:0-73494 GCA_046597415.1 Ramlibacter sp.
CGGTGACAGCAGGATGCGGTTGTAGTTGGGATGCGGCTCCGCGCCAAACACGCTGATGTCGTAGAGCTCCGGGGCAATTTTCAGCAGCTCCTCGAGGGTGCGTACGCCCGCCATCCCATTGCCAATCATGACCAGTTTTGATCGTTTCACTTCAGTCTCCGATATAGGTCTGTGCGGGCAGCAAGCCGGTGCTCAGGCGACAAGCTTTTCGACGTGGGCCTGCCGTGTGTAGAGGAAGTCCATCACCGCCTTGCGGTAGTGGATGTAGGCAGCGTCTTCAGCGAGGTCGATGCGGCTGCGCGGCCGGGGCAGGTCGATGGCGAGCACTTCGCCGATGGTCGCCGCCGGGCCGTTGGTCATCATCACGATGCGGTCAGACAGCAGCACGGCTTCATCGACATCGTGAGTAACCATCACAACGGTGCTGTGTGTCTTGGCGACGATTTGCAGAAGTTCATCCTGCAACTTGGCGCGAGTCAGGGCGTCCAGCGCGCCGAACGGCTCGTCCATCAGCAGCACCTTGGGCTCCATGGACAACGCCCGTGCAATCCCCACGCGCTGTTTCATGCCACCCGAGATTTCGCCGGGTCTCTTTTGAGCGGCTGGTGTCAGGCCAACCAGTGCGAGCGCCGCGTCGGTGCGGGCACGAAGCTGCGCACGTGTTTCGGTCGCACCGAACACACGTTCGACTGCCAGGAACACGTTTTCAAAACACGTCAGCCACGGCAGGAGCGAGTGGTTCTGGAACACCACCCCCCGGTCGGGGCCTGGTCCGGCGATCTCGCGGTTGGCGCAGAGCAGGTGGCCCTGCGTGGGCATCGTGAGACCGGCGATCAGGTTCAGCAGCGTCGACTTGCCGCAGCCCGAGTGCCCGATCATCGTCACGAACTGGCCCTTCGCGACGGTGAGGTTGATCCCTTGCAGCGCGACGAACGGACCCTTGGCGGTCTTGAACGTCTGCTGCACGTCCTCGATCTGGATGTACTTTGTCGTGAGGTTGTCGCTCATGTTTTCACCTCTTCAAATGTGAATGCGGTTGCAAGCCTGATCAGTGCGAACTCCAGGACGAGCCCCACCACGCCGATCACGAAGATCGCGATGATGATGTTCTTGACGTTGAGGTTGTTCCACTCGTCCCAGACCCAGAAGCCGATGCCGACGCCGCCGGTGAGCATTTCAGCTGCGACGATCACCAGCCAGGCGGTTCCCACCGCGAGGCGAACGCCGGTGAGCATGTAGGGGAGCACGGCCGGAAAGAGAATCTTCGTGACGATCTTCCACTCGGAGAGGTTCAGAACGCGTGCCACGTTCATGTAATCGGTGGGCACGCGTTGCACGCCGACCGCGGTGTTGATGACCATCGGCCAGATCGAGCAGATGAAGATGGTCCAGATGGCGGCGGGGTTGGCGCCCTTGAACACCATCAGGCCGATGGGCAGCCATGCGAGTGGGGAGACCGGACGCAGCAGGCTGATCAGCGGATTGAACATCCGCGACAGGAACGTGAAGCGCCCGATCATGAAGCCCAGCGGAATGCCGACGATGGCGGCCATGCCGAAACCGATGGCGACCCGCTGTAGCGATGAGAGCACGTTCCACCCGATCCCCTGGTCGTTCGGGCCCTTTCGGTAGAACGGATCGCTGAAGACAGTCAGCGCCTGCTTGAACGTCTCTGCGGGCGATGGAAAACTGCTGGTAGACGTCATCGAGATGATCGCCCAGATGCCAACGAGAAAGCCCAGGCCGAAGACAGGTGGCAGGACTTTCAGGAAGAGGGCACGCCAGTCGTATGGCATCTTCTGCCTGCTCTCCTGGGTGACGGCCGGGGTGGGGGCGAGCTGCCTTACCTCACTTACGCGTCTTTCGGTCGCGCCCGAGGCGTTCGCCGCCTGCTCCCGCCCCAGCCCTGCCCCAGCCGGGGAGGGATTAACCGCCCCCGGCTCCAGCGGGGAATGAAACACTGCACTGACCATGATGATCTCCTTGATTTACGCTGATGCGGCTTACGCGCGGACCTTGAAACTGTCGGCGTACTTCTTCGGGTCCTTGCCGTCCCAGACGACGCCATCGAGCAGCTTGCTTGAGCGCATCACATCCTTCGGCACCGGCGTCTTGGTCATGGCCGCAGCCTGCTTGTAAATGTCGATCTGGTTGATCTGCCTGGCGATCGCGAGGTAGTCCGGATGCTCCTTGATGAGGCCCCAGCGCTTGTGTTGGGTGAGGAACCACATGCCGTCCGACAGATAGGGGAAGTTCACGGCGCCGTCGTTGTAGAACTTCATGTGGTGGGGGTCGTCCCACGTCTTGCCCATGCCGTTCTGGTAGCGTCCCAGGATGCGCTGGTTGATCGCATCGACGCTCGTGTTGACATACGACTTGTCCGCCACCGTCTCGGCCATCTTGTTCTTGTTCTGCAGGCTGGAGTCGATCCACTTGCCTGCCTCGAGGATGGCAGCAGTCACCGCACGGGCGGTGTTGGGATACTTCTTGACGAACTCTGCTGTGGTGCCCAGCGTTTTTTCCGGATGGTCGCGCCAGATGTCCTGCGTAGTCACGGCGGTGACGCCGATTCCGTCCATGATCGCCCGGTGGCCCCACGGTTCACCGACGCAGAACCCATCCATGTTGCCCACGCGCATGTTGGCCACCATTTGCGGTGGCGGGACCACGATTGCCTTGGCGTCCTTGAAGGGATTGATGCCTGCGCTGGCCATCCAGTAGTACAGCCACATGGCGTGTGTGCCAGTTGGGAATGTCTGTGCGAATGTGTACTCGCGCTTTTCTGTGGCCATGAGTTTGGCGAGCGAGGGCGCGTCGACGGCCCCCTTGTCGGCGATCTTCTTTGACAGCGTGATGGCCTGCCCGTTGTTGTTGAGGCTCATGAGCACGGCCATGTCCTTCTTCGGACCGGACGTGCCCATGTGCACCCCATAGATCAGACCGTACAGGACATGCGCGAAATCGAGCTCGCCGTTGACCAGCTTGTCGCGAACGCCTGCCCAGCTCGCTTCCTTGGTGGGGATGATGGAGACGCCGTATTTCTTGTCGATGCCCAGTACCGAAGCCATCACCACGCTCGCGCAGTCGGTCAGGGGAATGAAGCCGATCTTCACTTCCTTTTTTTCGGGTGCATCAGAACCCTGTGCCCATACGGCCGTGCGCAGGGCGGGTGAAACACCGGCGGCGCCGACGGCGGCTGCCTGCAGCACGCTGCGGCGGGAGAGCTTGGTTCTGAGAAGGTCGGTCATCACGTTGTGGGCTCCAGCGCAAAAAAAGTGAATCGACGAAAAGTGCAAAAGGCGTCCGCACTCAGTCCCGGGTGGTACTGGTGGGGACGCCTTCGTCCGAAGTGGCCTCGCGCTTTGCTTCGCCATTGAAGCGTGCGGGCCTTGAACCGTCATTGGTTCATGCAGGTACTGATGCAATCGCCATGCCAGCTATTTGGCGCTGGCTTTTTATCGTGGATGTCATTTCGGCTGTCATTGCTGCTGGCATTGCTGCTGTCATTGCGGGGGGGAGGGCGGCATGGCAGCCGGGTATGAACGAATGCGCACCTCTTGTGTGCACTGCACCATGCAGGCGCATCAAGTCATCCAAGCAGGTCCGCAGCATCCAGCAACCGCTGCGCCACATCGCCGAGCTTCAACCCCCGGTCCATCGCCGATTTGCGAAGCTGCTCGAAAGCCTGTTGCTCGGACAGCCCGCGCCGCTGCATCAGGATGCCCTTGGCGCGGTCGATGACCTTGCGGTCCTGCAGTTCCGACCGGGCTTCGGCCAGTTCCTGGCGAAGGGCTTGTTCATGCTGGAAGCGCGCCATTGCCACATCGAGGATCGGACGGATGCGGTCGGGGGCAAGGCCCGCAACGATGTAGGCCGTCACGCCAGCCGCCACGGCGTCCCCGACATGCGATGTGTCTTCGTCGTTGGTGAACAGCACGATGGGCCGGCGCTCGTCTCGCGTGGCCATCACCACGTGCTCCAGCGAGTCTCTTGCGGCGCTCTCGGCGTCAACGACGATCAGGTCGGGCTGTAGCTGGGCAATGCGCTCGCGCAGAAAAGTGTCGGTTGGGAGCACCGCGATGATGTTGTAACCATTTTCGAGAAGGCAGATCCGCAGAAGGCGCGATCGCCCGGCCTGCTCGACGGCCTCTTCGTCCTCCATCTCGGGGTTGAGGGTGTCAGGCGCAATCACCACGATTCGAAGGTGTTGGGATGGCGTCGTCATGCCGGAAGATTCGCAAGAATCGCGCCATTGGCTGGTGCCGGGTCTGTGTGTGGGGCAACGCATCGGTAAACTCACCTCATGCTTGTACTAGGGATCGAATCTTCCTGCGATGAAACCGGCGTGGCGCTGGTCGAGGTGAGGGGAATCGAATGCCCCGTTCTGCGATCGGACGCATTGCACAGCCAGATCGAGATGCACCAGCCCTATGGCGGTGTGGTGCCGGAGCTTGCGAGCCGCGATCACATCCGGCGCGTCTTGCCGCTGGCAGATACGGTACTTGCAAACGCCGCAGTGGCGCTGCACGACGTTGATGTTGTCGCCTACACGCGCGGTCCGGGGCTGGCCGGTGCGTTGCTCGTGGGTGCGGGCGTTGCCTGTTCCCTCGGGGCGGCGCTCGGCAAGCCTGTGCTGGGCATCCATCACCTCGAAGGCCATCTTCTCTCGCCGTTTCTGAGCGCGGATCCGCCGGAGTTTCCATTTGTCGCGCTGCTGGTATCCGGGGGGCACACGCAGCTGATGCGGGTGGAAGGGGTAGGGAGCTACGAGCTGCTGGGCGAGACCATAGACGATGCTGCTGGCGAAGCTTTCGACAAGTCTGCGAAGCTGATGGGCCTGGCCTACCCTGGCGGGCCGGCGCTGGCGCGTCTGGCGGAGAGCGGGGACGGCAAGGCGTTCAAGCTTCCCCGGCCACTCATGCACAGCGGCGATCTTGACTTCTCCTTCGCCGGATTGAAGACGGCGGTGTTGACCCAGGCGAAAAAACTGGGCGACACGCTCGAAGCAAACAAGGCAGACCTTGCGGCATCAACGCAGGCAGCCATTGTCGAGGTGCTGGTGAAGAAGTCGATCGCTGCGCTTGGTCAAAGTGGGCTCAAGCGGCTGGTGGTTGCTGGGGGGGTCGGAGCGAATCGTGCATTGCGAAGCGACCTGAACGCCGCGTGCGCAACGAGGGGTGTGCGTGTGCACTATCCTGAACTTCATCTTTGCACCGACAACGGCGCGATGATCGCCATGGCGGCTGCGATGCGGCTTCAGGCAGGCGTGCAAACAGCCAGCCGGTCGTACGCTTTCGACGTCAAACCGCGCTGGCCGCTGGCAGAGCTCTGCACAATGTCGTGATCGGTCAGGGATTGCGGATCAAGTCCGCATGAGGGCCGGGTTTACTGAATCGCGATAGTGCGCGCGTTGGAAACAGGCGCCTTCTTCACGAGCGTCAGCGTCAGGACGCCGTTTTCAAGCTTCGCATTACTGGCGTCGGCATCGATGTCCTGGGGGGTCTCGTAGGCCCCCTTGAACTGGCGCTTTGCTTCAGCGGCGGTCTCGATGCGAACGATGGTGCCTTCGATATGGATCGCAAGTTCTTCACGCGCAATGCCGGGCAGGTCCAGCGTGATCGTCCAGGCCTTGTCGTCCTCTGCGACAGAGGCGGCGGAGCGGCGATCACTGAAGAAGGAGTCGTTCAGAAAACGCTCGAAGCTGCGATCGAACGATTGACGCGATGGCGCGCGGCCGTGCACGACGGGTGCAAAAAACAGGGACATGGTTTGGCTCCTTTAAACTTGGCGCGGCTCTCAAACCATTCGATCGCCGCTTGCACCACATCTGTCGTCAGCTCGATCTTTTTCAAGGGATTTTTAGTTTGATTTTTCTGCGTCGCCGTATCTTGAAATCCGTCGCCGGGGCATTATTTGTTCCCGCCCTGTCCCTGGCCCAGCCTGCGCTTGCCCCCGTCAAGATCGCCATGATCGAGGGCCTTTCCGGTGGCAACGCCAATGGCGGCGAAGCTGTCTTTCGAAATCTTGTCTGGGCGGTTGAGCGCGTCAATCAGCGCGGCGGCGTTCGCACCGCTGAAGGCATGCGGTTACTGCAACTCGATCGCTACGACAGCAAGGGACAGATCGAGGAGGCACTGTCCACCATGCGCTCGGCCATCGACGACGGCGCGCAGTTCATCTTCCAGGGCAATTCGTCGGCAGTCGCGGCCGCATTGATCGAAGCGGTGAACAAGCACAACGAGCGCGAGCCTCATCGCCGGGTGCTGTTCCTGAACTACTCCGCGGTCGATCCGATCCTTACCAATGAAAAATGCAGCTTCTGGCATTTCCGGTTTGATGCACATGCCGACATGCGGATGGCCGCATTGATGTCGGTGTTGCGCCAGGACGCAGCCCTGAAATCGGTGTACCTCTTCGGGCAGGACTACAGTTTCGGCCAGGCAGTGCTGCGCGAAGCCCGCAAGCAACTCGCTGCGCAGCGGCCCGATGTGCAGATCGTGGGCGAAGAGTTGCACCCGCTGCTGCGCGTCAAGGACTTCGCGCCGTACGCGACCAAGATCAAGGCCAGTGGTGCAGGCGCCGTGATCACGGGAAACTTCAGCAACGACCTGACGCTGCTCGTGAAGGCGGCGCGTGAGGTCGGCTTCGATGGCAAGTTCTATACCTTCTACGGCAACGCACTCGGCGCGCCTGCGGCCATCGGTGAGGCGGGGTTGGGTAAGGTCATCGCGGTGGCCGACTGGCTTCCCAACGCGCCGGGTGCGCAAAGCGAGGCTTTTTATGAATCGTTTCGCAAGCGCTACCCAAGACCCGCGGACGACTACGTTCACATGCGCATGCACCTGATGGTCGAGTCACTTGCACAGGCTATCGATGCTGCGCGTAGCACCGATGCGGTCGCGGTGGCAAATGCGCTGGAACGCGTGACGGTGAATTTTCATGGCCAGTCGGGGGCGATGCGTGCGGTTGATCACCAGTTCCAGCAGCCGCTGGTAGTGGGGGTGATGGACCGCGTGGGAACGCCTGGTGTGAAGTTCGATGTCGAAGGTTCGGGCTATGGTTTCCGCGTGGTTCGCAGCATCCCTGCCGCTCAGGCGGAAATGCCCAGCACTTGTAAGATGACTCGTCAAATCTCCTGAAACATTCATGCGCCACGCCATCCGTAACCTCGAAGAATCCCGCATCCGCGAAGTAGCCAACGCGGGGATCGGACGCAGCGATGTGCTGGCGTTCTGGTTTGGCGAAAGCGACGAGGTGACGCCCGAGTTCATCCGCAGGGCTGCGATCGAGTCGCTGCAAAGGGGCGAGACGTTTTATGCGCACAACCTGGGCTTGCCTGAGTTGCGCGAGGCGGTGTCGGCCTATTCCAGCAAGCTCCACGGCAAGATCGCGGCGGACCGTATCGCGATCACATCCGGCGGCGTGAATGCGTTGATGCTGGCGGTACAGGCGCTTGTCGATGCGGGCGATGAAGTGGTTGCCGTCACCCCCGTCTGGCCGAACCTCGTCGCGCAGCCCGTGATCATGGGCGCGAAACTCAAATGCGTCCCGCTCGAACCAAAGGGCGGCGCCTGGACGCTGGACCTTGGCAGGTTGCTGGCGTCGATCTCGTCGCGGACGAAGCTGTTGATCGTCAATGCGCCCAACAATCCGACGGGCTGGACGCTCACTCGTGACGAGCAGGTGGCGATTCTCGAACATTGCCGCAGGACAGGCACATGGATTCTGGCCGACGAGGTTTATGAGCGGCTTTATTTCGAGCCGACCGCCAGCGGCTGTGCACCGAGCTTCCTGGATGTCGCATCAACCGACGATCGACTCGTTGTCGCGCACAGCTTTTCCAAGAGTTTCCTGATGACGGGCTGGCGGCTCGGCTGGCTTGTTATGCCGCCGGATATGACCCATCACATGGGAAAACTGATCGAATTCAATACGTCTTGCGCCAGCGTGTTCACCCAGCGGGCTGCGATAGCCGCCATCGAGGGAACGGCTGAGGTCACGCCCCGAGTCGTCGCACACCTGAAGAGCTGCCGCGACACCCTGGTGCCGCTCCTGCAGGCCATCCCGCAGGTGCGGTTGGAGCCGGCAAAAGGGGGCATGTACGCGTTTTTCCAGCTCGACGGCTATCCGGATTCACTGGATACGGCCAAACGGCTGGTCGTGGAAGCCGGGCTGGGGCTTGCCCCTGGCATTGCATTTGCGCCGGAAGCAGAAGGTTGGATGCGCTGGTGTTTCGCTGCAAAGGACGCGTCCCGATTGCAGGAGGGCGTCGCCAGGTTAAGCAATTGGTTGTCATCGGGTAAATGACAACCTCCGGGCTATAATCGAACGGCTTTGCATCCTGCAGGGCGCACGTTGAAGGCATTTCCGGCCATCAACGCAAGTCAAATCTCAAACAAGGAATCTCATGACCCCCATCCAGACGGCCGAGGTCGTCAAGGCCAATGCCCGCACCGCCGGTGATACCGGTAGCCCTGAAGTTCAGGTGGCGCTGCTCACGGCCCGCATCAACGAACTCACGCCTCACTTCAAGACGCACGCCAAGGACCATCATGGTCGCCGCGGCCTGTTGCGCATGGTGAACACGCGCAAGAGCCTGCTGTCCTACCTCAAGGGCAAAGACGCCGATCGCTACACCGCGCTCATCGCCAAGCTGGGCCTGCGCAAGTAAGCGGACCGAGACAACAAATACGAAAGCGCCTGGGTTAGTTTCACTAGCTCAGGCGTTTTTGACTTCGGAGACGGCAAGACGGATACGCGCTGTGTCATTCCATAAGCGGCCCCAGCAACTTTTCGGGCCCTTCTGGAATGGCATCGTGTTCGACACCGCTCAATCTCCGGGCAGCTAGCGCAGCCACATGCGCTCATGACAACAGGAGAAAACCATGTCCATTTTCAACAAAGTCACCAAGACGTTCCAGTGGGGCGGCCACACGGTCACTCTCGAAACCGGCGAAATCGCCCGCCAGGCCGGCGGCGCCGTCATCGTCGACATCGAAGGCACGGTTGTGCTCGCAACCGTGGTGGCTTCCAAGTCCTCCAAGCCGGGCCAGGACTTCTTCCCCCTGACCGTTGATTACATCGAAAAGACGTACGCCGCAGGCAAGATCCCCGGCAGCTTCTTCAAGCGCGAAGCCAAGCCCAGCGAACATGAAACGCTCACAAGCCGACTGATCGATCGTCCGATCCGTCCGCTGTTCCCCGAAGGCTTCTTCAACGAAGTCCACGTGGTCATCCACACCCTGTCGCTCAACCCCGAAGTCGATGCCGACATTGCCGCCATGATCGGCGTCAGTGCAGCCCTGTCAGTCTCCGGCATCCCGTTCGCAGGCCCGATCGGCGCGGCGCGCGTGGGCTATGTCAATGGCGAATACGTGCTCAATCCTGGCCAGACGACTCGCAAGGATTCGGTGATGGACCTGATCGTTGCCGGCACCGAAAGCGCCGTGCTGATGGTTGAATCCGAAGCCAACCAGCTCTCCGAAGAAATCATGCTGGGCGCTGTGGTGTTCGGCCACGAGCAGGGCAACATCGCCATCAACGCGATCCATGAACTGGTTCGCGAGGCCGGCAAGCCAGTCTGGGACTGGCAGGCTCCGGCCAAGGACGAAGCCTTCATCGCCAAGGTCAACGGCATTGCAGAAGAAAAGCTGCGTGCCGCCTACCAGATTCGCAGCAAGCAAGCCCGTACGCAGGCGCTTCGCGAAGCGACTGCCAGCGTCATGGCCGACCTGAAGGCAGACGGCTCCGACTTCGATGCCGTCAAGGTAGAAGCGCTGCTGTTCGACATCGAGGCCAAGATCGTACGCAGCCAGATTCTTTCGGGTGAACCACGCATCGACGGCCGCGATACGCGCACAGTGCGCCCCATCGAAATCCGCACTGGCGTGCTGCCCCGCACCCACGGTTCGGCCCTGTTCACCCGTGGCGAGACGCAGGCACTGGTCATCACCACCCTCGGCACCGAGCGTGATGCGCAGCGCATCGACGCGCTGATGGGTGAATATGAAGACCGCTTCATGTTCCACTACAACATGCCTCCTTTCGCCACCGGCGAAACGGGCCGCATGGGTTCCACCAAGCGCCGCGAAATCGGCCACGGCCGCCTTGCCAAGCGCGCGCTAGTGCCGGTTCTGCCGAACAAGGAAGACTTCCCGTACACGGTGCGCGTCGTCTCCGAAATCACGGAGTCCAATGGGTCATCGTCGATGGCTTCGGTCTGCGGCGGCTGCCTCTCGTTGATGGACGCTGGCGTTCCGATGAAGGCGCACGTCGCCGGCATCGCCATGGGTCTCATCAAGGACGGCAACCGCTTCGCCGTGCTGACCGACATCCTGGGCGACGAAGATCACCTGGGCGACATGGACTTCAAGGTGGCCGGCACCACCAACGGCATTACCGCTTTGCAGATGGACATCAAGATCCAGGGCATCACCCGGGAAATCATGCAGGTCGCTCTGGCTCAAGCCAAGGAAGCGCGCATGCACATCCTGGGCAAGATGCAGGAATCGATGAGCGAGGCCAAGACCGAAGTGAGTAACTTCGCTCCGCGCCTGACCACGATGAAGATCAACCCCGACAAGATCCGCGACGTGATCGGCAAGGGCGGCGCCGTCATTCGCGCGCTGACCGAAGAGACGGGCTGCCAGATCAACATCGAGGAAGACGGCACCATTACCATCGCCGCCACCGATCCGGCCAAGGCCGAATTCGCGAAGCAGCGCATCGAGCAGATCACCGCAGAAGTCGAAATCGGCAAGGTTTACGAAGGCCCGATCACCAAGATCCTGGACTTCGGCGCATTGGTCAATCTCTTGCCCGGCAAGGACGGCCTGCTGCACATCAGCCAGATCGCCCATGAGCGCGTCGAGAAGGTCACCGACTACCTGAGCGAAGGCCAGGTCGTTCGCGTCAAGGTCCTGGAAACCGACGAAAAAGGCCGCGTCAAGCTGTCCATGAAGGCATTGCTCGACCGCCCCGCCGGCATGCCCGAAGGTGGCGGAGAGCGTCGTCCTTACGAGCAGCGCGATGACCGCCGGGAAGGTGGACGCGAAGGTGGACGCGATGGTGGACGAGGTGATGGCCGTGGGGAGCGCCGTGAACCGCGTGAGCCGCGCGAGCCCCGCGGTGACTTCCAGGCGCGCGGTGACCAGCAGGCGCGTGAGCAGCGTCCGCAGGGTGAGCAGCGTCCGCAGGGTGAGCAACAGCAATCGCCGGCACCTTATTCGCCGGTCGATCCGCAGGATTGAGGTGGCGGCATGAAAGCCGTTGAAATCACATCGTTCGGCGCCCCTGAGGTGTTGCGCCTGGGTGATCGTCCGGAGCCGGTAGCGGGTCCGGGCGAAGTGCTGATTCGCGTCGCCGCGAGCGGTATCAACCGTCCCGACGTGCTGCAGCGCACCGGCAACTACCCGGTGCCGCCCGGTGCATCCGACATTCCCGGTCTTGAAGTGGCGGGCGTCATCCAGGGCGGCGATGCGCAGGCCATGGCAGCGGCTGGCTTCAAGAAGGGCGACCGTGTCTGTGCACTGGTCGCTGGTGGCGGCTATGCAGAGCTTTGCGTAGCTCCCGTGGGCCAGTGCCTGCCAGTACCGCAAGGCATGACCGACATTGAAGCAGCATCGTTGCCCGAGACGTTCTTCACGGTGTGGAGCAACGTGTTCGACCGCGCGCGACTTCAGGCCGGCGAGACGCTGCTCATTCAGGGCGGCTCCAGCGGTATCGGCGTGACTGCGATCCAGATGGCCAAGGCCCTCGGTGCGAAAGTCATCGTGACTGCAGGCAGTGATGACAAGTGCGGGGCTTGCCTGAAGCTTGGCGCCGACCATGCCATCAACTACAAGATGCACGACTTCGTCGAAGAGGTGAAGAAATTCACCGATGGCGCAGGTGTCAATGTCGTGCTCGACATGGTTGGGGGCGCCTACGTCGCGCGCGAAGTGCTGTGCATGGCTGAAGACGGCCGCATTGTGATCATTGCGGTGCAAGGCGGCACCAAGAGTGAATTCAATTCGGGCCTTGTGTTGCGCAAACGCCTGGTCATCACCGGGTCGACCTTGAGGCCGCGCCCGATCGCCTTCAAGACGGCGATCGCGCAATCGCTCAGGGACAGGGTCTGGCCGCTCATCGAGAAGGGCGCGATCAAGCCGGTGATTCACAGCACGTTCCCTGCAGGTGCTGCGTCCAAAGCGCACGAGCTGATGGAGTCGAATCAGCACATCGGCAAGATCGTGCTTACCTGGGATGCAATCGCATGAGCAATGGCACGAGCATGAACATCACCAAGCGCAAGCTGATCGCTGGCAACTGGAAGATGAACGGCGACATCGCATCTAACGATGCCCTGGTTCGCGCTCTGGTTGCCGGAATTGCGGCGATGCCTGATTCAACGTTTGAAGTGGCGTTGTGCGTGCCTTCGCCTTACCTTGCGCAACTGCAGATGTTGCGAGCCGGATCAAAGCTGGAGCTCGGTGCGCAGGATGTTTCTTCGCATGCCGCCGGTGCTTATACCGGCGAAGTTTCTGCCGCCATGCTCAAGGAGTTCGGCGCGCGCTACGCTATCGTCGGACATTCCGAAAGGCGCCTGTACCACGGTGAGACCGACGCACAGGTGGCGGACAAGGCCAGGGCGGCGCTTGCTGCAGGAATCACGCCCATCGTGTGCGTCGGCGAGACGCTGGCTGAGCGCGAAACCGGCAGGACCGAAGATGTGGTCAAGCGCCAGATGGCCGCGGTGATCCACGCCAATGGCCACTGCATCAGCGAAATAGTCGTGGCTTACGAACCTGTCTGGGCCATCGGAACCGGTAAGACCGCCACGCCCGAGCAGGCGCAACAAGTACACGCACTCCTGCGAGCGCAGCTCAGGGCGGCGACGGAGCACTGCGACCGGATCCATATCCTTTACGGGGGCAGCATGAACGCTGCGAACGCGGCTACGCTGCTTTCCCGGCAAGACGTCGATGGCGGCCTGGTGGGCGGCGCATCGCTCAAGGCTCCCGATTTCCTGCAAATCATCGCCGCCGCCCACTGAATGCGCGCCGGCAAACAAGTCATACGGAGTTGAAGAAATGACCAACGTTCTCCTTACCGCAGTGCTCGCCATCCAGATGCTGGCCGCGCTTGCAATGATCGGCCTGATCCTGATCCAGCACGGCAAGGGCGCTGACATGGGCGCCGCTTTCGGCGGCGGCAGCTCGGGTAGCTTGTTTGGTGCGAGCGGCAGCGCCAACTTTCTCTCGCGCGCGACTGCCGTGCTTGCTGCCGTGTTTTTCGTCTGCACGCTGTCGCTTGCCTACTTCAGCAACCTGCGCCCGGTGGAGTCAGGCAGCGTGCTTGAAGGCGCAGCAGTCACTGCACCGGCCGCCGCAGCCTCGGCCGCTGCGTCCGCAGCAGCCGCGATTCCGGGTACGGCCGCGCCTGCACCGGTGACAGTTCCTGCAGGTGCTGCCCCCGCTGCGTCGGGTGCCGCCCAGATCCCCACCAAGTGAGTGTCGTTTTCCTCCGCCGTGCGCAGGGAAACGCGTCCATTTCAGGGTAAACTCTCAGGCTGTCCGGAAGACAGTTTTCAGCTAGACCTCAGAGGCTCTTTCCGGTCAGCAAGAAAACAGACCGCCGTCGTGGTGAAATTGGTAGACACGCTATCTTGAGGGGGTAGTGGCGAAAGCTGTGCGAGTTCGAGTCTCGCCGACGGCACCATCAAACAGTAGAGAGCCCGGGCCTTGCCCGCAGGCTCGAAGAGCGGTGATCAGAGCCCCAAGATGAACCTCGACCAGTACCTGCCAGTCCTCCTGTTCATCCTGGTCGGCGTGGCGGTCGGCATCATCCCTCAGGCATTGGGCTGGATCTTCTCCGGCGCCATGGGCATCAGGAAGCCTGATGCACAAAAAAACTCCCCCTACGAATGTGGCTTCGAAGCGTTCGAAGATGCGCGCATGAAGTTCGACGTGCGCTATTACCTCGTTGCGATTCTCTTCATCCTGTTCGATCTCGAAATTGCGTTCCTCTTTCCCTGGGCCGTCGCCCTGAAAGAGATCGGACCCGCCGGCTTCTGGGCGATGATGGTTTTTCTCGGCATTCTCGTCGTCGGCTTCATCTACGAGTGGAAGAAGGGTGCGCTCGACTGGGAATGACCCCCGAGCGCGCGCAACCCAAAGAAAGTATCCGGCTATGGCTTCTGAAGGCATTCTCGACAAGGGCATGGTCACGACGACCGTGGATTCGGTCATCAACTGGGCCAAGACCGGCTCGCTCTGGCCGATGACGTTCGGGCTCGCGTGCTGTGCAGTGGAGATGATGCACGCCGGCGCGGCGCGTTATGACATCGATCGCTTCGGCATGCTGTTTCGCCCCAGCCCGCGTCAGTCCGATCTGATGATCGTGGCGGGTACGTTGTGCAACAAGATGGCTCCGGCCCTGCGCAAGGTGTACGACCAGATGCCAGAGCCACGCTGGGTTCTGTCCATGGGTTCATGCGCCAATGGCGGCGGCTACTACCACTACAGCTATTCCGTCGTTCGTGGCTGCGATCGCATCGTGCCGGTCGATGTGTACGTGCCGGGTTGCCCTCCGACCGCAGAGGCGTTGCTTTACGGAATCATCCAGCTGCAGCAAAAAATCCGTCGTACGCAAACGATTGCGCGGGCCTGAAACCATGACGCAAACATCTCCCGCCACGGTTTATGCCGTCGAGCCAGCCGCGCTGAAAGAGGTGATCGTGCAGGCGCTGGGCGCTCTGGCCAAGAGCGTCGAACTCAAGCTCGAAGAAGTTACCGTTGTCGTCAGTGCCGCCGACTATCTGGCTGCCGCGACAACACTGCGCGATGCGCCCAGCTGCAGGTTCGAGCAACTGCTCGATCTGTGCGGTCTCGACTATTCCGATTACGGCGATGGGCGCTGGGACGGCCAGCGCTATTGCGTGGCATCGCACCTGCTGTCAGTCAGCCTCAACCAGCGCGTGCGCCTGAAGGTCTTCGCGCCTGATGACGACTTGCCTGTGGTCGATTCCGTCAATGAAATCTGGAGCTCGGCCAATTGGTTCGAGCGTGAGGCTTTCGATCTGTACGGCATCGTTTTCGAAGGCCACGCCGACCTTCGCCGCATCCTGACTGACTACGGCTTCATCGGCCATCCGTTCCGCAAAGACTTCCCTGTGTCTGGCCAGGTCGAAATGCGTTACGACCCCGAGCGCCGACGCGTGATCTATCAGCCGGTCACCATCGAACCGCGCGAAATCACCCCGCGCATCATCCGCGAAGAAAACTACGGTTCGGGGCTCCGCTAGCGCTATGGCAGAAATCAAGAACTACACCCTGAACTTCGGTCCGCAGCATCCGGCCGCCCACGGCGTTTTGCGCCTGGTGCTGGAGCTCGACGGCGAAGTGATCCAGCGCGCCGACCCGCACATTGGCCTCTTGCATCGCGCGACCGAAAAGCTCGCCGAGACGAAGACGTACATCCAGTCGCTGCCTTACATGGACCGCCTCGACTATGTGTCGATGATGTCCAATGAGCACGCTTACTGCCTGGCTATCGAAAAGCTGATGGGCCTCGATGTCCCGATCCGCGCGCAGTACATCCGTGTGATGTTCTCCGAGATCACCCGCCTGCTCAATCACCTGCTGTGGCTGGGCGCGCACGGGCTCGATTGCGGTGCGATGAACATCCTCATCTACTGCTTTCGCGAACGCGAAGACCTGTTCGACATGTACGAAGCCGTCTCTGGCGCGCGCATGCACGCGGCGTATTTCCGTCCGGGGGGCGTCTATCGCGACCTGCCGGACAGCATGCCGCAGTACAAGGTCAGCAAGGTCAAGAACCAGCGTGCCATCGATCGTTTGAACGACAACCGCCAGGGCTCGCTACTGGACTTCATCGAAGATTTCACCAAGCGGTTCCCCGGCTACGTCGACGAATACGAGACTTTGCTGACCGACAACCGCATCTGGAAGCAGCGCACTGTCGGCATTGGTGTCGTCACGCCGGAACGAGCGCTCAACCTGGGCTTCACCGGGCCGATGCTTCGGGGTTCGGGCATTGCCTGGGACCTGCGCAAGAAGCAGCCGTACGAGGTCTACGACCAGATGGATTTCGATATCCCGGTTGGCCGCACCGGCGACTGTTATGACCGCTATCTCGTGCGTGTGCAGGAGATGCGCGAGTCCAACCGCATCATCCGGCAGTGTGTCGACTGGCTGCGTTCCAATCCTGGTCCGGTCATCACCAGCAACCACAAGGTTGCGCCGCCCGGGCGCGAGGCGATGAAGAGCAACATGGAGGAGCTGATCCACCACTTCAAGCTCTTCTCCGAAGGATTCCGTGTGCCCGAAGGCGAGGCGTATGCCTCGGTCGAGCATCCCAAGGGTGAGTTCGGCATCTACATCGTGAGCGATGGTGCCAACAAGCCGTACCGCCTGAAGATTCGTCCGCCGGGCTTTTCCCACCTTGCCGCGCTCGACGAAATGGGCCGCGGCCACATGATTGCCGATGCGGTCGCCATCATCGGAACGATGGACATCGTGTTCGGGGAGATCGACAGATGAGGACGTCTCGAGTAGTTTCCGAAGGTATGCGCACCTTGTTCGACAGGGAAGTCGCGAAGTACCCCGCCGACCAGCGCCAGTCTGCCGTGATGGCATGTTTGGCTATCGTGCAAAAGGAAGACGGCTTCGTCAGCCGCGACCGCGAAAACCAGATTGCCGACTACCTGGGCATGCCGCCCATCGCCGTGCACGAGGTCACGACTTTCTACAACATGTACAACCAGCAGCCAGTGGGCGAGTACAAGTTGAACGTGTGTACCAATCTGCCGTGCCAGCTACGTGATGGCTACACCGCGTTGCATCACCTGGAAAAGAAGCTCGGTATCCATATGGGAGAAACCACGCCGGACGGCATGTTCACGCTGCAGCAAAGCGAGTGCCTGGGCGCGTGCGCCGACTCGCCGGTGATGCTGGTGAACGACCGCACGATGTGCAGCTTCATGTCCGCCGAAAAGCTCGACCAGCTGGTCGATGGCCTGAGGAACGCATCATGAATTCCGACCAGGTCCTGGCGCAATTCAAGGCGACGGGCGTGCAGACGTGCTTTCATGGCCGTCACATTGAACCGCAAATCTACAAAGACCTCGATGGCACCAACTGGCGCCTGAAAGATTACGAAAAGCGCGACGGCTATGCCGCTCTGCGCAAGATCCTTTCCGAAGGATTGACCCAGGACCAGGTTATCGCCACCGTCAAGGAGTCCGCGCTTCGCGGGCGTGGCGGCGCTGGATTTCCCACCGGCCTGAAGTGGAGCTTCATGCCCCGCCAGTTCCCCGGCCAAAAATACCTGGTCTGCAATTCGGACGAAGGCGAGCCGGGCACCTGCAAGGATCGTGACCTGCTGCAGTACAACCCGCACCAGGTGATCGAGGGCATGGCCATTGCTGCCTACGCGATGGGCATCACCGTGGGCTACAACTACATTCACGGCGAGATCTTCGACACGTACGATCGTTTCGAGGAAGCGCTCGAAGAGGCAAGGGCGGCAGGATATCTGGGCAACAACATCATGGGGAGCAAATTCAGCTTCCAGCTGCATGCGTTCCATGGTTTTGGTGCCTACATCTGCGGCGAAGAAACCGCGTTGCTTGAGTCGCTCGAAGGCAAGAAGGGCCAGCCCCGCTTCAAGCCTCCGTTTCCCGCGAGCTTTGGCCTCTATGGCAAGCCGACCACGATCAACAACACCGAGACATTCGCGGCCGTGCCCTGGATCATTCGCAATGGCGGACAGGCTTACCTTGAATGCGGCAAGCCGAACAACGGCGGCACCAAGATCTATTCGGTGTCCGGCGATGTAAACCTGCCCGGCAACTACGAAGTTCCCATGGGCACTCCGTTCTCCAAGCTGCTCGAACTCGCAGGCGGGGTGCGCGAAGGTCGCAAACTGAAGGCCGTGATTCCCGGCGGTTCGTCGTCGCCTGTGCTGCCTGCCGACATCATGATGGCCTGCACGATGGACTACGACTCCATCGCCAAGGCGGGTTCCATGCTGGGTTCGGGCGCGGTGATCGTCATGGACGACAGCCGCGACATGGTCGAATCGCTGCTGCGTCTTTCCTACTTCTACATGCACGAGTCCTGCGGACAATGCACGCCTTGCCGAGAAGGCACGGGCTGGCTCTGGCGCGTGGTCGATCGCATCCATCACGGGCATGGCAAGCAAAGCGACCTGGACCTCCTCAATTCCGTGGCCGACAACATTCAGGGTCGCACGATCTGCGCACTGGGCGATGCGGCTGCGATGCCGGTACGCGCGATGATCAAGCACTTCCGCCATGAGTTCGAAGCGAAGATCCAGGCAGCAGGCAAGTCTGTGAGTCCTCACGCCAGCCCTCTCCCTATTGGAGAGGGAGCAAGATCATGATTGAAATTGAACTCGACGGCCAGAAGGTAGAGATCACCGAAGGCAGCATGATCATGCATGCTGCCGACAAGGCGGGCACCTACATTCCGCACTTCTGCTATCACAAGAAGCTGTCCATCGCGGCCAACTGCCGCATGTGCCTGGTGGATGTGGAAAAAGCGCCCAAGCCGATGCCGGCCTGTGCGACTCCCGTGACCAACGGCATGATCGTGCGCACCAAGAGCGACAAGGCGATCAAGGCGCAGCAGTCGGTGATGGAATTTCTCCTGATCAACCACCCGCTCGATTGCCCGATCTGCGATCAGGGCGGCGAGTGCCAGCTGCAGGATCTGGCCGTCGGATACGGCGGTTCCACATCGCGCTACGACGAAGAAAAGCGCACCGTGCCGGTCAAGGAAGTCGGACCGCTCATCTCCATGAAAGAGATGGAGCGCTGCATCCACTGCACACGCTGCGTTCGCTTCGGCCAGGAAATTGCCGGCGTGATGGAGCTCGGCATGATCCACCGAGGCGAGCACTCTGAGATCACCACCGTCCTGAACGACACCATCGACTCGGAAGTCTCGGGCAACATGATCGACCTGTGCCCGGTCGGTGCGCTCACGAGCAAGCCGTTCCGCTTCCAGGCCCGTAACTGGGAACTGTCGCGCCGCAAATCGGTGAGCCCGCACGACTCGACCGGCTCGAACCTGATCGTGCAGGTCAAGAGCAACAAGGTCATGCGTGTTCTGCCGCTGGAGAACAACGATGTCAACGAATGCTGGATCGCTGACCGCGACCGCTTCTCGTACGAAGCCCTCAACGGCGACGAGCGACTGACATCGCCCATGATCAAGCAGGGCGGCGAGTGGAAAACCGTCGATTGGCAGACCGCGCTTGAATACGTGGCCAACGGGTTGAAGCAAATCAAGTCAGACCACGGTGCGAAGAGCATCGGCGCACTCGTCAGCCCTCACAGCACGGTCGAAGAGCTATTCCTGGCGGGCTCGCTGGTGCGGGGGCTGGGCAGCGAGAACATCGACTATCGCCTGCGCAATGCCGATTTCACGAAGTCTGATGGCGGTCGTTGGCTCGGTACTTCCATTGCTTCACTGTCGAACCTGCAAAGTGCGCTTGTCATCGGCTCCAACCTGCGCAAGGACCACCCGCTATTCGCATTGCGCATTCGTGCTGCAACGCGCAAGGGCGCGAAGGTTTCGGTGATTCACGACCGCGAAAACGATTGGGCGATGAGCGTCGCGTCGTCAGTGATTGCACCGGCATCGGACTGGATGAGTGCGCTTGCCGGCATCGCATCTGCGGTTGCGTCGGAGAAGGGAATTTCAAGCCCCGTTTCCGCTGCACAAGACGACCGCTGGACAGTTATTGCGAAGTCGCTGGCATCCGGTGAGCGCAAGGCGATCCTGCTGGGCAATGCGGCAGCTCATCATGTCAATGCTTCCGGCCTGCTCGCGCTGGCCAACTGGATCGGCTCCCAGACCGGTGCGACGGTCGGCTTTCTCACCGAAGCTGCCAACACCGTCGGCGCGCAATTGGTTGGCGCGTTGCCGGGCGAAGGCGGACTGAACGCCGCTGAAATGCTCGACGGCAAGCTCAAGGCCGCAATCCTGCTCAATACCGAGCCGGAATTCGATTCGGCAGCGGGGGAACGCGCGGCGGCCGGTCTCGGACATGCTGCGATGGTCATTACGCTGAGTCCTTTCAAGGCGAACCTCGCGTTCAGTGATGTAGTGCTGCCCATCGCGCCCTTCACAGAAACGCCCGGCACATTCGTCAGTGCCGAGGGACGTGTGCAGTCGTTCCACGCCGTCGTGAAACCGCTCGGCGAAGCGCGTCCCGCCTGGAAAGTCCTTCGCGTGCTGGGCAACATGCTGGGTCTGCAGGGCTTCGATCAGGAATCTGCCGGCGAGGTCTTGCGCGCAGCGCGCGCCGAAGCCGACATGGAGCAGCCGATGGTGCAAGGCGGCAAGTTGGACAATGCCAGCGCGGCGTCGATGTCGCCCCCAGCAAATGCTGGCCACGCCGCCAGGCCTGTGACTGCATCGATCTACCAGCTCGACAGCATCGTGCGGCGGGCACCGTCGCTGCAGCTCACTGCCGATGGACACGCAGCGTTTGCGCAGGAAACTCAGGCTGAACAGTCAGAGCCGACCGGAGCGCCAGCATGATCGACCAGATCTGGGGCTTTGGTAACGGCCTCGTCAACGCAGGCTGGTGGACTGCCGCCGGCTGGCCGGTTATCTGGACACTGATCAAGATCGTCGCTGTCGTCGCGCCTTTGATGGGGGCCGTGGCCTACCTTACCCTCTGGGAGCGCAAAGCGATCGGCTTCACCCAGATTCGTGTGGGTCCCAATCGGATTGGCCCGCTCGGGCTGCTGCAACCGATCGCAGACGCGGTGAAGCTCCTGACCAAGGAAATCATCATTCCGACGGTCGCGAACAAGGGGCTGTTTCTGCTCGGCCCGATCATGACCATCATGCCGGCGCTCGCGGCATGGGTTGTGATTCCGTTCGGACCCGAAGTGGCGCTGTCCAACATCAACGCTGGACTGCTCTTCCTGATGGCGATCACCTCGCTCGAGGTTTACGGAGTCATCATCGCGGGCTGGGCCTCCAATTCGAAGTACGCATTTCTGGGCGCTCTGCGCGCTTCTGCGCAGATGGTCAGCTACGAAATCGCAATGGGCTTTTGCCTGGTCGTCGTGCTGATGGTGGCCGGCAGCATGAACATGACGGATATCGTCATGAGCCAGGCACGGGGGATATTCGCCAACCAGGGGCTGAATTTCCTGTCGTGGAACTGGCTGCCGCTGCTGCCGATCTTCGTCGTCTATTTCATCTCGGGCCTGGCTGAAACCAACCGTCACCCGTTTGACGTGGTCGAAGGCGAATCGGAAATCGTTGCGGGCCACATGATCGAGTACTCGGGCATGAGTTTCGCCATGTTCTTCCTGGCTGAATACGCCAACATGTGGCTCGTTTCCATCATCGCCGTCCTCCTGTTCCTGGGCGGCTGGATTCCGCCGTTCGAATTCCTTTCGTTCATTCCGGGCTGGATCTGGCTGGGCATCAAGACCTTCATGGTCGTCACGATGTTCCTCTGGGTGCGCTCGACGTTTCCGCGCTATCGCTACGACCAGATCATGCGTCTGGGCTGGAAGATCTTCATTCCAGTCACGCTCGTCTGGCTCGTCGTCGTCGGCATCTGGATGCAGACACCCTACAACATTTGGAAGTAATCGTGACTCACCCCCGAAGCGCCCCTGGCGCCTCCCCCTCAAGGGGGCGTAGCCAGCAGCCCGGCAAGTCCGGTTCTGCGGCTACCCTGAGAAAGAGCAATTTGCCATGCCCGCTTTAGCCACATCGTTCTCGCTCAAGGACTTCCTCAGCAGCTTCATGCTGTTGGAGTTGTTCAAGGGTCTTGCCATCACCGGCAAGTACGCGTTCGCGCGCAAGATCACCATTCAGTTCCCGGAAGAAAAGACGCCGCTCAGCCCGCGTTTCCGGGGCCTGCATGCACTGCGCCGCTATGAGAACGGCGAGGAGCGCTGCATCGCGTGCAAGCTGTGCGAGGCTGTCTGCCCCGCGCTGGCCATCACGATCGAATCCGACCAGCGCGACGACGGCACGCGCCGCACCACGCGCTATGACATCGACCTGACCAAATGCATCTTCTGCGGCTTCTGCGAAGAAAGCTGCCCGGTCGATTCCATCGTCGAGACGCACATCCTTGAATACCACGGCGAAAAGCGGGGCGACCTGTACTTCACCAAGGACATGCTGCTCGCCGTTGGCGACCGTTACGAACCCGAGATCGCGGCCGCCAAGGCCGCGGACGCGAAGTACCGCTGACCAGCCCGTCGCGCAACAAGAACAAGACACATGGACATCCGAACTGGCCTTTTTTACCTGTTCTCCGCAGTGCTGCTGTTCGCAGCATTTCGCGTGATCACCGCTCGCAACCCGGTCTACGCAGCGCTCTACCTGGTGCTCGCGTTCTTCCAGGCTGCGGCGGTGTGGATCCTGCTGAAGGCCGAGTTCCTTGCCATCACGCTCGTGCTGGTTTATGTCGGCGCTGTGATGGTGCTATTTCTTTTCGTGGTGATGATGCTCGACATCAATGTCGACGCCATGCGCACCGGATTCTGGAAGCACTTTCCGCTGGCAGCCATCGTCGGTGCGGTGATTGCACTTGAAATGGCAGCGGTATTGCTTGCCGGCTTCCGGCTGGGTGAAGAACCAAGAGCCGTGCCCGCCGCTGCAAACGCGGTGGCGCAGTATTCCAATACCAAGGAACTGGGAAAGCTGCTGTACACGCAGTACCTGTACCCGCTCGAAATTGCGGCGGTCATCCTGCTGGTCGCGATCATTGCGGCCATCGCCCTTACGCTGCGGGACCGCAAGGACAACCGCCAGATGGACCCGTCTGACCAGGTCCGCGTCAAGGCGGGCGATCGCCTCCAGGTGCTGAAGGTCGCGCCCACGAGGGCTGCGCCACCGCCAACGCCGGAGCCCACTCCAGCGCCGGACGCGGCAACCCCTGCTCCGGAGACCAAGGCATGACGCTCACCCTCGGCCACTTCCTTTCGCTGGGTGCGATGCTGTTCGCGCTGTCGGTCATTGGCATCTTCCTGAATCGCCGCAACCTGATCGTCCTCTTGATGGCCATCGAGTTGATGCTGCTCGCGGTCAACATGAATTTCGTGGCGTTCTCGTATTACCTGAACGACATGCACGGGCAGGTGTTCGTGTTCTTTATCCTCACCGTGGCTGCCGCTGAATCTGCGATCGGCCTGGCCATTCTCGTGCTGCTGTTTCGCAACAAGTCGAACATCAACGTGGACGAGCTCAACACGTTGAAGGGCTAGAAGATATGAGCACATCCCTCAACGCTTCAACGCTCCTGGCGGTACCCCTCGCTCCGCTGGCGGGCGCGATCCTGGCCGGTGTGCTGGGCACGACCTTCGGCGGCAACTGGTTTGGCCGGCGCCTGTCGCATACGCTTTGCATCCTGGGCGTGTTTATCGCCTTCGTGATCTCTGCGATGACGCTCAAGAGCGTCGCAGTCGACGGCGCGCGATTCAATGAGACGATTTACGAGTGGATGACCATCGGCACCCTCAAGATGGAAGTCGGCTTCCTTGTGGATGGCCTGACGGCGATGATGATGTGCGTTGTGACTTTCGTGTCGCTGATGGTGCACATCTACACGATCGGCTACATGGAAGAAGACGAGGGCTATAACCGCTTCTTCTCCTATATCTCCCTGTTCACGTTCTCGATGCTCATGCTGGTCATGAGCAACAACTTCCTGCAGCTATTTTTCGGCTGGGAAGCGGTAGGCCTGGTGTCGTATTTGCTGATCGGCTTCTGGTACAACAAACCGACGGCGATTTTCGCCAACATGAAGGCTTTCCTCGTCAATCGCGTCGGCGATTTCGGCTTCATTCTCGGCATCGGCCTGATCGTGGCCTTCGCCGGAACCTTGAGCTACGCAGAGACCTTCGCCAAGGCCGGTGAACTTGCCAAAATGACCTTCCCCGGCACCGGCTGGATGCTGATCACGGTGATCTGCATCGGCCTGTTCGTCGGCGCCATGGGCAAGAGCGCGCAGTTCCCGCTGCATGTCTGGCTGCCCGATTCCATGGAAGGCCCTACGCCGATCTCCGCCCTGATTCACGCGGCAACGATGGTCACCGCTGGCATCTTCATGGTGGCGCGCATGTCGCCCCTGTTCGAGCTGAGCGAAACGGCGCTGTCGATGATGATCATCATTGGTGCGATCACGGCGCTCTTCATGGGTTTCCTGGGCATCATCCAGAACGACATCAAGCGCGTCGTCGCGTACTCCACGCTCTCACAGCTGGGCTACATGACGGTCGCACTCGGTGCCTCCGCATACTCGGTTGCAGTGTTCCACCTGATGACACACGCATTCTTCAAGGCGCTGCTGTTCCTAGCTGCCGGCTCGGTCATCATCGGCATGCACCATAACCAGGACATCCGGTGGATGGGCGGCGTGCGCAAGTACATGCCGATTACCTGGATCACGTCGCTGCTCGGTTCCCTCGCATTGATCGGGACGCCGCTGTTCGCGGGCTTCTATTCCAAGGACAGCATCATCGAGGCGGTGCACTTCAGCAATGTGTACGGCTCGGGCTTCGCCTATTTTGCGGTGATGGCGGGTGTCTTCGTGACGGCGTTTTATTCGTTTCGCATGTACTTCCTTGTCTTCCACGGCAAGGAGCGTTTCGACCAGAACCCTGACGCCCATCACGATCATCACGATCATGACAATGGGCACGACGATCATCATGGCGACGCCCACCACGGCGGGCATCATGAGCCGCACGAATCCCCGTGGGTTGTGACAGCGCCACTGCTGCTTCTGGCGTTCCCGTCTGTCGTGATTGGATTCCTGGCGATCGGCCCCATGGTTCACGGCGACTTCTTCAAGGACGCGATCTTTGTCGATGCCGTCAAGCATCCTGCCATGGCCAAGCTCGCCGAAATCTTCCATGGACCCGTGCGCATGGCTGTCCACGGCCTGATGACGCTGCCGTTCTGGCTCGCGGTCGCCGGTGTGGTGACGGCCTGGTACATGTACCTCATCAACCCTGCCTTGCCGGCAGCGATCAAGGCGCGCGTGATGCCGCTCTACACGCTGCTCGAAAACAAGTACTACCTCGACTGGTTCAACGAAAACGTGCTGGCCCGTGGTGCGCGCCTCCTGGGCGTGGGACTGTGGAAGGGCGGCGACGAGCGGATCATCGACGGCGGCCTGGTCAACGGCAGTGCACGCGGTGTCGGCTGGATCTCTGGCGTCGTGCGCTGGATGCAGACCGGCTATATCTATCACTACGCCTTCGCAATGATCGCCGGCGTGTTCGTGCTGATGACATGGTTCGTGTGGCGCGATACCTTCCTGCGGTTGCTGGGCTTTGCGCAATAACCAAGATTCAAGGAACAACAATAAATGGGTTTGCTGAGTCTTGCCATCTGGACGCCGATCTTCTTCGGCGTCGTCCTGCTCGCATTGGGGCGTGACGACCAGGCGCGCGTCGTACGCTGGATTGCCCTCATCGGCTCCATCATCAGCTTGCTGGTGACGCTGCCGCTTTATTCGCAGTTTGACCGCACCACGTCGGCGATGCAGTTTGTCGAAAAGACGCAGTGGATCGAGCGCTTCAACGTCAACTACCACCTGGGCATCGACGGCATTTCGTTCTGGTTCGTGCTGCTCACCGCCTTCATCACGGTGATCGTGGTGATCTCTGCCTGGGAAGCGATCACTGAGCGCGTGAACCAGTACATGGGCGCGTTCCTGATCCTGTCGGGGCTGCTGATCGGCGTGTTCTGCGCGCTCGACGGAATTCTCTTCTACACATTCTTCGAAGCGACGCTGATCCCGATGTACCTGATCATCGGCATCTGGGGCGGGCCGAACAAGATCTACGCGGCATTCAAGTTCTTCCTGTATACGTTGCTTGGCTCACTGTTGATGCTGGTTGCGCTGGTGTTCCTCTACACCAAGTCCGGCGGCAGCTTCGACATCCTGGCGTGGCACAAGCTGCCTCTTGGCGGCACGGCGCAGACGATGCTCTTCTTCGCTTTCTTCGCCGCCTTCGCCGTTAAGGTTCCAATGTGGCCGGTACACACCTGGCTGCCCGATGTGCACGTAGAGGCGCCCACCGGCGGCTCGGCCGTGCTGGCTGCGATCATGCTGAAGCTGGGTGCCTATGGCTTCCTGCGGTTCTCGATGCCCATCGCGCCTGATGCCTCCCATGAATGGGCGTGGCTCATGATCGCGCTGTCCCTCATTGCAGTGATCTATGTGGGTCTTGTGGCGATGGTCCAGCAGGACATGAAAAAGCTCGTGGCCTATTCGTCGGTCGCGCACATGGGTTTCGTCACACTCGGCTTCTTCATCTTCAATGACCTCGGCGTAGCTGGTGGCATCGTGCAGATGATTGCGCATGGATTCGTTTCTGGCGCGATGTTCCTGTGCATCGGCGTGCTGTACGACCGCGTGCACTCTCGCCAGATATCGAGCTATGGCGGCGTTGTCAACACCATGCCGAACTTCACGGCATTCGCGCTGCTCTTCGCCATGGCGAACTGCGGGCTGCCCGCGACGGCCGGATTCGTGGGTGAGTGGATGGTGATCCTGGGCGCGGTCAAGGCCAATTTTTGGCTTGGCTTCGCGGCGGCATCGGCGCTTATTTTCGGCGCGGCTTACACGCTGTGGATGTTCAAGCGCGTGTACCTCGGACCGGTCGTCAACGACGACGTGCGCGGCCTCACCGACATCAACAGCCGTGAATTCCTGATGCTGGGACTGCTGGCAGCAGCCGTGCTCTACATGGGCATCTATCCCAAGCCATTCACCGACGTCATGAATGTCACGGTGGCCGATTTCCTCAAGCACGTGGCCGTGTCCAAACTGAACTGAGCACCCAAGAACATGCTGGACAAATCAAGCCTCATCGTCGTTTCGCCAGAGATCGTGCTGCTGGCCATGGCCTGCCTGATCGCGCTGGTTGACCTGGGTGTCAAATCGCGCCTTCGCACATTGACCTACTGGCTCACCATGGGCACGCTGGCCTTCGTGGCCGTCATGTCGGCCGTGCTCGCCTCCGAGAACCAGACCCTCTACGCCTTCGGCGCCATGGTGGTCAGCGACCCCATGGGCAACTGGCTCAAGTGCTTTGCATCGGTCGCGATGATGGTCTGCCTGGTTTACGGCCGGCCCTATGCCGCCGACCGCGACATGCTGCGCGGCGGCGAGATGTTCACGCTGGCGATGTTCTCGTTGCTGGGAATCTTCGTGATGATCTCGGGCAGCAACTTCCTGGTGATCTATCTCGGCCTCGAATTGCTCACGCTGTGCAGCTACGCGTTGGTCGCACTTCGCCGTGACAACGGCACCGCCACAGAAGCGGCTATGAAGTACTTCGTGCTGGGCGCGATGGCGAGCGGCTTCCTGCTGTACGGCCTGTCGATGATGTACGGCGCGACCGGCTCGCTCGATATTGGCACGGTCTTCAAAGTTGTGAGCTCGGGTCAGGTCAAGCATCAGGTGCTGGTGTTCGGTCTCGTGTTCATCGTGGCCGGCCTTGCGTTCAAGCTGGGCGCCGCTCCGTTCCACATGTGGATTCCCGATGTGTATCAGGGCGCTCCGACGTCCGTCACGCTCATGATCGGCAGTGCCCCCGAACTTGCTGCGTTCGCGATCAGCATCCGCCTGCTGGTGGAGGGTTTGCTGCCCCTGGCGATCGACTGGCAGCAAATGCTGATGGTCCTGGCAATCGGCTCGCTGCTCGTGGGCAATCTCGCTGCCATCGCACAGACCAACCTCAAGCGCATGCTGGCCTACTCGACCATTGCGCAAATGGGCTTTGTCTTGCTGGGCCTGTTGTCGGGTGTGGTGAACGGCAACACCCTGTCGGCCGCCAACGCATATAGCTCGGCGATGTTCTACATCGTGACCTACGTCATGACGACGCTCGCGACCTTCGGCATCATCTTGCTGCTGGCGCGCGAAGGCTTCGAGAGCGAAGAGATTTCCGACCTGGCCGGCCTCAACCAGCGCAGCCCGCTCTATGCGGCTGTGATGGCGGTATGCCTGCTGTCGCTCGCAGGCATACCGCCGCTGGTGGGTTTCTTCGCCAAGCTCGCCGTGTTGCAGGCGCTGATCGCTTCCGGGCAGGCGTTGTATATCGGCCTGGCGATCTTTGCAGTTGTCATGTCGCTGGTCGGCACGTTCTATTACATCCGCGTCATCAAGGTCATGTACTTCGATGCGCCCATTACGGCGACCACGGTGTCGGCACCGCTCGACGTTCGTGTCGTGCTGACGATCAACGGTGCGTTGGTCCTCGCGCTCGGCATCCTGCCGGGTGGCCTCATGACATTGTGCCGCGACGCGATCGTCAAGACGCTCGGCGCGTAAGTCGCGCGGCCGGCCTCTTCTTCCTGGCGCGCATGACGCAGACCATCTCGATCTGGATCGTGATCATTGCCGCACTGGTCGCGGCGAATCTTCCGTTCGTCAACCAAAGGCTGCTTGCGGTGGTGCCGCTCGCCGGCGGAAAGTCGCTTGCGATACGTCTCGCCGAACTGGTAGTCCTGTATTTCGTGGTGGGTGGAATCGGCCTTTTGCTAGAAAAGCGGGCCGGTCAGATCGCTCCGCAAAACTGGGAGTTCTACGCCGTGACAGCGGCCCTGTTCATCGTGCTCGCGTTTCCGGGCTTTATCTGGCGGTTCCTGTGGAAGCACGGAAAGAACTCGGATGGCCGGTGACGATCACCTGATCGAGCGCAAGCTCTCGAGCCAGGAACTGCTCAAGGGTCGCCTGCTGCACGCATTTCGCGACACGGTGAAGCTACCCGATGGCACCGAAGCGACCCGAGAATACGTCATCCATCCCGGCGCGGTGATGATCATCCCGATGCTCGACGACGGGCGGCTTGTGATGGAGCGGCAGTTCCGATATCCCATCGACGAGGTGATGATCGAGTTTCCGGCCGGCAAGATCGACAAAGGCGAGGATCGCCTGGTTTGTGCGAAGCGCGAACTGCTGGAAGAAACGGGCTACACCGCGAAGGAATGGGCCCGGGCTGCACTGATGCACCCGGTCATTTCATACTCCACCGAGCTCATCGAAATCTGGTTCGCGCGGGGCCTTGTGCACCAGGAGCGGGCGCTCGACGAGGGCGAGTTCCTCGAGGTCATCAGCGCCACCCCGCAGCAGCTGATCGGCTGGTGCCGCGACGGCCAGGTGACCGATTCCAAAACGCTGGTCGGTGCCATGTGGCTTCAAAATGTCCTTGCCGGGACCTGGGTCCTCGACTGGCGGTCATAATTTCGGGGTCATGAAAGTCCTTAACCTCCAGTGTTCCAGCGGCCACGGCTTCGAAGGCTGGTTCGCGTCCGAGGATGACTTTCAGGGGCAGCTCTCGCGCGGCCTTGTCGAGTGCCCGATGTGCTCGGATACCTCTGTAATCAAGTTGCTCAGTGCGCCGCGACTGAACCTTGGCGCGTCGCAACCCGCAGAGCCTACCTCACCGCGTCATCAGGTCGCCGCAACCCCGGACGTTCAGATGCAGGTCGCATGGATGCAGATGGTCAAGCAGGTGCTGGCCAATACCGAGGACGTCGGCGAACGGTTTCCCGAAGAAGCGCGGCGAATCCACTACGGCGAAGTCGAAGAGCGGGGAATTCGCGGCCAGGCTTCGCGCGAGGAAACAGAGGCGCTGATGGACGAGGGGATTGGCGTGGTGCCCCTGGCGATTCCGAAGGCGTTGAAAGAGACGCTGCAGTAAGCAGATTGATCGGGCATCGAGACTGCGATCGATCAAGCGCTGAGTGGATCGCCGACGAGGCTATTCCATGAACTGCAGCGCAGCCAACCGCGCGTAAACCCCATTTGCCGCAACCAGCGAATCGTGTGTTCCTTCTTCGACGATGCGCCCATGGTCCATGACAATGATGCGGTTGGCTTGTTGCACGGTTGCAAGCCGATGCGCGATGACCAGCGTCGTGCGATCGCGCATCGCCGTTTCCAGCGCCGCCTGCACCATTCGCTCGCTTTCTGCATCGAGTGCGCTGGTCGCCTCATCCAGCAGCAGCAAGGGCGGATTCTTCAGGATCGCGCGCGCAATCGCGATTCGTTGCCGCTGGCCGCCGGAAAGCCGCACACCCCGCTCGCCCAAGAACGTTGCATAGCCCTGGGGCAGAGCGGAGATGAAGTCGTGGGCGAAAGCCGCATTCGCCGCTTCGATGACTTCTTCATCGCTAGCACCCGGACGCCCATAACGAATGTTGTCCATCGCCGTGCTGGAGAAGATTACCGCGTCCTGCGGAACGATGCCGATGCGACCTCGAAGATCGTGCAACGCAACCTGCATGGTCGCAATGCCGTCCAGGGAAATGCCGCCATGTTGCGGATCGTAGAAACGCAGCAGCAACTGGAACACGGTGCTCTTGCCGGCGCCGCTCGGGCCGACCAGCGCCACAGTCTCACCTGCGGACACCGTCAGGCCGAAATCACGCAGTGCCGGAATCAATGGGCGTGAAGGGTAGTTGAACGTTACCGCATCGAAGGTCACAACGCTGCCACCGCTCGCTATGTTCAAGGGGACAGGGCGCCTGGGCGAAGTCACCTTCGAGCGCGTGTCCAGCAGTTCCATCAGCCGCTCGGTTGCACCAGCCGCGCGCAGCAGGTCGCCATAGACCTCCCCCAGCACAGCCACTGCGCCGGCAAGAATGATCACGTAGACAATCGTCTCACCCAGATGGCCCGCTGAAATCTTTCCGGCGATCACCGCCTGCGTTCCCTGATACAGCCCCCAAAGCAACAGCGCTGCATTGACGATGATGATGAAGGCCACCAGAACGGCACGCGCCCTTGTTCGCTTCACGCCAGTCTGAAATGCGTTTTCCGTGGCCGCATCGAAGCGTGCTGCTTCGCGTTGCTCTGCCGTATAGCTCTGCACGACCGGGATTGCGTTGAGCACTTCCCCCGCAATCGCGCTCGAATCCGCGACACGGTCCTGGCTGGCTCGCGACAGCTTGCGCACGCGCCGCCCGAACCACATGGTCGGCAATACCACGAGCACGATGATGAGCAGCACCTGCGTCATCACATACGGATTGGTCCACACCAGCATTCCGAGCGCGCCCAGGCCCATCACCACATTGCGAAGCCCCAGGCTGAGTTGAGAGCCGACCACCGATTGCACCAGCGTCGTGTCGGTGGTCAGACGCGATAGCACCTCACCAGTTTGCGTGGTTTCGAAGAACTCGGGGCTCTGATCGAGGACATGCGCATAGACCGCGTTGCGAAGGTCAGCAGTGACACGCTCGCCCAGCCAGCTCACCATGTAGAAGCGCGCGGCCGAAAACAAGCCAACCGCGACCGCCACACCGAAGAGCGCCAGGAAATGCTCACGCAAGGCCATCAGCTGGGCACCCTTTGCACCCGGCCCGAGCCCTCCGTCGATCAGCCCGCGAAGCGCCACCGGAAACAGCAGCGTTGCCCCGGCCGCCAGCACCATGAAGGTCATCGCGAGTGCGATCCTTCCTCGATAGGGGCGAATGAAGGGCACGAGCCCGGACAGGGAGCGGGGCGCCCCTTTTGTGTCGGGCGTGAAGGAGGAGGACGAAGGCATGCAGCCAAGTGTATGGCGCGGTCAGCGGTTAGCATTGGGATCGGACGTCCGTCCACACACGCACCCCCAATGACCGAACGCATTTCCGACCTTCACATCGCCCGCGAAGACGCGTTGCCTGCACCCAGCGCGTTGTCCGCTGAGCTGCCCTGCAGCGATGAACAGGCCGCGCACATCGGCCGCTCTCGTGATGCGGCGCGACGCATTCTTCGTGGCGACGACGACCGGCTGCTGGTCATCGTCGGACCCTGCTCCATTCACGAACCCGAATCCGCTGTCGAATACGCGCGCAAGCTGCGTGAGCTGTCAGCGCGCCTCAATCGGGATGTGTTCATCATCATGCGTGTTTACTTCGAGAAGCCACGCACCCGCATGGGCTGGAAGGGTCTCATCTATGACCCGGGGCTCGATGGCGAAGGCGATATCGGCGCGGGTCTTCGCGCCGCGCGCCGATTGTTGCTGGAATGTGCGCGGCTGGAGCTGCCAGCCGCTTCTGAAATCCTTGATCTCGTCACGCCCCAGTACTACGCAGAACTGCTGACATGGGGCGCTATCGGCGCGCGCACGGTCGAGAGTCCGCTGCATCGCCAGATGGCTTCGGCGTTGTCGGCACCGCTGGGCTTCAAGAATCCGACCCATGGCGGAGTCGATATCGCCATCGACGCGATCCACGTTGCCGCGCAGCCGCATCGCTTTCCGAGCGTGTCGCAACAAGGCCGGGCGATTGTCGTGAGTACCACCGGCAACCCCGATGCGCATCTGGTGCTGCGCGGAGCCCACAGCGGCCCGAATTTCGACGAGAAGCATGTGGCCCGGGCCGCAGCCGCGCTTGAAAAGTCAGGCCTGCAGCCCCGCCTTCTGGTCGATTGCAGTCATGGCAACAGCGCCAAGGACTATCGTCGTCAACCCGAAGTCGCTGCCGACCTCGCCAGGCAGGTCGCCAACGGCTCTACGGCGATCTGCGGCGTGCTTCTGGAAAGTCACCTGGTCGAAGGCCGCCAGGACATCACGCAAGGCCGCGCCGGCTTGCGCTACGGCCAGAGCGTGACCGATGGCTGCATCGGCTGGGACAGCACCGTCGCCGTCATCGAACAGCTCGCTGCAGCGGCACGCCAGCGCCGCGCGCACGCTTCAACCTGAATTTCGAAAGCAGTACCCATGCAGATCAGACTTGTTCGCCGCATCGCGGCCATGTCCTTGGCATTCGCCTGTGTCCAGGCCAGCGCGCTCCAGCTGGACGTGGACGTGCCGTTCATTACATCGCCCGACAACGTCACGCTGGAGATGCTGAATGCCGCCAAGGTGGGTCCGGGCGACTACGTGCTGGACCTGGGGTCGGGTGACGGTCGTATCGTCATCACGGCGGCAAAGCGTTTCGGGGCCTCAGGCATGGGTGTGGAAATCGTCCCGGACCTGGTCGAAAAGAGCAATCGCAGTGCAAAGGAGGCGGACGTTGCCGACCGGGTGAGCTTTCGGGTGCAGGATCTGTTCAAGACCGATCTCACCCAGGCGACGGTGATCACCATGTACCTGCTGCCGGAAGTGAACCTGCAGCTGCGTCCCGCCATCCTCGGGCTCAAGCCGGGAACGCGTGTCGTCTCGCACGACTGGGACATGGGCGACTGGGCTCCTGACCGCACCACCGTGGTTGCCGTGCCCGACAAGATGGTCGGGCGCGAGAAGTCGAGCAAGATTCATCTCTGGACGGTCCCCGCGAAGGTCGATGGGCTGTGGTGCGGGGTCGGTCTGCTCAGGGGTGCAAGCCTGGAACTCACGCAGCAGTTCCAGCGATTCGAAGGAACGCTTCGCCATCGCAACCGCGCCCGCGCGCTCAAGGGAACCGTGGAAGGATCAACGCTACGCAGCGTCACCGAGAAAGCCGGCGAACTGGTGCTGGAAGTCAACGGCCCGCAGATGCGCCTTGTGGCCGCCGGCGGCCCGCTGGCGCTTGCGCAGGGCCAGTCGTTCACGCGGACAGGGCCGCAGGGCTGCCAATAGGTTTACTTCACCTGTTCACTTCACCAGCAAGACAGGAACTTCGCATTGCGCGATCACGCGTTGCGCGATGCTTCCCATGATTGCACGGGCGAGCAGGCCGTGGCCATGCGTGCCCATGACCACCATGTGTGCTTTTTCTGCGGTAACGGCCTTCAGGATCTCATCGACCACGGGGCCGGCCTTCCAGATGCAACGCGCATCGATCTTGTGGCGCGCCAGGTAGGTCTTGATCGGGTTGACGACCTTTTCGGATTCTTCCCGGTAGTAGTCGTTGACCACGTTGGATCCCACCATCGACTTGACGCCGGGGGGCACGGCGGGCTGCACGTGGAGCACGACCAGTTCATCGCCGGGGCCGCACATGCTCTCGTGCGTCGTGAGAAAGGCCAGGGCCTTCTTGGTGTACTTGCTTCCGTCTGCAGCGAGAAGGATCTTCATGGGTTGTCTTCCTCTTTCTTTGGTTGACGTTAACGCAGGACCAGAACCGGAACTGTACTGTTTGCGAGCACATGCTGGGTTTCACTGCCCAGCAGCAGGCGCTTGATGCCCTTGCGGCCGTGCGAAGCCATCGTGATGAGGTCGCACTTGTGTTTTTTGGCAGCCGACACGATGGCCTCTGCGACGAGGTCAGACTGCGCAGTCACGGCCTTGAGCTGCACGTCGGAAGCCTCGGCTTCCTGCTGGGCCCGCTCGACTACTTCGCGGCCCTTTTCGGCCCACTGCTGTTCGACGCGCGAGATTTCCTTGCTGTCCAGTGAGATCGAGCCTTCGAAATAGCTCACCGGATAGCGTGGTACGACATAGAGCGCAACGACGGATCCTCCGGTGGCTGCGGCCAGTCCGATGGCAGCGCGAACGGCTTTCTTTGACAGCGTACTGCCGTCGGTGGCTACCAGGATCTTCTTGTACATGGCTTTCTCCGGTTGGTTGATTCTAGGAGACAGCTTAGGCAGGATCGCTGCCGGGCACTTGATCCATGTCAAGCGCGGGTCCCGGGCCGGGCGATAGGCTCCCGGGGATGAATCCGGCCTCCATCGCCCTGGACGATCCCCGCGAGTGGGAGTCGTTCAGCCGCGCCGTCCCGGGGCGTGAGGGCTGGCTCGAATCGTTTCTGGCGATCGAAGGCATGCACTGCGCCTCGTGCGCGCTCGATGTGGAAGACGCCCTGCGTGTGCTGCCGGGCGTCGAGCGCGTGCAGGTCAATGGCGCAACACACGCAGCCCGCCTGCAGTGGTCGCCTGAGGCAAGCCTTCCTTCGCAGTGGTTGCTTGCGTTGCAGCGCGCCGGCTACGGCGCGACCCCGGCGGGCGACCTGCTCACGGCCTTGCCACGCGTGCAGGAACAAAGGCTGCTGCTGTGGCGCTGGCTGGTCGCAGGCTTTTGCATGATGCAGGTCATGATGTACGCATGGCCGTCCTATACGGCCGAGCCTGGCGAAATCACGCCCGACATCATTGCGCTGCTGGCCTGGGCTTCGTGGGTTCTCACGCTGCCGGTGATCGTGTTTTCGTCGTGGCCTTTCTTTCGCGCCGCTTTTCGCGATATCAGCCGGCTGCGTGTGGGAATGGATGTGCCCGTCGCTCTGGGAATCGCCATTGCATTTGCGGCGAGCAGTGCCGCCACCTTCGACCCAAAGGGACCGCTTGGCAGCGAGGTCTGGTACGACTCGGTGACGATGTTCGTATTTTTCCTGCTTTCGGGCCGCTTGCTGGAGCAGCGCCTGCGCGAGCGGACCGCAGGCTCGCTCGAAGCGCTGATGCGCCGCCTGCCCAGGGCCGTTTTGCGGCAGGCAGCCGACGGCACCTTCGAGCATGTGCCAGCCACGCGTTTGCACGCCGGCGACATCGTGCGCCTTCTGCCCGGCGAGACGGTTCCCGCCGACGGCCAGGTTGTCGAAGGCGTGAGCGATATCGACGAGGCGCTACTTACCGGTGAATCGCATCCCATCACGAGGACCCGCGGCGATGCACTGATCGCCGGAACGCAAAACGTCACTGGCGTGATCACGATGCGGGTCGAGCGGACAGGGTCACAGACCCGTTATGCAGGCATCGTGGCCCTGATGGAGCAGGCGGCGCTGGACAAACCGCTTCTTGCGCAAACTGCGGACCGCATCGCAGGCCCCTTCATCCTCGGTGTGATCGCTGCTGCAGGCGCTGCAGCGATGTACTGGTGGCCGACCGATCCGCACCAGGCCATCAGCGTTGCGATTGCCGTTCTGGTGGTGACCTGCCCCTGCGCGCTTTCGCTCGCGACTCCCGCAGCGACGCTGGCCGCGGCTGGTGCACTTGCACGCCGCGGCATCCTGGTTCGGCGGCTTCAGGCGCTCGACGCCTGCGCCGGGATCGACACCGTGGTGTTCGACAAGACCGGAACGCTCACGCACGAAAGCCTTACCGTGTCGGCCGTTCACTTGCGCCCGGGCGCGGACCGTGTGCGGGTGATGGCGCTTGCCGGTGCACTGGCGCAGCATTCCCTGCATCCGGCATCGCGGGCCATCGCAACGGCTGCCGGCGCAACTCATGGTGCCACCCACGGCGTGACGTACCACCTGCGCGACTGCCACGAGATCGCCGGCAGTGGCGTCGTCGCGCAACTGCAGGAGGCCCAGGATGCGAAATCGCTGCGCCTGGGCTCGGCAGTCTTTTGCGGTGTGACTGGAGTCCCTGATGCGGCATCCGCCACCCAGGTCCACCTGGCCGACGAAGATGGACTGCTGGCGACGTTCGAGCTGGAGGAGGTGCTGCGCAGCGACAGTGCAGCGGCCCTCGAAGCGCTGCGCAGTGACTCGTTGCGGCTGCAACTGCTTTCGGGTGACAACGAAACCGCCGTGCAGCGCATGGCCCGGCGTGCAGGACTGGAGACGGCTATCGGTGGATGCTCGCCCGAGGCCAAACTGGATCACGTCACCCGCGAGCAGACGCTTGGTCATCGCGTGCTGATGGTCGGCGACGGCGTGAATGACGGCCCGGTGCTCGCACGTGCCGACGCCTCGGTGGCGATGGGGCAGGGTGCACCGCTTGCCCAGGCTCGCGCCGATTTCACGGTGCCGGGGGGCCAGCTCGCTGCGATTGCCCAGTTGCTTCGGCTCGCACGCCGTACGCGGCGCGTCGTGCGGCAGAACCTGGCGTGGGCTGCGATCTACAACGCCGTCTGCGTGCCTCTCGCCGTGGTCGGCGCCATGCCGCCGTGGCTTGCAGGTCTGGGAATGGCTGCGAGTTCACTGCTCGTGGTTGCCAATTCCGCTCGCTTGAGCGTCAACCGGGACTTGAGCGTGAACAGAGACTGAGCCAAATACATGGACATCCTTTTTCTTCTTGTTCCCCTGTCCGTCGGGCTGGGTCTCGTGATCCTGGGCGCACTGGCCTGGGCGGTCTGGCGTGGTCAGTTCGAGTCAGTCGACGCAGAAGGCGAGCGCATTCTCAAGTCCGATTGATATTCGTCAAGTGACGCGCAGGGCGCGCACGGGAAACTCGTTGCATCCGAAATAGCAAGGTGCAACCAATGAACGAAAACGCTGTGCAGCCAGCGACCTACGACGACACGGTGGTGCGACAGTTCTCCATCATGGCCGTTGTCTGGGGCGTGGTGGGCATGCTGGTCGGGCTGCTGATTGCAGCGCAGCTGGCCTGGCCCGAACTCAATTTCGGCATTTCCTGGCTCAGCTACGGGCGGCTTCGCCCCCTGCATACCAATGCCGTGATCTTTGCATTCGGCGGATGCGCACTTTTCGGCACGAGTTACTACGTCGTCCAGCGTACCTGCCATGTGCCCCTGTTCATGGCCAAGCTGGCCTCGTTCCACTTCTGGACGTGGCAGGCGGTGATCGTTGCTGCAGCCATCAGCCTGCCGCTCGGCTATACGCAGGGCAAGGAATACGCCGAGCTCGAGTGGCCGATCGACATCCTGATCGCGGTGTCGTGGATCTCGTACGCCATCGTTTTCTTCGGCACGATCGGCATCCGCAAGGTTCGCCACATCTATGTGGCCAACTGGTTCTACGGCTCGTTCATCCTGGCCGTCGCCATCCTGCACATCGTCAACAGCGCGGCGATCCCTGCGGGCTGGATGAAGTCCTACTCGGCGTTCGCCGGCGTTCAGGACGCGATGATCCAGTGGTGGTACGGCCACAACGCGGTCGGTTTCTTCCTCACGGCGGGCTTCCTCGGGATGATGTATTACTTCATCCCGAAGCAGGCCGAGCGGCCGGTGTACAGCTACCGCCTGTCCATCGTTCACTTCTGGGCGCTGATCTTCACGTACATGTGGGCGGGTCCGCACCATCTGCACTACACCGCGTTGCCCGACTGGACGCAGTCCATCGGCATGGTGTTCTCGCTGATCCTGCTCGCACCGAGCTGGGGCGGCATGATCAACGGCGTGATGACGCTCTCGGGCGCATGGCACAAGCTGCGCGACGACCCGATCCTTCGCTTTTTGATCGTGTCCCTCTCGTTCTACGGCATGAGCACGTTCGAAGGTCCGATGATGTCGATCAAGACCGTGAATGCGCTGTCGCACTACACCGACTGGACAGTGGGCCATGTGCACTCCGGGGCGCTCGGCTGGGTGGGCCTGATCTCGATGGGTTCGCTCTACTACCTGATTCCGCGCCTGTTCGGCCAGAGGAAGATGCATTCGGTGCCGGCCATCGAGTTGCACTTCTGGATGGCGACGATCGGCATCGTCCTGTACATCGCCGCGATGTGGATCGCGGGTGTGATGCAGGGCCTGATGTGGCGCGCGGTCAATGCCGACGGCTCGCTCACTTACACCTTCGTCGAATCGGTCAAGGCCACCTATCCCTTCTATGTGGTGCGCTTCCTGGGCGGTGCGCTGTACCTGGGCGGCATGCTGATCATGGCCTGGAACACCTGGATGACCGCAACCCAGGGACGCGCGGCACGCGTTCCGGTCGCGGTTCCCGCAGCGGCATGACAAGGTAACAACAATCATGAGTGACAACACCAAAACTGCTGGCTTCTCGCACGAGAAGATCGAGACCAACAACTTTTTGATGATCGTGCTGATCCTGCTCGTGGTCGCCGTGGGCGGCCTCGTGGAGATCGTGCCGCTCTTCTTCCAGAAGTCGACAACTCAGCCGATTGCGGGTGTCAAACCCTACACGGCACTGCAGCTCGCGGGCCGCGACATCTACGTACGCGAAGGTTGCTACAACTGCCACTCGCAGATGATCCGGCCGTTTCGCGCCGAAACGCTGCGCTACGGGCATTACTCGGTCGCAGGCGAATTCATCTACGACCGTCCATTCCAGTGGGGCAGCAAGCGCACCGGTCCTGACTTGCATCGCGTGGGCGGCAGGTACAGCGACGACTGGCATCGCATCCACCTGATCAACCCGCGCGACCTCGTGCCCGAATCGAACATGCCGGCCTATCCATGGCTTGAAAAGGCCACGGTCGATGCGGCTGCCATGCCGGGACACATGAAAGCGCTGCAAATCGCTGGCGTGCCGTATACCGACACCGAAATTGCAGACGCCGCCAAGGCTGTCAAGGACAAGACCGAGATGGAAGCACTCATTGCCTATCTGCAGGGCATGGGTCTGGCCCTGAAGTGAACCCGCAAGGAGCAACAAGAATGGACATCACCACCATGCGCATCGTGGCCACGCTGGTCTCGCTGGCAACCTTCCTGGGCATCGCCTGGTGGGCGTATGCCCGCCGCAATCAGAGCCGGTTCGACGAAGCCGCACGCATTCCGTTCGAGCAGGATTGAGGAAACACCGTCATGAGCGATTTCAACAACAATTTCTGGTCCGTCTATGTGGCCGCTTTCACGCTCCTGAGTATTCTGGCGTGCCTGCTGCTGCTGTGGATCACCGCACGCAAGAAGGTGGAGTTTTCTGCGGACAACACCACTGGCCATGTCTGGGACGGCGACTTGCGCGAGATGAACAACCCCATGCCGCGCTGGTGGATGTGGCTATTCGTCCTGTCGATTGTTTTCTCACTGCTGTACCTGGTTGCCTATCCGGGTCTGGGCAGCTACGAGGGACAACTGGAATGGAGCACCCGTGGCGAGCATGCGCAGGAAATTGCGCAAGCCAACAAGGAACTCGGGCCGTTATATGCACAGTTCAGCGCCAAACCGGCCGAGGCGTTGGCCGGTAATCCCGGCGCGATGGCCATCGGCGAGCGGCTCTTCATGAACAACTGCGCGCAGTGCCACGGTTCCGACGCCCGCGGCAGCAAGGGCTTTCCCAACCTCGTCGATACCGACTGGATGTACGGTGGCTCGCCGCAAACTATTGTTGAAACCATCACGGCCGGCCGTATCGGCGTCATGCCCGCGATGGCGGCTGCGGTCGGCACACCGGACGACGTGAAGAATGTGGCGAACTATGTGCTGTCGCTTTCAGGCAATCCGCACGATTCGCTGCGCGCCCAGCTGGGCAAGTCGAAGTTCACCTCATGCGCCGCGTGTCACGGTGTAGGTGGCAAGGGCAACCCAGCCCTGGGCGCACCCAATCTGACCGATGACCTCTGGCTGCATGGCTGGGGCGAACAGGCCATCGTCAACATCATCAACAACGGCAAGACCAACGCCATGCCATCGCAAAACGGCAAGTTGACCGAAGCGCAGATCCACGTCCTGGCCTCTTATGTATGGAGCTTGTCCAACCGGGGTGTCAACACGGCGGCGGCGAAGCCCTGACCAGCCTGAAAGTCCTGTGAAAGTCATTCCGATCATCGCTGTGGAGTCGGGCAGCGAATCTCTTTACGAAGCGCAGAAAAAGATCTACCCGCGCCAGGTGACGGGCCAGTACGCCCGGTGGCGCTGGGCGATGGTGTGGCTCACGCAGCTGGTCTTCTACGGCCTGCCGTGGATCGAGTGGGGTCAGCGCCAGTCGGTGCTGTTCGACCTGGCCGCGCGGCGCTTCTACATCTTCGGGTTCGTGCTGTACCCGCAGGACTTCATCTATCTCACCGGCCTGCTGGTGGTCAGCGCACTGGCGCTGTTTCTGTTCACCGCCCTGGCGGGACGCCTGTGGTGCGGCTTCGCATGTCCGCAGACGGTGTACACCGAGATGTTCCTGTGGATCGAGCGCAAGGTGGAAGGCGAGCGTGCCGCGCGCATGCGGCTGGACGCATCGCCGATGTCGCGGGAAAAATTTGTCAAGAAGTGGTCCAAGCACATGCTGTGGATCGGCCTTGCCATGTGGACGGGCTTTACCTTCGTCGGCTACTTCACACCGATCCGCGAGCTGGGAATGGAGATTCTCCAGGCCCGCATGGGCTCCTGGGAAGTCTTCTGGGTCTTGTTCTACGGCTTCGCCACTTATGGCAATGCCGGATTCCTGCGCGAACAGGTGTGCAAGTACATGTGCCCCTACGCGCGCTTCCAGAGTGCGATGTTCGACAAGGACACGCTGATCGTGAGCTACGACACCGCCCGGGGCGAGCCTCGCGGTTCGCGTTCGCGCAAGGCTGATCTTTCGACGCTGGCACTGGGTGCGTGCGTCGACTGCAACCTGTGCGTTCATGTCTGTCCGACGGGCATCGATATTCGCGATGGCCTGCAGTACGAGTGCATCGGCTGCGCAGGCTGCGTCGATGTGTGCAACGGTGTGATGGACAAGATGAACTACCCGCGCGGGCTTATCCGGTTCACTACGCAACATGCGCTGACCCTGGGCTTGAACCGCAAGGAATTGCTCAGCCGCACCTTGCGTCCGCGGGTGCTTGCCTACGGTGCGATCCTGTTGGCCCTGTGCTTTGCATTGCTCGCGAGCCTCGCAACGCGCACACCACTCAAAGTCGATGTGATCCGTGACCGGGGCATGCTCTCGCGCATCGTTGCCGGAGGCAAGCTGGAGAACGTTTACCGGTTGCAGGTGATGAATGCCACTGAAGAGCCGCAGCGCTATGTCGTGACAGCGAGTGGCCTGCCTGGCCTGGCGGTCGCTTCCGAAGCGACTGTCGAGGTCGGTCCCGTAGAGTCGCGCTGGCTGGCGGTGCGGCTGCAGATTCCGTATGGATCGGCGGCTCCGGGATCGCACCCGATACATTTCGGGATATCAACTGAATCGGGCGATGCCCAGGTCAGTGAAAAGTCCGTCTTTCTCGTGCCGCGCTGAGCTCAAACCCAAAAAAAATCAGGAAAACCCGATGAAAAACCACTCTCAAGTCCAGCGACAGAACCCGGTGCCAGCCGTGCCACCCTGGTGGAAATTCGGCCATGTGTGGCTGGTGATTGCAGGCCCCGCCATCGTGGTGGTTGCCGGTTTTGTGACCGCATTCATTGCCGTCAGCAATCCGGACCCGGTGCTGACGGGCGACCATTTCCGGCGGGCCGATACTCAAATCAAGACGGTGCAGCCTGCGTTGGCGCCTGCATTGCAGGGCCGCAACCACGCGGCGACCGTGCCGGCAGGGAGCGCTCCCTGAGGGAGCGGCAGCCGTGACCAGCACCCCTTGGACCGAACGCCTGATGCAGGTCGTGTGGCCCGCCTTCATAGCGGCCTGCCTGCTTGAACTGATCGTGTTCGCGATGGTGGACCCGAGCGAAATCCACTGGATGGGCCGCTCGCCCGGGTGGTCCCGGCAGGCGATTTATGCGGGCGCATTTTTTGTCTTCTGGGCAATTTGCGGGGTAGCCAGCACGCTGACTGTCATGCTGGGCCGAAGGGAGCCACGTCAGGCCGGGTGAGCCAGCAGTGCGGGCTGCAGTAAAGTGCGGCCATGCCCTACCAGCTCTCGCCCGAGAACTCAGCCGCCCGACTGGCGGGCCTGCTCGATTCCGCCATGGACGCCATCGTTACCGTGGACGAGGCGCAGAACATCGTTATCTATAACCGCGCAGCCGAGAAAATTTTCGGCTGGTCGGGTCACGAGGCGCTCGGTCAGCCGCTCACCAAACTGATCCCGCAGCGATTCCAGGGCGGACATGCCGACCACGTGCGGCGGTTCGGCGCGACCGGCTCCACTTCGCGTCGCATGGGTGGCAGTACCGTGGTTTATGCGTTGCGCGCCAACGGCGATGAATTCCCGGTCGATGCCGCCATTTCGCAGCTCGACACCCCCGAGGGCAAGCTCTTCACCGTCATCATGCGCGACGTGACCGAGCGCGTTCGGGCGCAGCAGGATATCGCGGCGTTTGCCGCCGAAGCCAGCGCCATTCGCGAGCAGGAAAAGACCCGGGTCGCACGCGAGCTTCACGATGAACTTGCGCAGTCGCTCACGGCGCTCAAGATGGACACGATCTGGCTGCGAGACAACCTCCCTGTGACCGAAGAAGGATCGGTCAGGCTCACGCAAATGCTCTCGATGCTTGATGCGACGGTGGCCTCCACCCGGCGCATAGCGGCGGACCTGCGCCCCCTGATGCTCGACGACCTGGGTCTTGCGCCTGCCATCGAATGGGTGGTGCAGAACTTCACCCAGCGCACCGGCGTACCCTGCGACTTGCATATGGATGAGGCCATCGAGTTTCGCGAGCCGTACGCCACCGCCATCTTTCGCATCGTGCAGGAGTCCCTTGCGAATGTAGCCAAGCACGCCCGCGCAACGCAGGTGTACGTGACCGTTGACAGCTCGGTGGACGAAGTGACCCTGCGCGTCGAAGATGACGGGGTGGGGTTCGACAGAAACCAGCCCCGGCAGCCGAACTCGCTCGGACTGGTCGGGTTGCGGGAGCGGGCGCAGCTGCTTCGCGGCATCGTGACTATCGACAGCAGCCCCGGCAATGGAACCCGGGTCGAGGCGCGTATTCCCATCAGCACCGAGGGAGACCCGGCGTGACCCGGATCGTCATTGCGGATGACCACGCGATCGTCCGGGAGGGCCTGAAGCGCATCGTCTCTTCGGCTCCCGACCTGGAAGTCGTCGATGAAGCGGCTGATGGCAATCGGGTGATGGAAGTCGTGCGTGAACACGAGTTCGACGTACTGGTGCTCGATCTGTCCATGCCCGGGCGCAGTGGGATGGAACTGATCAAGCTGGTGAAGGCCACGCGTCCCAAACTTCGCATCCTCGTGTTGAGCATGCACCAGGAGCTGCAATACGCGGTGCGCGCCATCAAGTCCGGAGCGAGCGGCTATCTGACCAAGGAAAGCGCACCCGCGCAGCTCGTGGATGCGATTCGCAAGATTGCGGGCGGTGGTGCCTTCGTCACCGCCGAGGTCGCGCAGCAGCTGGCCCTGGGTGCGATGCCCGGGGGCGCTTCGGCTGCGCCGCATGAAACGCTTTCGGACCGCGAGTTTGAAGTCATGCGGCTGCTGGTTGCAGGCGCCTCGGTCACTGACATCGCTGCGCGGCTTAACGTGTCGGTCAAGACCGTGAGTACGCACAAGTCCAACCTGATGCAGAAGCTGGGACTGGACAACCCGTCCGAACTTGTGCGGTACGCCATACGCCACGGGCTCGACGAAGAGAGCGTGTAGAAGTTCGCTGCCCCGCCGAGGGTGGCCTCAGACTATTCCTAGCCTGTCTCGGACCCAGGGAAGCGCTGAACCGGACACCACCGAGCCTGAGTCTCAGCGCCCGCCGATGGTGCGGTGCCATACAAAGAACGACATTCAGTTCATGGCCCGCACCGATTCATCCCTCAAGGTTTTTCTTGCTGACGACTCAGCGCTGATACGCACTCGTGTTGCAGCGATGCTTGCAGCGCCTGCCATGACGATCGTCGGCCAGGCGTCCTCGCCGCAAGCCTGCATCGACGGCATCTGCGCGTCGCACCCCGATGTGGTCGTGCTCGACGTGCAACTGGAGGGCGGCACCGGCCTGGACGTGCTTCGCGGCGTGCGTGCGGCAGCGGAGACTGCGGGCGCAGCGACGCTTCCGCAATTCATCGTCTTGAGCAACAACGCCGAAGACGCATACCGCAAGCGCTACCTTGCCGAAGGCGCGCATCTGTTTCTCGACAAGTCAACCCAGTTCGACCAGCTCGCCGGCGCCATCGCCGCCGCGCCGCGCGACCGCAAATGAAATCCAAAGAGGAACCACCCATGTCCGCTTCTGCTGTGCTGGCGCGTGAACGCGTCTTCCGTGTCTTGCCCGCAAAGCTTGCGACTACGACCACGACCACCGCCGAATATGCATCTGTCGCGCCGCTCAAGACATCGTGCTCCAGTTGCCACCTGCGTGAAATCTGCCTGCCCTGCGGGCTTGCCTGCAACGACGTCGAACGGCTCGACGGGCTGAAGTTTGCGCGCCGCCGTGTGGCAGCCGGCCAGGCGATCTATCACGAAGGCGAGCCGTTCCACTTCATCTATGCCGTTCGCATGGGCACCTTCAAGTCAAGGCTGGTGCTGGCCGACGGTCGCGACCAGGTCAGCGGCTTTCACATGGCTGGAGAACTGATGGGCCTGGACGGTGTTGCACATGGCAAACACGCCAGCACGGCCGTCGCGCTGGAGGATGCCGAAATCTGTGCGATCCCGTATGCGCATCTCAATGAACTTGCGGCGAGCTCCAGCAACCTGCAGCACATCGTGAGCCGGCTGATGAGCCGCGAGATCGTGCGCGAACACAGCCTGATGCTGCTGCTGGGCAGCATGAACGCCGAAGAACGCCTTGCCGCGTTCCTGCTGAATCTTTCGCAGCGCCTGAAGGCACGCGGCTACTCGGCAACCGAATTCCATCTGCGCATGTCGCGCCAGGAGATCGGCAGCTACCTGGGCATGAAGCTCGAAACCGTGAGCCGCACGTTTTCGGCGTTTCAGCAGCAGGGCTTGCTGGAAGTGGACAAGCGCCACATCCGCATCGTTGACGTGCCGGCAATGACGCGCGCGTTCGAAATGCGAGTGCACTGAATTTTGCGATAGGACCCAAGCCATGACCCGTCCCACCCTTCGTGTCCTGCGCGATGAACATGCCGCGCTGGCCGCCATGCTGCGCTCGATGACGATGATGATCAAACAGGGGCCGGGCGAGGCTCCTGAACGGTTCTTCGATGTCGTGCGGGCCATGTTGTTCTACATCGACGAGTTTCCGGAAAAACGCCATCACCCCAAGGAGTCCGACCTGCTGTTTCCGGCCCTGGCGCGAGCGGTCCCGGCTTTGATGCCCATCATCCGACGCCTTGAAGCGGATCACATGGCCGGCGAGAGCAAGGCGCGGGCGCTCCAGCACCTGCTGCTCGCCTGGGAGCTGCTGGGGGAGTCGCGGCGCGAAGCTTTTTGCGAGGCGGCCACGGATTATGTGGCGTTCTACCTGGACCACATGCGCACCGAAGAACGCGAGTTGCTGCCATCCGCAGAAGGGGCACTCTCGGAGGCCGAATGGGCCACGATGGACAAGGCGTTCCTGACCTCTCTCGATCCGCTGGCAGGCGGTGTGCGCGATCCGGTTTATGAGCGCCTGTTTACCCGCATCGTCATGGCAGCCCCCGCGCCCATCGGTGTGGGTCCCCGGGATCTGGTGGCAACGGCTGAATGAGATTTTCGCTGGCGCTGCGTCTATGTCGATAGCGCATCCGGATCGAGCCTGGTGGCGGGCATCGAGCAGGGCGACGGCATCAAGCCGCCAGAGCGGACACAGCCGCACGATGTGTTCCGCCCAGCGGATGTCTTCCTGCGCCGAGCCTACCCCGCCTGCCTGTGACTTTAGCCGCCAGGTCGCCCCGGCGATTTGATCTTTCTCAACTGCGCGCCGCTGCGCTGCGTGCGTAGTCGAAAATGAACCTGATTCAAGGGATGCCGCCGTGAAATACAAGGACTACTACGCCGCGCTCGGCGTGACCCGCGATGCGGACGCCGACGCCATCAAGAAGGCTTATCGCAAGCTGGCGCGCGAGCACCACCCCGATGTGTCGAAAGCAAACGGCGCCGAGGCGCGCTTCAAGGACATCGGCGAGGCCTATGCCACCCTCAAGGACCCGGAAAAGCGCGGCGCTTACGACCAGCTGGGCCAGCGCGAGCCCGGTGCGGACTTCTCGCCGCCCCCCAACTGGAACGGCGGCGGTTTCGACGCCCAAAGCTTCGACGACGCCGACCTGGCCGACTTTCTGGCGTCGCTGGGTCGCAGGGCTCGCAGCGGGCGCGGCGCAAGTCAAACGCAACGCGGACGCGATTACGAAACCGTGGTGAAGCTCACCCTTGAGCAGGCCCATCTCGGCACCAAGCTCAACCTGGATCTGGCGCGGGAGGAAGGCGGCACAAGCACGCTGGAGGTGACGGTTCCTGCCGGCGTGGCCGACGGGCAGCGCGTGCGGCTTCGCGGCAAGGGCGGCAAGGGAGTCCATGGCGGCGGAGACGGTGACATTTACCTGCACATCCACCTGGTGGCGCACCGGGTGTTCCGTGTCGATGGGCGCGATCTGCAGTTCGACCTGATGCTCGCGCCCTGGGAGGCCGCACTTGGCGCCGAGGTCGAGGTGCCCACACTCGATGGCCCGGTCGTGCTTACGGTGGCGCCCGGAACTCGCGCCGGGCGAAAGCTCCGTTTGCGCGGACGCGGCCTGGCTGACGGCCGCGGCGGTCGCGGCGACCTGTATGCGGTCGCGCACATCGACGTGCCGGCGACGCTAACGCCTGCCGAGCGCGATCTTTTCGAACAACTGGCCAGGACTTCAACCTTCCGTGCCCGCCCAAGCGGCAGCACGGGCAACGACAAGGACGCCGCTCATGAACGCGCATCTGCATGAACCGGGCGTGCTCGACGCCACGGAGCTTTCGCTCGCCTGCGGCCTGACGCTGCAAGAGCTGGACGAACTGCTGGATTACGGGGTGCTGCAATTTTGCGTTTCGCGCGAAGGGCCAACGTGCTTCGACGCCGCAGCCGTGTGGCCGCTGCGTGAAGCCGCCCGGCAGCGCGCCATATTCGATCTGGATATCTTCACGATGGGGCTGCTGGTTGACTACCTGCGCACGATTGATGAGTTGCAGGGGCAGTTACGTGCACTGAACGCGCGACTGCCGCAAGCGGGGCGATTGCTGCCGTAGGGTGATTCGCCTGGCCAGTGCACAACTCGTGTCGCTGGAAGCCGGTTTTAGCGACATGTGAGGCCTTATATGTCGCTACTAACGACATGAGGTCCGGACGCGTCGCCGTTTCGGAAAAATGCGTACATGTTTCGTTGACGAGACGTTGCTTGTGCCTGTGCTGACCATTGGTGCGGCTGAGGACGATGACGGGGACGCTGACCAAGGCCCGACTGCCAGTAAGCGGCGTTTTCAGGCATAAGCCTGGAACTGGTTGCTGTCCGGGCTCTGCAGCTGCATCAAGGCGAGTTTCCTCACGTCTTCAGAAGGCGGAAGACTTTCAGGTTGAATGCCTCGTTGCAGCAAGGTGTCACGCACAGCCTGATTGTTTGTGACGTGCTCCCTGGAGATAGCCGATTCGTTACCCATCTGGTGTTGGCGAGAGTTGAAGATCGTGATTTCCGCGGCGAAGTCCTTGGCCTTGAGGATGATGGTGGGCGCAAAGTCAGCTAAGGGGCGGTTGTCCGGTACCTTCCACTGCGCCTTCATGGCCTGGGTGGACTTGCTGAACAGGGCGTGGTCGCCTTTGCTGCGGATGAGCGCGAAGTCCTGGTTGCCGCCGGTGCGTTGGTAGATGACAGCAGACAGGTCTTTTTCGGTTTCCGATAGTTTCTTTCGCGCCATGACACGCTCCGCTTCGAGTAAGCGTTGCTCGATCAGCTCGGCCTTGCGGGTTTGTACAGCAAAGTAGGTCTGCGCAAAGGCAATCGGCTGCTTGCGGGGGTCGCCGTTCTGCGCAACGAGGTAGCAGGCGTAGCGGGTGAGCATAAGGTCGTCCACGTCCCGTTTGCTGCCAGACCCCAGATCGACCATTTTGTTGACGTCAACAAAATGGTTTGCTATCAGGTGGCCGGAGACTTCGCAAGCCGATTTTGCCTTGCTCAGCACGGTTCCAAAATTGCGCCATTCCGCGTATCCCAGCAGGTGCTGCAAGTCACGCGCCAACCAGTACTCCACGCCTTGTTCGGTGCGTTGCGCGTGCCCTTCGAAGGTGTCCGTGAGGTTTTGGACCATTTCGGTCTTCATAGTCTTTGCTCCCCTGGTGTGCCGATGGCTGGGGCATCGATCATCTTGTTCAATAGCCTTCCGCCCTGCTGGAAGGGTCATGCTGCATTTGGTACACGTGGACGAATTCGACAAAGGCCTGGCGACCGTGAACTCCCAAGTTGTCGACGCCAGGTACCCCTGAGTTCCTGTCACCATGACCACGACTCGCCATTCTCGACCAAATCAAATACTGAGCGCCAGCCGGTTCGTCCTATACAGCATCAAACCCGCCTGTCGCAGCGTAAAAGGCAAACGACCAGTGCGAATATCAGTCGATCCATGACGTCGCATTGTGCCGTTGTACGTGATTCAAATCGCCTACCGTGCAACCTTATCCCGCGTCCCCGTCCGTATCTTCCTCAGCCGCACGAATGGTCAGCACAGGCACTGGCGCGAGCCGGATGATCTGCTCCGCGCCGCTTCCCAGCAGCAACCGGCTAAAACCGCGCCGACCGTGAGTGCCGACAACCACGAGGTCGGCGTTCCACAACTTTGCGGCCTTGGCGACTGTTTCACCGAGACGCTCGCCGAAGGTGTCGAACAACATGCTGTCGGCTTCCAAGCCGGCGCCAGTCGCCAGCGACATACCGTCGTTCAGGATCTTCTGGCCCGATTCGCGCATCACACGCAGCAGGTCGCCCGAATAGCCGCCCGACGGGTCGTAGCCCGTTACATAGGCGGCTTCGTCCACGACGTAGATAAGCCTGAGGCATCCCTTGAACGCCTGGGCCATGCCGATGGCCGCCGTGAGCGCGCGGTTGGAAGTGGTGCTGCCGTCGACCGGCACGAGGATTCGCTGGTACATGTCACGCCTTCCTTTCTGGTCAATGTCCGGACGCTTGCTCTGCGATGGCCTGGCAGGCCGTGCAGCGCGGCGCGGACGGAAGCGCGAGCAGGCGCTGTTCGTCGATGGCGACACCGCAATCTGTGCAAGTGCCATAGGTGCCATCCTGGAGCCGCCGCATCGCTCCTGCGACTTGCGCAAGTTCGGTTGCTGCATGGTCACCCTGAATGGCGTCGATGGCCGACTCGGTTTCGCTCGAGGCCAGGTCCTTGAAATCAGTCACTTCGCCCGACGCGCCTGCCTGCGAAATGGCTGCGGTTTCCGATTGGAGGGTGGCGCGCAGCTCGGCTTCGCGCTGCAGCAATGACGTGATGATGCGTTTGCGCACGGGATCGGTATCCGTTGGCATGAGGTCTCCTCGGGTTGTACCTGCATTGTTGGCGCGTGGAGCGCGGCCCGGTTTGATCCTTGTCAAGATCAGGCGACCTCGGCGTATCACCTGATCTATCGGCGTGAGGGACATTCGCGCTGACCGGCGCTGCACCTCAGCGAATAACGAGCACCGGTACTGGCGCAGATCGAACAATCTGCTCGGCTCCGCTACCCAGCAGCACCCTTCCGAGGCCGCGTCTGCCATGACTTCCAACGACGATGAGGTCGGCCTTCCAGTCGGTCGCCTCGTTCGCGATCACATCGCCCAGGCGCTGGCCCATCGAAGTGACGATGCGACTGTCAGCCGCAACACCGGCCGATTCGCAGATGGCCGTTGCGTCGGCAATGACCTTCTGCGCAGCCGAATGCCCGACCTCCAACAGGTCTTCGACCACGCTGGGGTCGGCCTCGCTCAGGCCCAGTGTCGCCAGCTCGTTTTCCAGGTGGACCAGGCGCATGGCACCACCACTGTCGCGCGCCATCTGCAACGCCCTCACCAGCGCCTTGTTGGACGTTTCGCTGCCATCGATCGGTACGAGGATTCGCTTGTACATGTGGGTCTCCTGGAGGTTGCGTGGACCGCTCAGCAGGTGAGCGACCACCCGAGTGTTTACTGGTGACACGGGCTTGCGATTGACCTGTATCAAATCCAGGCGTCTTGCGGCGGGCTATCGTGGACCGCATCTGGAGACCCAAAACCATGACACGCTTTCACCGGATTCTCGTGCCCTTCGACGACAGCCCCGCCGCATCGCGGGCGCTGGATGAAGCCATCGCGCTGGGGGAGCTCAGTGGCTCGCGGCTGCGGCTGGTGCATGTCATGGATCAGATGGCCTGGACGAACGGGTTCGAGCCCGCAGTGGCACTCATGCGCGACATCGTTCCTCGCATGCGGCAGGCAGGTGAAAAACTGCTGGCCGCCGGTTGCGCGCGAGCCGCCCGGAAACAGGTTTCGGCCGAAGCCGAATTGATCGTCGGCATCACGGGCCGTATCTGCGAATTGATCGCTGCCGAAGCGACCCGCTGGGAGGCCGATCTGATCGTCGTGGGAACACAGGCGCGCCATGGCCTGGACCGGCTGGTGATGGGAAGCGATGCCGAACTCATCCTGCGTCATGCACCTGTGCCCGTTCTGCTTGTAAGGGCTGCCCACCCATGAGCGTTCGCAACCTGCAGTCGATGTTCCGGCCCCGCTCGATCGCCGTCATCGGCGCATCGGACAGGCCCGGCAGTGTGGGCAACGTAGTGCTGCGCAATGTCCGCTCGGGCGGCCTCACCGGGCCCGTGTGGGCCGTCAATCGGCGTCACGAGGTCGTGGGGGGCGAGAAGGCGTGGCCCGATGTTGCATCCTTGCCGTCGGCGCCTGACCTGGCGATTGTCTGCACACCGGCGGCCACCGTTCCTTCGTTGATCGCGCAGCTTGGCGCCAAAGGCACGCGCGCGGCCATCGTTTTTGCGGCGGGTCTTTGCGAGCCGGACGGTGAAAGCGGCGCGACGCTGGAGCAGGCCATGCTCACCGCAGCCAAACCTTACCTGCTGCGAATTCTCGGCCCCAATTGCATTGGTGCGCTCGTCCCGGCCATCGGCCTGAATGCGAGCTTCGCGCCGGGCAACGCGCTTGCAGGTTCGCTGGCATTCGTCACTCAATCCGGGGCACTGGCGACCACGATGCTCGACTGGGCCAATGAACGCAGCATCGGCTTTTCTCACTTCATTTCCCTGGGCGACAGTTCCGATGTCGACTTCGGCGATGTGCTCGATTACCTGGCCAGCGATCCGAACACGCGCGCCATCCTGCTCTACGTGGAGTCGGTCAAGGCCGCTCGCAAGTTCATGTCGGCGGCGCGGGCGGCTTCTCGCAACAAGCCGGTGATCGTCGTCAAGGCGGGTCGCTCGCCGCAAGCAGCGAAGGCCGCTGCCTCCCATACCGGCGCGCTGGCTGGATCGGATGCAGTGTTCGATGCTGCAGCGCGCCGCGCCGGCATGCTGCGGGTAGACACGCTCGAAGCGCTGTTCGACGCTGCCGGGACCCTGGCCTATCCGCACACCTGGCATGGCGAACGGCTGGCCTTGCTGACCAACGGGGGTGGTGCAGGGGTGCTGGCTGCAGATGCGCTGACACTGGCCGCAGGCACTCTCGCGCAGCTGTCTCCAGCGACGATGGCAGCGCTCGATGGCTGCCTGCCGCCGAGCTGGTCGCATGGCAATCCAGTCGATATCGTGGGCGATGCGCCGGCGCAACGGTATTCGCAGGCGCTTGAGATTCTGCTGGCCGCGCAGGAAGTCGATGGCGTCGTGTTCATGCACGCGCCAACAGCGATTGTTCCTGCGGCCGATATTGCACTGGAGTGCCTGCCGCATATCCGCAATGCGTCCAAGCCGGTGCTCACATGCTGGATGGGCGGCAAGGCAGTGACCGACGCTCGCAGCTCTTTTTCGTATCAGGGCCTGCCCTGGTACAGCACGCCCGAACGCGCAGTGCGGGCGTGGCTGCAACTGGCCCACTACCACCGCAACCAGGATTCCTTGCAGCAAGTGCCCGCCGACCGGGAACCAGGTCCTGCGCCCGAGCGCGAGCGCGCGCTGGCCATCCTTCGCCGGGCCGTCGATGCGGGGCATGAGTGGCTTGATCCTGAAGAGGCGCACGCCCTGCTGCGTGCCTACGGAATAGACACTGCTCCCACAACAATGGCGCGAACTGGTGACGAGGCGGCGCAGGCGGCACTCGACATCGGCTTTCCTGTTGCAGTGAAACTGGTCTCGCAGCAGGTCGTGCACAAGTCCGATGTCGGCGGCGTTGCGCTGGGCCTGACCTCGGTGGACGAAGTGCACACCACCACGATTCGCATGCGGCAGCAGGTGGCCCGCCTGCTGCCCGGCGCTCAAGTCGCAGGGTTTGCAGTGCAGGGCATGGTCAAGCGCGCGCATGGCCGCGAATTCATTGCAGGGATTGCCAGCGACCCGGTGTTCGGGCCGGTGCTGCTCTTCGGACGCGGCGGCACTGATGTGGAGCTGTCAAAAGATCACGCCATCGCATTGCCACCGCTCAACGACCTGCTCGCGCGCGACCTGATCGAGCGCAGCGGATCGCGATCGCTGCTGGCTGCCCACAGGGGCGCGCCTGCAGGTAACGAGCAGGCCGTGGTCGATACGCTGGTGCGCCTGTCGCAAATGGCGTGCGACCTCGGGTCACTGGCCGAGCTCGACATCAATCCGCTGGTTGTCAATTCGCAGGGCGCGATCTCGCTCGACGCGCGCGTTCGCGTGCGGCTTCACGGCAGTCCTGCCGGCGTGCAGCTGGCATTGCGGCCGTATCCGCAAGCGCTGGAAGAACGCGTCACGGTGAACGGCAGCGAATTGCTGCTGCGTCCGATCCGCCCGGAAGACGGCAACCGGCTGAAGGCTTTCTATGCGAAGTGTTCGCCGCAAGACATGCGGATGCGGTTTTTCATGGCACGGCGCGAAGTGCCTGCGTCCGAGCTCGCGCGGTTCAGCCAGATCGACTACGACCGCGAGATCACCTTCATCGCGATGACTCCACCGGATGAATTCGGCCATCAGCGGATGGCAGGCGAGGTGAGCGCCGTCTGCGATCCGGACAACATCTGCGCGGAGTTCGCGATCCAGGTTGCTTCGGCCTGGCAGGGACATGGCCTGGGCCGATTGATGATGGACAAGCTGGTCACCTATCTGCGTGCACGCGGTACGTCAGAGATCGTCGGGCAATGCCTGCGCGAGAACGCTGCAATGGTGGCTCTGGCTCGCGACGTGGGGTTTGCGGTTGCTGATGGACCGGAAGGATTCGAGCTTCGAATAACGCTGGGTCGTGACATGGATCAAGCACCGGCAGCGCCTGCCGGTGCACAGTCTGCGATCCGCCAATAGCTTTCAGCCATGACCGCCGTTTCATCCGATCTACTGCGCCGCTTCGATGTTTCCGGCCCGCGCTATACCTCCTACCCCACGGCTGATCGTTTTGTCGAGGCGTTTTCCGCGCCCGACTACTCACAGGCCCTTGGCCAGCGAAATCTGCGCGCAGCGGCCACGGCTGCACCGTTGTCGATCTACGTCCACATTCCGTTTTGTGAGTCGCTTTGCTACTACTGCGCGTGCAACAAGATCATTACCAGGCATCATTCGCGCAGTGCCGGCTACCTGGGCTACCTCGCACGGGAAATCGATCTTCACGCAGCCGCGCTCGGCCCCGGCCAGACCGTGACGCAGCTTCACCTCGGAGGCGGCACCCCCACCTTCCTGTCTGACGGGGAACTGCGCCAGCTCATGGACATGCTGGGCGGTACTTTCAATCTGGCGCCCGGTGGCGAGAGCTCGATAGAAGTCGATCCGCGCACGGTCGATGGCGCACGGCTCGAAGCACTCGCCGCGCTCGGATTCAACCGCATCAGTTTTGGTGTGCAGGATTTCAATCCGGATGTGCAGAAGGCTGTCCACCGGATTCAACCGCTGGAACAGGTCGCAGCGCTGATGAAGCAGGCGCGCGCCATCGGGTTCGAATCCATCAATGTCGATTTGATCTATGGCCTGCCGAAGCAGACACCCGAGAGCTTCGCAAAAACGCTCGAACAGGTATGCGCCTTGCGGCCCGACCGGGTGGCAATGTATGGCTACGCGCACATGCCCGAGCGCTTCAAGCCCCAGCGGCGCATCGTGTCGGCAGACCTGCCGGTTGCCGCCGACAAGCTTGCGATGCTCTCGCAATCGATAGATGGTTTCATCAGGGCGGGGTACGAATACATCGGCATGGATCACTTTGCGCTCCCCACCGACTCGCTGGCGGTGGCAAAGCGCCAGGGCCGTCTGCACCGTAATTTCCAGGGCTACAGCACGCAGCCCGACTGCGACCTGATCGGGTTTGGCGTTTCTGCCATTGGCCGCATCGGTGCCACGTACAGCCAGAACGCCAAGACGATGGAAGAGTACTGCGACCATCTGGATCAGGGCCGCCTGCCCGTGGTGCGTGGTCTCGCGCTCAGCCGGGACGACCTGGTCCGCCGGGCGGTCATCATGGCGTTGATGTGTCAGGGGCAGGTCATGTTCGAGTCGATCGAAGTGGCATGGCTTGTGGACTTTCACCGGTACTTTGCAGCCGAACTTGAACAGATGCGCCAACTGGTGGATCCGGGACTGGTGCGTATGGACGACTCGGGAATCGAAGTGACAGAGAGCGGCTGGTACCTCGTTCGCGCTATCGCGATGGTGTTCGACCGCTACCTGCAGGCCGATCGCAACCGCGCGAAATTCTCGCGCATTATTTGAGCGCTTGCCGATGTCCACGACGCTTGCGCTTTCGGCGTTGCTCATGGGGCTCGTGGGCGGGCCGCATTGCGCCGCGATGTGTGGCGCTGCCTGCGGCGTGATCACGAGGCCGGGGGGACGATCGGGCCAGGTTCAGGGAGAGGGAGAGGGGGAGGTAGAAGCAATGGGATCGGGTGGCGCGCAGGTCGCAAGCCACCCGATCACCTTTGCCGCATCTCGCAATGCAGCGTTGCAGCGCGCCATGTTGTTTCAGCTGGGGCGTCTCGCAGGTTATTCGGTTGCCGGTGCGGCGGCAGCAGGTGCGGTGCAGAGCCTCGCGTGGCTCACGTCGAACGCGGCTGCATTGCGGCCGATCTGGATGCTTTTTCATCTGGCGGTGCTGTCGTGGGGTCTCGCACTATTTGTACTGGCCCGGCAGCCCATGTGGGCGGGCCGGGCGGGTCGTCTTGCGTGGACACGCGTGCGGCCGCTGGCAACGAGACACGGCGGTGTACTGGCAGCCGGAACGCTGTGGGCGTTTATGCCGTGTGGCCTGCTTTATTCCGCGCTGCTGGTCGCCTCGCTCAGTGGCGGTCCGCTGGATGGTGCGATTGCAATGGCGTTGTTTGCGCTGGGCAGTGGGTTGTCGTTGACGGCAGCGCCGTGGTTGTTTCTGCGGCTGCGCGAAGCGGGCAACGGCCGATTCAAGGACCTGGGAACGCGCCTGGCCGGATTGATGCTGGCACTGGTTGCAGTCTGGGCTTTGTGGAGCGACATGGTTCACCGCGTGGCCGTGTGGTGCGGCCTGGCATGAGGAAATGACAACCGCACAGCGCGCACCAACTCAAGGCAGCTTCACCGTCTCCAGCCAGGTCGGCATATAGGCATCCCAATGCAGCTCCCGCTCGATGCGCTGGCGCAGCGCGTCGGCGGCGTGCGGCTCCCCATGGGTGATGAAGGTTGTGATCGGCGGTGACTTTGCACCGCGCAGCCAATCCAGGATTTCGTTGGCATCGGCATGCGCAGACAGGTGATCGAGGCTCGCGACCTCCGCCCGTACAGGAATATCCTGCCCGTGAATTCGCACTGTCGGACTTCCACTGACGATCGTTGCACCGCGCGTACCACCAGCCTGGAAGCCGGTAAAGAGAATGGTGTTGCGCGCATCCGGCGCGAACGCCTTCAGGTGATGAACGACGCGTCCGCCCGTGGCCATGCCGCTGGCGGCAATCACGATCATCGGACCCTTGCGCGAGTTGAGTGCTTTGGATTCTTCTGGCGTACGTACGATTTTCGGCAGTGCGGCCATCGCCTTGCGATCATGGTCTGACAGGCGCAGCTGGTCGCCATGCTTGAGGTACGCCTGCGTTGCATTCGCCGCCATCGGGCTGTTGAGAAACACGGGCAAGTGAGGAATATCGCCCCGGTCCATCAGGACTCGCAGGCAATGCAGCATGGTCTGAGCGCGGCCCACTGCAAAGGCCGGAATCAGCACCATTCCGCCTCGTTTTACCGTGCGATTGATGACATCCGCGAGCGCCCCCAGCGGATCGGTGTTCGCGTGCAGACGGTCGCCGTAGGTCGATTCGACCACCAGGTAATCTGCGCCTTCGAAAGGCGCCGGTGCGCCGAGCACGAGGTCATTCGGCCTGCCGAGATCGCCTGAAAACAGAATGCTTCGCTTGCCGTTGTCGAGCTTCACGAAAGCGGACCCCGGCATATGACCCGAGGGCGAGAGGTGCGCAGTCAGACCCGGCACTGGCTGCCATGCCCTGGCCGAAGGCACCGCCTTGAAGTGCTTCAGGCACACTATGGCGTCATTGCGCGTGTAGAGCGGCAGGGCCGGGTGGTGTTTGGACAGGCCGTATCGATTGGCGTGCTCGGCTTCTTCCTCGAGCAGGTGACCGCAATCGGGCAGAAGGATAGCGCACAGGTCCTTCGTGGCATGGGTGCAGTAGATGTGCCCCTGGAATCCATCTCTCACGAGCAGCGGCAGATACCCGCTGTGATCGATGTGCGCGTGGGTGAGGATGACCGCATCGACCTCGTCAGGGCGCACCGGCAACGCAGACCAGTTGCGAAGCCGCAATTGCTTGTAGCCCTGGAAGAGGCCGCAATCGACAAGCACAGTGCCCTTGCCCTCGCGAATCAGGTACTTCGAACCGGTGACCGTGTCGGTCGCGCCAAGGAATTGAAGTTGCATGCGTGCAGTCTAGAAACCTGCGATGCGCCGCCAATTGACATGGATCAAGTCGCCGCCAGTTGGGCGCTATCGCTGCAGCAGGCGCAGGCATACAGTGAAGTCACGCCTTACCCAGGCGTGGAAAGTATCAAAATGACTAAGCGTCTTCCTACTGCAATCACTCTTGCGATTCCCCTTCTGGTAGCCGGTGGCGTTCTTGCTGTCGGCATGTTCGGCGCTTCCGCCATCTCGCCAACCGGGGTGAAGGTAGCAGCACCAGTTATGAACGCTCCGCTGCGATCGACACAATCGAAGCAGACGGCGCCAGTCACGCACAAGCTCGTGATGAAGACCGGCATGGGCGACGGAAAGATGGTTTACCTCGACAGCGAAGGCAAACCCAACCCGACCCTTCGCGCCAAGGTGGGCGACACCATCGAGATCACGATCTCCAGCGGTGAAGGTGCCGAGCACGACATCGTCATCTCTGAACTGAATGTGAAGTCGGCCAGCTTCAATGGGACCAGCGGCCCGATCGTCGTCAAATTTGAAGTCACGCAGTCCGGCACGTTCACGTATTTCTGTTCCATTCCAGGGCACCGTCAGGCGGGCATGGAAGGCACGCTTGAAGTGACCGGCCCCGATGATGCTTCTGCTTCCGCGAAGCCCGCAGTCGTCCTGGCCGCTGCCGTGATGGGCGCAGCGCCCTCGGCTGTGATGCCGGCGCTCGCGCCAGTGGCCGCCAATGCCGTCAGCATCTCCATGGACCCGACGCTCGTGCCAAAGCCGCTGGGTAATCGTGCACCGCAGTTCATCAAGTACAGCATCGAGACGGTGGAGCTCGAAGGCAAGCTCGACGACGGCACGACATTCACCTACTGGACCTTTGACAAGAAGGTTCCGGGCCCGATGCTTCGCGTGAAGAAGGGCGACACGGTCGAGCTGACGCTCACCAATGCCAAGAGCAGCAAGATGATCCATTCGATCGACCTGCATGCCGTGACAGGCGGGCAGGGCGGGGGTAACCACACGCAGGTCGCGCCCGGTGAATCCAAGACCGTGACGTTCAAGGCGATCAACCCCGGCCTCTATGTTTACCACTGCGCGACGCCTTCGGTGCCGCATCACATATCTGCCGGCATGTATGGGCTGATCCTGGTCGAGCCACCGCAGGGCTTGCCCAAGGTAGACCGCGAGTTCTACGTGATGCAGGGCGACCTTTACACCAGTCATGCCAAGGGTACCAAGGGGCACCAGGCCTACAGCAGCGCCAGGGCAGATGACGAACTGCCGACCTACTACACGTTCAACGGTTCGGTCGGTGCCCTCACGAAAGAGCACAAGATGACGGCGAACGTCGGCGAGACCGTGCGGGTTTTCTTCGGCGTCGGTGGACCGAACAAGGTTTCGTCGTTCCACGTGATCGGCGAAATCTTCGACAAGGTGTACAGCGAAGGTTCGGTGAGCACCATCAAGCAGAACGTGCAGACGACATTGGTGGCACCTGGCGGCGCGACTATCGTCGATTTCAAGGTGGACTATCCGGGCACCTACCTGATGGTGGACCATGCGTTGTCGCGGGTTGGCAAGGGCCTTGCCGGCGCACTGGCCGTGAAGGGACCAGCGGACCAGACGATCTACAAGGCCTCGCATCCGAATGACTCTGCGATGGGTCACTAACCCAGCGCAAAGACAGAGAAGCAAAAATCAGCTGGTTCGCGTGACCTTGTTCAGGTGCAACGGCTGATCCGGGTTGAATCCACGGGCACGCGACAGGGCTTCGACCATGGGGTAGAAGCTCTGCACCATCGAAATCGGGTCGATGTCTTGCGAGCCGGTCGGGATGATGGGCAGTACGCTGCCTTCGGTGCCTTCAGGTGCGGCGAGAAGCACGCGAGCTCCTCGCGCCCGCATCGCCTCGGCCAGTTCGAGCAGACCCGCCTGTGCAGGCCCACCCGGCGCAAGAATCAGGAGTGGATAGCCCTCTTCAATCATCGCCATTGGGCCGTGCTGCACCTCAGCGCCTGAAAAAGCTTCAGCCTGGATGCCGCAAGTCTCCTTGAGCTTGAGCGCCGCTTCCTGCGCAACTGGCAGGCCCAGTCCGCGACCGATCACGAACAGGCGATCTGCATCGACAAGCTCAGGCACGGCCAGCAACCAGTCGGCTTCGGCGGCACGAGAAAGCACATCCGGAAGCGCATGGAGCGCGCGTGAGAGCTCGTCATTGTCCTGCCACGCAGCCACCAGGCGCGCACCTGCCACCATTTGCGCAATGAAGCTCTTGGTCGCAGCCACGCTGTGTTCAGCGCCTGCATGAAGCGGGAACACCCACTGCGCGGATTTCGCGAGCGGCGACTCGATGTCATTGACGAAGCAGGCGGTGATCGCCTCGCGAGCGCGAAAATACCGAGTCGGTTCCACCAGGTCGGGGCTCTGGCCCGATTGAGAGAACGCGAATGTCGCCAGGCTCTTGCAGGCAATCTGCGACTGATAGAGCGTAACCAGCGACATCGGCAGCGACGTCACCAATCGACCCAGTCTTGCCATGATGAGATAGGCCGCGTAGTGGGAGGCATGGTCGGAACTGCCGCGTGCGATTGTCAGCAGCGACTGGGGCGACTCGTTTCGCAACAGTTCGCCGAAGTCGTCATAGGCGATGGCGTCATGCGCGATCTGGCGCGCGACGCATGCTGGCGCTTCGCGTGCTTCGAGCAGCATGTGCGAGCTCACACGCTGCCTTCTTCGATCCGTTCACCCTGCGCGTAAACGGCTTGCAGTTTCAGCTCTTGATCGAGCACCACCACATCAGCCCATGCACCGGCTTCGAGCCTGCCGCGATCGGCCAGGCCCAGGTAGTTGGCCGCATGTGTGGAGACGCGGCTCGATGCATCCGCAAGCCCGAGGCCGAGCTTGCCGACCAGATTGCGCAGCGCCTTGTCCATTGTGAGGGTCGAACCTGCCAGCGTGCCATCGGCGAGGCGCACGCCACCCAGGCACTTGGTGACACTTTGCCGCCCAAGCATGTAGTCGCCGTCGGGCATGCCGGTGGCGGAGGTTGAGTCGGTGACGCAGTACAGCCCCGGAATCGAACGCAGCGCAACCCTGATCGCGCCAGGGTGGACGTGCAGCAAGTCGGGAATGATCTCTGCATATTGCGCATGGGCCAGCGCCGCGCCCACCATTCCCGGTATGCGGTGATTCAGCGGCGTCATTGCGTTGAAGAGATGAGTGAAGCCGCAAGCGCCGCGCGCCATCGCTTCAACTGCGTCTTCGTACGTGCCGAGCGTGTGTCCGATCTGCACGCGATACCCGGCGTGGGTCAACGCCTGTATGTGTTCCATGTTGCCTGCGACTTCGGGCGCGAGCGTAAGAAGGCGCACGGGCGCGATGGCGTTCAGGCGGGACAGTTCGCCCGGGGAGACGGGACGCGCGTAGCCGGGCTGCGCGCCGAGCTTGCCGGCGTTGATGTACGGGCCTTCGAGGTGGACGCCGAGCACATGGGCGCAGCCGGGTGTGCGCTCGTTGCAGAGTTGCGCGAGGCCATGAAACGCGGCTTCCAGGTCTTCAAACGGTGCCGTCATCGTGGTGGCGAGCAGCGTCGTTGTCCCATGCGCTGCATGCGTTCGCGCAACGTGTGCCGCTGCGTCGCCGCCTTCCATGATGTCGCGCCCGCCACCGCCGTGCACATGCAGATCGATGAAACCCGGCAGCACGATCGGAAGGGGCGAATCGCGCACCGTGCGTTCATGCGAGACAGGCGTTCCCTCGATGCCTGTGATGCGCCCGTCAGGGCCGGGGGTCAACGTACCCAGCAGAAAGCCCTGCGGCGTGAGGATGTGACCGGCGATGGTGTTGACTTGAGACATGGTTGCAGCGCTATTCGACCACGGATGATGCGTGCCGTGCGCCTATAACCTCAACCGTTGCGCGTAGCCGGTCATCTCCAGATAGCCACGCCCAATACGCCGACCGGCGCTGTCCACGAAATCACTCAGGCCCTCCCAGTAGATCGCCCCCGTGGAAGCGCGACTGTCCAGCTCCTGGCTGTCCAGCACCGCCTTGACGGTGTGGACGCCTGCAGGCGTTCGCACTATCCATTCAACCGGGTACGTGGCACGCGATACGGGGCTGGTCCAGCTGCGTTTCGCATCGAACGAAACTTCATCTGGCGCGAACACTCGCGTTGCACCCTGTGCAGGACGAAATGAGCCGCCGTGCCACAGTGCAGAGCCATCCTGGCGGCGCAGGCGAAACGCGGTGAGCGCAGAGCCGTCATCGAAGTTCATGCCGATCCAGTCCCAGCCGACCGCCTCGGGGTGCATGACCTCTTCACTCCACTCATGATCCAGCCAGGCCTTGCCGGTGATCGCCAGCCGCTGGCCGCGCAGAACAATTTCACCCGTCACCGCTAGCTGCGGCTGGCTGTAGTAGTAGCTGGCCTGCGCCTCTTGCGGCCCCTTGCGCGAAAGACCTTGCACGCCCTGAAGCAGGAGTGGTTGCGTCGGCGAGCATTGGATGTCGAGCGAAAAGTCGGCACTGGGCAACACCGCCCGATAGTTGTTGCCGACGCGCTGCAGCGACCAGTCGCGAAGCCGCACGCGCGTATCGCCTTGCGCGGCCAACGCTACCTCGAACCCTTCGCGGGCGATGCGCTGGTCGTGCAGCAGTTTGCCGCCTTGCACATCCGTCACCGCCGCATGTGCGAACACGAGTTGCTTCGCGGCAAATTTCGATGACAGGGCCTGCGTCGCATCGACCCGCGTTCGAAAGAAGGTCACCTGGAAACCGAACTCGCGCCCGCCCGATGTCGCGTGGCCGGTGATGTACCACCACTCGGTGCGCAGATCGGGATGAGCGCCGTGGTCGCGCGGGAATACCAGCGTCATCGGCGCAAGTGCAGGCCGTGCAAACGAATGCCGGGTGTGCAGCAGAAGAGGCATGATGGCCAACAGCGTATCGCGTCGGCGCATCACCAATCCTCCTTCACAGCGAGCACCGCATCACGTCCCGCTGCGGCGCGTCCCGCAAGCCATGCCGTGATTGTTCCCGCTGCTATCACGGCGGCGCACAGCGCGAGCAGGCGAATCCAGGGCACGAGCAAATCCATCGTCCAGTGGAAGCTCTGCGGATTGACGACGTGTACCAGCACGACTGCGACGGCCAGACCGAGCACGAGCCCCGCGATCGAGCCGATCGCTGTCCATGCCGCACCTTCGCCTGCCACCACGCCCAGGATCTGGCGCCGTGTCAGCCCGAGGTGAGACAGCAGCCCGAACTCCTTTCGCCGCGCCAGCACCTGCGCGCTGAAACTCGCTGCCACGCCGAATAGCCCGATGCCGATGGCCACCGCCTGCAGCCAGTACGTGACCGCGAAGCTGCGATCGAAGATGCGCAACGACACGGCGCGCAGCTCCTGCGCTGATGCGAACTCGACGACGCCTGCGAGACCTGCTTCACGCTCTGCGAGTTCGCGCATGGTGCCTTGAACCCTGGCGGAATCCGCACCCGGAGCCAGCCACAGCTGGAAGTCGTTGATCCGCGTGTCGCCTGTCAGCTGCTCGTAGTCTTTGCGGGATATGGCGATGGCCCCGCTCTGCCGGACATAGTCGCGCCACACACCTGCTACATGGAACTTCGCGCCTGGTGCAAAAGCTTTTTCCAGCGGCGAAAAAGTCGCGCCCGCTTTTGCGCCGTACAGATCCACCACGGCTTCGCTGACAAAGATCGCGATCTGTCCCGGTGGGGCCGGATGCAAATCGCCCACCAGTGGAAGCGTCTTGCCCGGATCGTCGAGGGTGCGCGCAAGCAGGCTCACCGGGGGCAGCCTTGTGTCCAGCAGGAGTTGACGGCTGCGCTGCGCCGTCACCCTGCGAACACCGGGCACCTGCTCGACAGACCGAATGAACGACGCCGGGAAAAACACGGTGTCGCCTGCAGACGAAGATGTCGGTGTCCGCGAATACAGATCGGCAGGCAACACCACGTCGAGCCACTGCGAAACCGACTCCCGAAAGCTCGCAACCATCACCGTCAGGGCGACGGCCAGGCTGAGCGACGCGACCACGCCGCTCACCGCAATCGCCGCACTTTCGCGCACCCGCCGTGCACGTTCGACCGCCAGCATCGGAAGCAGCCTCGCGCTGAGAAGTGGTGCGATCGCGTCGTAGACGCCCGCGATCAACCATGGCAACACGGAAATTCCGCCGACCAACAGCAGCCCCACAGACAGGTAAGCCCCCAGGGGAATTCCCTGAACCGGCGGCAGCAATGCCAGTGCACCGCCTGCCACGACCATCCCCACGCCGAGCCAGTGCTTGCGCGATGGGGGCAGGCCAGTGCCCAGACCCTTGAGCGTTTGTGCCAGAGGCAGGCGCTGCGCTGCCAGTGCAGGCAGCCATCCGCCCGCTGCGGCTGCCGCGACGCCCAGGGCCGCGTACATCAGGGCGGCGGGCGTTGTCCATTGCAGATCGGGAGCGATGCCGGAAAAGTAGCCACCGCCCAGGTCGCCGCCCAGCCAGCGCAGGCCCAGCGCGGCTAGAGCCGTGCCGAGCGCGATGCCGCCCGCGCTGCCGATCACGCCAAGCAGCACGGATTCGGCGAGAACCAGCCGCTTGCGTTGCGGCGCGGTGACCCCTAATACGCCGAGCAGCGCAAATTGCTGCGAGCGACGCGCGACACTCAACGCAAGCACCGAGTACACAAGAAAAGCCCCGGTGAAAAGTGCGACCAGCGCGAGCACCGTGAGGTTGACGCGATAGGCGCGCGAAAGGCTGTTGACCTGGCTCGCGGCGTCGGCCGGCTCCGCCACCACGACGCCTGCCGGCATCGCAAGCGATCGGACAAAAGAAGCGCGGTCGCTGCCTGCCCGCAATCGCACATCAATCCGCGTCAGCTGGCCTTGCCGCCCAAAGAAGTCCTGGGCTGCTCCCAGGTCCATCACGGCAAGCGCGGTGCCCTCGGCGGCCACGGTACCTGCGATGTTCGCTTCGATGCGTGCGCCGCCGCTCTGGAGCTGCACGACATCCGCACCACCCAAAGCAGTCCGTGCGGCAGGATTGAGAAATATCTGCCGTGGCGCGAAGATCGCGAATCGATCCGAGTCCGTTGCCGGCACGGGCATGAGAGAAGGCGCGACCGCCCGGACCACCAGCGCATCCATGCCGACGATGCGCAATTGCTGAGGTGGCTTTCCCGCCACCACGGCAATCGTTGAAAGCTCCAGCACCGGACTGGCAATGCTCACTTGCGGATGAGTTGCAACCTGCGCATAAAGTGCCTCGTCGAACGAGCCTTGTATGGCGCGCAGCTCCAGGTCGGGCTGGCCGCCAGCGGATCGCACGGCACTGGAGAATTCGCTCAGCGCCGATGCATTGATCAGGTGCACGGAGAAGGCGAGCGCTACACCAAGCATCACCGCCACGACGGCGGCAGCGTTGCGCCAGGGGTGGTGACGCAGCTCCTGCAGGGAGAACGTTTGAAGCAGTGAAAGCATGCAGCATTGTGATTGGGCGGGCGACAGTGCGCTAAAGTTACGCGATGCTCCAGCTACCCACTTTCGATGACGTCGCCGCCGCAGCGCGCCGACTGCAAGGCCACGCGCACCGCACGCCGGTTAACAGGTCCACCACAGCCAACCAGTTGCTGGGGGCGGAGGTTTTTTTCAAATGCGAAAACTTCCAGCGCATGGGCGCGTTCAAGTTTCGCGGCGCGTTCAATGCGCTTTCGCGGTTCGATGCGCAGCAAAAAAGCAAGGGCGTGATCGCGTTTTCCTCTGGCAATCATGCGCAGGCTATTGCCCTGTCGGCGCGGCTGCTGGGCATGCCTGCCGTGATCCTCATGCCGATGGACGCGCCGCAATCCAAGATCGATGCGACGCGCGGCTACGGTGCCGAAGTGATCCTGTTCGACCGCTACAAGGAAGACCGGGAAGCCCTCACCAAAAAGGTCGCGCAGCAACGCGAGATGACCCTGATTCCCCCGTTCGATCATCCCGATGTGATGGCGGGGCAGGGGACTGCGGCGATGGAATTGATAGAGGAAGTCGGCGAGCTCGACGTGCTGTTTGTTTGCCTGGGCGGTGGAGGGCTGCTCAGCGGCTCAGCGCTGGCCACGCGCGCCCTGTCCCCTCGCTGCAAGATCTACGGCGTGGAGCCCGAGGCCGGCAACGACGCGCAGCAGTCGATGGCCAAAGGCGAAATCGTCCATATCGAAACCCCCAAGACGATTGCCGACGGTGCGCAGACCCAGCATCTGGGTCAGTACACATTCGAAGTGATCATGCGCGATGTCACGGGCATCCTCACGGCGACCGATGCGCAGCTGGTGGAGGCGATGAGGTTCTTCGCCGAGCGGATGAAGATGGTCGTGGAGCCAACCGGATGCCTGGGCTTCGCAGCAGCACGCCACGCGGGTATTGACCTTGCGGGCAAGCGCGTGGGCGTGATCGTGAGCGGCGGCAACGTGGATCTTTCGCGATACGCGCAATTGATTGGTACAGGGCAAGCGTGATGCCTGCGTCGAGACCCATCCCAGTCGGACAAGCCAAATTTCCCGCGATCTGCGCGCCGCTGGTGGCACGTACACGCGAAGCGATCCTCGATGAGGCGAAGGTGGTGGGGCGCAAGCGCCCCGACATCCTGGAGTGGCGGCTTGATTTTTTTGACGGCATTGGGGATGCGCAGGCCGTGGTCGAAGTAGCCGCTGGAATCCGCGAGGCCGCGCCCGGCATTCCGCTGCTGCTCACGCGCCGCTCGATGCGCGAGGGCGGCGAGAAGGTCGATGTGACCGAAGAGCAGGTCATTGACACCTATCGCGCTGCCTGCGCAAGTGGGCACATCGATCTCATCGACTACGAAATGAGCAATGGTGCAGAGCAGGTTGCGCAGGTGCGTGCGTTCTCAAAGGCGCATGGCGTGCAACTGGTGCTCTCGTTCCATGACTTCACCGGGACACCTGAAGCGCAGGAGCTGGCGAGCCAGTTCGTGACTGCGCAGCGGCTGGGTGCAGATGTAGCCAAGGTCGCTGTGATGCCGCGCGACATGGACGATGTGATCGTGCTGTTCAAGGCCACGCTCGATGCCAGCCGCGGGCTCGAGATTCCGGTGGTGAGCATGGCCATGGGCCCCCTGGGCGCGGCTAGTCGCATCAGCGGCTGGACCTTCGGCTCGGCGATGACCTTTGCAGTGGCGCAAAACAGTTCGGCACCAGGGCAGATGCCGATCGAGGATGTGGAGGCGGGGATTGCGATCTTGCAGCGGGCGTTTTCCCGGATGGATGGCGCGTCACCCCCGCAATGACAGCCCTTGCGCAGTCAGCGTCATCACCCGATCAGCCCGAGCCGCAGCCGCTTCCGAGTGAGTGACGAGTACAAGCGACGCGCCATGCTCACGTGTCTGCGCGAGCAGCGCATCCATCACCATTGCGGCCGTTGTCGGGTCCAGGTTGCCGGTCGGCTCGTCGGCCAGGAGCAGCGCGGGGCGGTGAATCAGCGCCCTTGCTATCGCTACGCGCTGAAGCTGCCCACCCGATAGTTGCTGCGGCAGTCGCGCGCCCAGGCCTTCCAGTCCTACCGCATTCATCAACACGGCAACCCGCCCGTTGTCCGCCTGTTTCAGCAGCATCAACGGCAACCCGATGTTCTGAGCGACATCCAGGTGAGGCAGCACATGAAACGCCTGGAACACGAACCCGGTGCATGAACGACGCAAGATCGCGCGCTGGTCGGCGTCGAGCGATCCGAGGTCATGGCCGGCGAGTGTCACCGTGCCTTCATCCCAGGTATCGAGCCCCGCCATGCAATTGAGAATCGTGGATTTGCCCACGCCCGATTCGCCGACGATGGCGACGAACTCACCGGGTGCGACATCCAGGGAAACATCGGAGAACACCGGCACGTCGCCGTAGCGTTTGCCCAGGCCCTTGACAACGATGCTCACGGCATCTCCCTCACAGCATCTCCCTTACGGTGCGCAGAACCTGGTTAATCGCATCCGGCGCATCCGGCGCATCCGGTGCATCGCAGGCGATCACGCGGCGCTGCGGCATGCTTCGCAACCAGGTGATCTGGCGCTTGGCGAGCTGGCGGGTGGCGAAGATTCCCCGGTCGCGCAGGTCGCTCAGTTCCGAAAGCGCGACGGCTGCTTCGGCATTCTCTTTGTGCCGTTCGAGCAGCTCCCAGGCCTGGCGGTAGCCAACACAGCGCATGCTGGGCAAGTCAGCATGTAAATCACCGCGCGCTCGCAGCGCCCTGACTTCGTCGAGAAATCCAGCCTCGAGCATCGCGTCAAAACGTTGCGCGATGCGCTCGTGCAGCCACGCACGATCTGCGGGTTCGAGTGAGATCAGCGAAATGCCCGCAACGCCCTGAACCTGCTTGTCTGGCGAGGCGTGGAACAAGGAGAGCGGACGCCCCGAAATCCGGTACACCTCCAGCGCTCGCTGAATGCGCTGGGAGTCGTTCACGCCCAGTCTCGCGGCAGTGGCGGGGTCAACCTTCGCAAGCTCCGCGTGCATCGCAGGCCATCCTTTACCCAGCGCCTGCGATTCGATCTCGGCGCGCACCGACGCATCGGCAGGTGGCATCGCATCCAGTCCTTCAAACAGCGCCTTGAAGTACAGCATCGTTCCACCCACCAGAAGCGCGAGCTTGCCGCGTGAGTTGATATCGGCTATGAGCGCCTTCGCATCGTTGACGAACTCTGCAGCGCTATAGGCTTGCAGAGGATCGCGGATATCAATCAGGTGATGAGGCATCTGCGCCAGTTCCTGTGCAGAGGGCTTTGCCGTCCCGATGTCCATGCCGCGATAGACCAGTGCCGAATCGACGCTGATGATCTCGACCGCGTGCTCTCGCGCGATGGCCAATGCAGCGGCCGTTTTGCCCGACGCCGTCGGGCCTGCCAGTGCAATCGCCCGCACGGTCGATGGAGGCGCGTTACGCATGCCGCGGATCGCCGTACCTTTGCACCAGCGTCCATGACACGGCGGCGAGACACACACTCCAGAACCACACGCCGTTAGTCAGCGGGAACACGGTGCCGTCGAGCCGCCCGCCGATCCATCCGCCGACGATGAACGCAGCCACCATCATCTGGAACCCGTTGAGCGCAGACGCAGCGCCCGCCGCGTGCGGAAACGGCGCGACGGCGCCACTCTGCCCGCAGGGTTGATGCACACCATGCGCAAACATGAAGAGGTAGAAGGGCACCAGAATGGCCCACGTGTTGTGAAGGCCTGCCAGCGCAAGCACGCCCATCGTCGTTCCGCCGATAACCGTCAGGACTGCGGCGATGGCGACCGAACGCTTGACGCCGCGCCGTGGCAATAACCAGCGGCACCAGAAGGTTCCCAGGATGTAGATGAACGCCATCGAGAACATGGCCAGGCCGTACTGCGTTCGTGTGAAGTCCAGCACCTGGATGAAGATGAATGACGACGAGGCGAGGAACGTGAACAGACCCGCATAAGAGGCCGTCGATAGCGCTGACCACGCCAGAAAGGTCGGGTGCCGCAAGATCGTGAGCCAGGTCGAAACCAGCGTGCGAGGCTGCAGCGCGAGCGGGTTCTTGCGGCGAACAGTTTCCTCAAAGCGCAGGGCGACGACCGTCAAGGCCACCGCACCGAACACGGCGGTCGCTGCCAGCGTGTAGCGCCATCCGAGCAGGTCGGACAGCAACCCGCCCATCGGCGCGCAGATGCAGGCAATGATCCCCAGTCCGGTCAAGCCCTTGGACATCATGCGGGCGCCGATTTCCGGCGTGTACAGGTCTCGCACGATGGCCCGCGCACCCATCACCGCGGCCCCCATCGCTGCGCCCTGCACCAGGCGACCGAGGATCAGCATGAACATCGACGGTGCGAGGGCGCATGCGATCGAAGCCAGTGTGTAGGCACCCAGCCCGAGCAGCAGGATGGGACGCCTGCCGAACCGATCCGACAACGGTCCCCACACGAGTTGCGAGGTGCCGAAAGCCAGCAGCAACACCGTCAAAGTGAGCTGCGCCTGCGACACCGGTGCGCCAAAGCCTTCGGTCAGCGAGGGCAGGGCCGGAAGGTAGAGATCCGTGGTGACCGGTTGAATGCCCAGGAGCAGCGAGAGAATGAGTACGACGACTGCTGCCGGCATGGCGTGTTCCAGCGCGGCGGATTCGGGAGCAGATAGGGCGGCGTGCAACGCAACGGGCCGTGTGGAAGGCATCGGGCAAGCGTAGCAGAAGCGCCGGATATGACCGACACAGCGCATCGCTTGCGTTAAAGTATTTTCATTCCGAATGAAGCGTCCACTGCAAGCCCACATGAAGATTGAAATCGACGACCTCACGCGTCCTGCCGTCCTGGCCCTGCTGAATGAACACCTCACCAACATGTACGAGCTGTCGCCGCCCGAAAGCGTGCATGCACTTGACGTGTCAGAGCTCCAGTCGCCCGACATCACCTTCTGGTCGGTGTGGGATGACGATCACGAGGGAAGGCCCGGCGCATTGCTCGGTTGCGGCGCCTTGAAGGAGTTGTCGCAGGATCACGGCGAAGTGAAGTCTATGCGCACGCCTGCCGTCATGCGGCGAACCGGCGCAGGGCGCGCGGTGCTCAAGCACATCATCGAAGTTGCGAAGAAGCGCGGCTACACGCGGCTCAGCCTGGAAACAGGTCCGGGCGAGGCGTTCTATCCCGCGCAAAAGCTGTATGAGAGTTTCGGCTTCGAGTACTGCGGGCCGTTTGCAGATTACGTGGAAGACCCGCACAGTGTTTTTATGACGAAGGTGCTCTGAACCAGGGGCTTGCCCGCCCTGACCCCGAAGGGAGGTGGGCAGGAAGCGACTCAGGTTCAGCGAACCAGCGGCCGCAGGCTGAAAAGATCAGCCAACGCCTCGCGGTATTTCGAAAGCCCTACGCTCATCGTGCTGTAGTGCGAGCCGCCCTCCACCAGCAGGAACCGCTTTTGGCCAGTGGCTGCTTCATACAGTTTGCGGCCCAGCGTGTTGTTGATCAGGTTGTCGTCTTCGCCATGCACCACCAGCAGCGGCGAGCCCACTTTTGCAACCTTGTGGATCGACTCGAAGCGCTGCGTGATCAGCGGACCGACCGGAAGCCAGCCCCACTTCATGGTGCTCGCGACATCGGGGATCGAGGTGAACGTTCCTTCGACGATGGTGCCGCGCTCATCGTCTACCTTGGCCGCGAGGTCGATTGCAACAGCTCCCCCGAGCGAGTGGCCGAAGATGTATCGGGGCCGGTCGGGGTAGGTGCGCGCCAGCCAGTCCCAGGCGGCACGTGCGTCTTCGTAGGCCATCTCTTCGGACGGCAGGCCAGGTGTGCTTTTGCCGAAGCCCCGGTAGTCGATAGCCAGGACAGAGAAACCCAGTTCCTGCATGCGGCGAATGCGCGGCGCCGATCCCGCGACGTTCCAGCGGGCGCCGTGAAGATAGAGCAGCACGGGGCCGTTGGCGGCCGCTTTGGGGGTGGTGGCCCACAGGCCGTGGAGCTTTGTGGTCTGCGAGGTAATTGGGGAGTCGAACTCGATCCAGATATCGGTCATGTCACGAGCCAGGTCGGCAGAACCGCCCCAGCTGCGGTCGCTGGGCTGGAAGATCCAGGCACGCTGACGCTCGTCCAGCGACGTACAGCCAACGTTCAAAAGAGCTGCAAGGCTTAGCGCCGCAGCGGTCAGGAGGGTCCAGCGATTCATCGGGTGACTGATTGCAAGAGCTTGAAAAAGTTCATGCCGAATTGTTGCGCGTAGGCAAAAGCTCTCATCGCCCTCGCATGAACAGCGCATCGAGCTCCCGTACCGTGAGCTGCCGCCATGTCGGTCTGCCGTGGTTGCACTGATCGGACCGCTCCGTTTCTTCCATCTGCCGCAGCAGCGCGTTCATCTCGTCCAGCGTGAGCTTGCGATTGGCGCGGACCGCGCCATGACAGGCCATCGTGCCCAGGATTTCATTGCGGGCGCGCTGGATCACCGTGCTGGCGTCATGCTGCGCGAGCTCAGCCAGAACGCTGCGCGCAAGCTCGACAGCGTCACCTTGCGCAAGGCTGGTCGGGACAGCACGCACCGCCAGCGTTCTGGCGGAGAAGGGCGTGATTTCCAGTCCAAGCGTTTCGAGTACGTCGATGCTGGCTTCGGCGGTTGCAACTTCCTGTGGGGTTGCGGCAAAGGTCGCAGGAATCAGCAAAGGCTGGCTGGCAATGCGCGAGACGCCCGATTCCGCCTGGCTCTGCTCCAGCTGACGCTTCAGGCGTTCGTAAACGATGCGCTCGTGGGCGGCATGCATGTCAACAATGACGAGGCCCTGGTTGTTTTCGGCGAGGATGTAGATGCCCTGGATCTGCGCAATGGCGCGGCCCAGGGGCCATGTGTTGGGGGCCTGTTCTCCGGCAAGCTCAGGACGAACTGCAGGGTAGGGCCCAGGACGTACCGTGGTCTGAGGTGCGCTGGTCGTGGGTTGCCACAGCGCACCCAGATCGGAGACGGCTTGCCCTGCCGGCCGAAAGTCCATCGCCGGCTGCGACCAGGTGAACGACTGCGGCCTCGTCGTGCGCGATTCGGCAGATTCAGCAGATGCCGCAGCTTCAGGAGTGGCCGGCCACAAGCCCACAGCCATGACCCCGGCCCGGGGCGCAGCCAACGCGTTTTCAACCGCATGCCGCACCGCCTGATGGACCTCCCGGCTATCGCGAAACCGCACCTCAATCTTCGTTGGATGCACATTCACATCGACACGCGTCGGGTCGATGTCGATGTAGATCGCATACACCGGCTGGCGCTGGCCATGCAGCACGTCCTCGTACGCACTGCGCGCCGCATGGGTGATGACCTTGTCGCGCACATAGCGGCCATTGACATACGCAAATTGCTGGTCTGCACGCGACCGCGCCGCATCCGGTATGCCTGCACGTCCTGTCACGCGAAGCGCCCCGGCGGAGTATTCGATGGCTACGCTCTGCTCCAGCAGCTCTTCGCCCAGCACATCCGCCAACCGCTGTTCGCGCGTCGCAGTCCGCCATTGTTCGACCAGGCGCCCCTCGTGCCAGATCGCAAAGCCCACATCCGGGCGCGCCAATGCATGGCGGCGCACGGCTTCGATGCAATGGGCCAGCTCGGTCGCGTCGGTTTTCAGGAACTTGCGGCGCGCAGGCGTGGCGAAGAACAGCTCCTTGACTTCCACGGTCGTGCCGATGGCACGCGCCGCAGGCCGCAGCTCGCCGGTGCGGGCGTCGATGTGAAAGCCGCTGGCCTGACCTTCGCAACGCGACAGAAGTCCCATTTCAGAGACGGAGCTGATCGCCGCCAGTGCCTCACCCCGAAATCCCATCGTTCCCACCGATTCCAGGTCGGCGAGCGAGGTGATCTTGCTGGTCGCGTGACGGCGCAGGGCCAGAGGCATTTCCTCGCGTGCGATGCCGCTGCCGTCGTCTTCTACCGAAATCAACCGGACGCCACCCGACAGCAGGCGCACCGTCACCTGGCTTGCACCGGCATCGAGCGCGTTGTCCACGAGTTCCCGCACGACCGAGGCGGGCCGCTCCACCACTTCCCCAGCGGCGATCTGGCTGACCAGCTCATCAGGCAGGTCACGGATGGGGCGGTGGGGAGGGGGAGATAGCACAGCGTTCACGGGGTTCATTGTAGGGATGAGCACCCCGCCTGCCGGATAATCGCCGCCATGGAAATCTTTGCCTTTCTGATCGACTTCATTCTTCACGTTGACAAGCATCTGGAAACTTTTGTTCTGTCTTACGGGCCCTGGGTCTATGCCCTGCTGTTCGCGATCATCTTCGTCGAGACAGGCGTGGTGGTCATGCCTTTCCTGCCGGGTGATTCGCTGCTCTTTGTGGTGGGCGCGATGTGCGGGGTGGGCCTCATGAGCTATCCGCTGACGGTGGGGCTGCTCTTTGCGGCGGCTGTGCTGGGCAACCAGAGCAACTACGCGATAGGCCGCTACTTCGGGCCCAAGGTGTTCCAGTGGGAAGACTCTCGCTTTTTCAACAAGAGAGCATTCGACCAGGCGCACGCGTTCTACGAGAAGTACGGCGGCATCACCATCGTGGCCGCGCGCTTCATGCCGTTCCTGCGCACTTTCGCCCCGTTCGTGGCCGGCGTGGCGCACATGACGCGCAGCAAGTTCACCTTCTACGACGTCACTGGCGGCGCGCTGTGGGTGGGCGGCATCGTCACCGCCGGCTACGTGTTCGGCGGCATCCCGTGGGTCAAGCTGCACCTGGACAAGATCATCTGGGCGATGATCCTGGTGCCGGGCCTGCTGATCCTG
>JBKJKT010000189.1:0-5208 GCA_046597415.1 Ramlibacter sp.
GGTTTCGTCTGCGATCAGGAAGGAGGGGTGGGGGTCTTGCGAGCGCATGACGCTCACTGTAATCTGATCGATCAATACACTGTCAGGACACTTGTCCAGCGCAGTTTCGCAACTGTATTGCCAAGTGAAACGACACACCTATCACCAGTCCATGCTGATAAAGACATTGACTCACTCGCTCACAGAGCAATTGTCGACTCGCTTCGCGCAGCGCATCCGCGACCGGCTTCTTGCACCCGGCGCACGATTACCGTCGGTTCGACAGTGCGCGGTGCAGCAACGCGTGAGTCCATCGACTGTGGTGGCGGCGTACGACCAGTTGCTGGCGCAGGGATTGATTGAAGCGCGAAAGAACCGTGGATTTTTCGTGCGAGAGCTACGCGTGGACCTGGCTCAGGGGTCGCCGGCTACCGAAGGTCATTCTGGGGCGCCCGTGGGGCGGACTGCAAATGGGGTTGCAACGCGCAGGCCCGCTCTGATCGACGCCACCGCACTGATTCGCGGCATGTTTCACCGAGCCGGCAACAAGCCGCAGCCCGGAATGGGCTTATTTCCGGCCGACTGGCTGGAATCGACTTTCATGCCGGCGGCAGTGCGAAAGGTGACAGGGTCGATCCGGCGGCGCCCGGCAACATCATCACGACCGTCGGCGCGACTCATGCTTTGGACATCGTGAGCCGAACGTTGCTGCGTCCAGGCGATCACGTGATGGTGGAGGACCCGGGCTGGGCAGTCGAGTTCGCGCGCCTCAATGCGATGGGTATGCGTCTCTTGCCTGTGGCCCGCCGGCCCGACGGGCCTGATCTGGACGTAGTTGCAAGTTATTGCGAAGCGCACAAGCCCAAGCTGTATGTCAGCGTGAGCGTGGCGCAGGTTCTCTGAGGTTGTTAGTCAGATGCGCTGATGCCCTCCGGTGCTTAAAGCATTTCGTCCGGGGCAAAGGGGCCGATCAATAGGACAAGAGCTTTTTGGCGCGCGGTCGCGTCCGGCTCGCTGCGCGCATCGGTGAAGCGAGCACCACGGGGTGCTCGCCACACCAACTGTCGGTTTTCGTCAAGGCCGAGCCGGTAGGCGCCCTGTGCAACGGTGGTCTCGAACTGCTTCCTGAGTTGCTGGGAGAGAACAGGGCTGCGTATAGCGAGTGCGACTTCACTGTTCTGAAGTTGTGATCGCAAATCCAGGTTCATGGAGCCGATAACTGCGAGGCGACCGTCGATGGTCATCGCCTTTGTGTGCAGACTGGAGTGAGAGTTCTGACTCTTGGAGCCACCTCCTGCCTGCCTGCCGCCTCCGCTGCCGGCGAGGCCTGCACCAGCCACTGTGCCTTCCTGATCCGACCGCATTTCGTATAGTTCAATGCCAAGTGCCACCAGGTCAGGGCGGTAGCGGGCATATCCGGCATGCGCTGCTGGCGCATCGTTCGATGCAAGGGAATTGGTGAGCACCCGCACGCTTACACCCTTGGCTCGCACGCGAGCAAACACGTCCATCATGGGTTTCCCAGGGACGAAATAGGGAGAAATGATCAGTACTTCCTGGCGTGCCTGTTCCATCAGGTTCAGCAAGCCGTCAATGACCGTGTCTCCGGCATCCACTTCATCGTCGCCGGGACCGATCTTTCCGGGCTTATCCACCAGTAGTGCTGCAGGTGCCCAGACCAGAGGAATCGTAAGTAAGTTCATCCGTCCCGGTTCGGCATCGTTGACGGCCGTCGGCGACCCATCCGGCATGACTGTCCTGGTCGTTGCAACTGGCTGCGCCTTCGGCGCGGCGGGTTCCGGGGGTGTTTTTTCGGCGCCTGGAGGTGCGGCTGTGGAGGCGGCTGGTCGCTTGCGCAAGTTTTCGATATCTTGCGGCGATACAAGCTTCTGCATTGGATATGCCAGCTCGTCATTCCAGTACCTGTCAAAGCTGGCGGACATATCGCGAACGACACGGCCAGCGGCCAACACGTCGAGGTCCAGAAAATTGCTGGTCTCTCCCGAGCCGAAGTAAGCGTCTCCCAGGTTTCGTCCGCCTGTGATTCCCATGGAATTGTCGGCGATGAAGAGCTTGTTATGCATGCGCTTTTGCAATCGGTCCAGGTCGGCGAGCGAAGTGAAAACTCGCCCGATCAGCGACGTGCGAGAGCCCGCGATCGGATTGAATAGACGGATTTCGACGTTTGGTTCGAATGCCAGCCGCAGGACCTGAGCGTCTTTACCAACGAGGTTGAAATCATCGATCAGCATGCGAACGCGCACGCCACGGTGCGCGGCATCGCGCATTTTCTGCAGGAGCAATTCAGTGCTGTTGTCCGCATGGATAGCGTAGTACTGGAGGTCCAGCGAGTGCTGGGCCGCGTCGATCAGGGCAAGTCGACTCGACATGGCTTGGTCTGCGCTGGGCAACAGCATGAAGGCCGAGTCGTTACGACTGGCGCTCGCCGTTCGCCTCTGCTCGGTTATCTGCCCTAACCTTGTCTGACTAAAGCCCTCAATGGCCGTGGAAGGCGTGCGGCCAGTGTTTTGCGGCAAACTGGTTGCACAGCCCGCGGCCAGCGCGATCGCAAGAATCAGAACCAGACGCCAAGTGTGAATCCAGGCGATGGGAGAGGGCGCGTTGAATGCGAGAGTAGTATTGTTGGGCATGGTGCTGGGGAGCACTCTAACCGTAAGCGCTGTTCCCTGGCTGCTTCAGAGGTCAGCGCAAACGCCTCATGTGTGCCAGACAATATCTAATTGGACGCAAGTGACTCCCAGCGGGTCAGGGCCTCAAGCAGTTCATCGTCAATTTTCGAGCATCGTTCGGCCATCTGCACAGCCAGTGCTGGGTCGGATGTGTAGATGCCGGCATCTGCAAGTTCACGATTAATAACGGACTGCTCCAGTTCGAGTGCCTCAATCAGCCCCGGAAGGCCGTCCAATTCGCGCTGCTCCTTGAAGCTAAGCTTTCGCCTCTGGGAAATGGAAGGTTTGGTAGATTGAGGTGCGGGCGCGCTTGCCAAAGTGGGGGAACGCGACTTTCGGGCCTCTGCAATAGACATGGCCCTTCGGGACTGGATGAGCCAATCCTGCACCCCACCTTCGTACTCTCGCCAGGCGCCGTTGCCCTCGAAGACTATCGTGCTTGTCACGACATTGTCGAGGAAAGTCCGGTCGTGGCTGACAAGGAACACTGTCCCAGCGTATTCTTGCAGAAGGTCTTCAAGCAACTCAAGGGTGTCGATGTCCAGGTCGTTCGTTGGCTCGTCAAGCACGAGCACGTTGGCCGGTCGTGCGAACAAGCGGGCCAACAGCAAGCGGTTGCGTTCCCCGCCGGATAGCGACCGAACTGGAGAATTGGATCGTGCAGGCGAGAACAGAAAGTCGCCGAGATAGCTCTTCACGTGCTTGCGCTGGGTGCCGATTTCAATCCATTCGCTGCCGGGGCTGATGAAGTCCTCCAGGGTTGCGTCCAGATCAAGCGCCTCACGCATCTGGTCGAAGTAGGCGATTTGAAGGTTTGAGCCTTGGCGGACCTTGCCGCTATCGGGTTCGAGTTCGCCGAGGATGAGCCGCAGCAGCGTTGTCTTGCCCGCACCGTTGGGGCCCATAAGTCCGACTTTGTCCCCCCGCAGGATCGTCCCCGTGAAGTCCCTGACAATGGATTTATCACCGTAGGACTTGCTGACATTCGTGAGCTCGGCGACGATTTTTCCGCTCGGAACCCCGGAGGCAACGTCGAGGCGCACGCTGCCCAGCGCGTCGCGTCGCGCAGCACGATTTGCACGAAGACGGTCCAGCCGGGAAATCCGGCCCTGCGCACGAGTCCGACGCGCCTCAACACCCTTGCGAATCCAGAGCTCTTCTTGCGCGAGGAGCTTGTCTGCTTTTGCAGCAATGACCGCCTCCTGTGCCAACTGATCTTCTTTCTGGAAGCCATATTGAGTGAAATTTCCGGGGTATGAACTGAGTTGGCCGCGGTCCAACTCGACGATGCGGGTCGTTACCCTGTCGAGGAAAGTGCGGTCGTGTGTAATGAAAATGACGCTGCCCCGGAAGTCGATGAGCAAGTTCTCGAGCCACTCAATTGAATCCAGATCGAGATGGTTCGTTGGTTCGTCGAGAAGCAGCACGTCAGGCTTTAGTACAAGAGCTTGCGCAAGGGCTACCCTCTTCCTTGTCCCGCCTGAAAGTGACCCGATCGCGGCGACGGGATCAAGGTGCAAGCGCTGCAGTGTTTCGGTGACACGTTGCTCCCAATTCCAACCGTCCCGAGCCTCGATCTCACCCTGCAAGCGGTCAAGATCGCCGTGTCCCTCCGTATATTGATCAATAAGTCGAATCACGTCGGCGAGCGCAGCGACCACGGCGTCAAACACGGAGCTCGAGTTATCTAGAACCGGTTCCTGTGCAACGTAGGCTATCCGCAGCCCCTTTTGCAATTGGAGAACGCCGTCGTCCACACGCTCCAGGCCTGACAGGATCTTCAGGAGCGATGATTTACCGGCGCCATTGCGCCCAATGAGACCCACGCGTTCACCCGCCTCAAGCGAGAAATCTGTGTGGTTTAACAGTGCAACGTGGCCAAAGGCGAGCTGCGCGTTCAGGAGGGTGAGTAGAGCCATGCTGCTGCGATTATGTTGGCTGACTCGGGGAGCCACCCTCGGTAGTCACAAGCCTGCTGTGTTTGTTGGTGACAGGGGCTTGTACAAGGCCGAGAAAAAAGTTGGCAGTGGTTTGCGGATTGCCAGAAGTGCGTGCTATAGTCGATGGCTCTGCTGAACACTGCGAATGCTTTAACTGGCAAACGAAGTGCGAAAGTGGAAGAGGCAAAAAAATGCTTTGAGTTGACTGGAAGTGAAAAGCCGGTATATAATTCGAGGCTCTGCTCAAATCGAGATGCGACAAAGCTTCCTAGCGAGGCAATGCGTAAAACGACAGAGGCGGAAAGCCCCTAAAGTTGACAGGACTTAATAAAACCTGCGATAATTCAAGGCTCTGCTGATCACAGCAAAGTTAAAGCAAAAGCAAGACGCAAAGTCGAGCACATGCAAAGCGAAGTTCATTAAAAATATACAGCCGATAAGCGTGAGCGTTTGAAGGCGATTGCCAAGTTCTTCGGAACTAGGTCGCAAGACCTTTAAACGCTCATAAGTAAGAGACAGGAAATTGAGAAATCAAAATCTTGTCAATTCCAAATGAGTGGCCCCGCAAGGGGCAAAAAAATCAAGATCGAACTGTAGAG
>JBKJKT010000218.1:0-4808 GCA_046597415.1 Ramlibacter sp.
CGAGCTCAACCCCGGCATGCCGCCCGGTGGACAGGACATCACCGAGCACCTGACGCAAAAGTACGGATCGACTCCTGCACAGCAGGAAGTCGCGCGCGACGCTATCCGCGAAAGAGGAAAGGCGGTGGGCTTCGAATTTCGCAAGGAAGGGCGCGGGCGCATCTACAACACCTTCAATGCGCATCGGCTCCTGCATTGGGCCGGCCTCGAAGGTGGTGGATACCAGCACGCTTTGAAACAGGCGCTGCTCGCCACTTACTTCACCTATGGCAAGAGCCCGGAGGACAGGGATGTACTGGTCGGCGCGGCGGCAAAGGCGGGACTGGATGCACAACGTGCGCGCCAGATTCTCGATAGCAGCGAATACGCCGACGCAGTGCGAGAACGTGAATCGTTCTATCAGCAACAGGGCATCAGCGCTGTGCCTTCCGTGATCATCAATGACCGCTACCTGATTCAGGGTGGCCAGCCGCCCGAGACATTCGAGCAGTCGCTGCGGCAGATCGCCCGCGAGGCAGGCAGGGGCGGGGATGCGGATGAATCCGGTCAGGCCGCCGGCCGGTAGCGCTCGTTCACTGTCATCCAGAAATCGTGCACCTGCCGCATCTTGCGGCGCAGCTCGTCATAGTCGGTAGCCTTGCGCACATAGCTGTTCGCGCTGTTGGCATAGCACGCGGCGATGTCGGATTTTTCGGTGGAAGACGAGTGCATCACCACGGGAATAGTCGCGGTGCGTGAGTCTTTTCGCATGGCCTTCAGCACGTCCAGGCCGTGCAGTCGCACGAGCTTCATGTCAAGGATCACCAGACGCGGCTGGACCGTCGTGTCGCGCCCAGCATGAGCGCCGCGGCCGAATAAGTAGTCGAGCGCTTCGACCCCGTCGGTTGCTGTGACGATATCGCGCGGGTTGCAGCATTCACTGAGGGCCATAACCGTCAGTTCAAGGTGATCCGGGTTGTCATCCACCACGAGAATCGAGGCGTGGTTCATCGCGAGCCCTAACAAGTCCGTTTACCTCCAGCCGTTTGGCTGAACTCTCCCTGTCGCGGCGGCTCTCGATTTCCGTGTCAAGTGTCGCCAACGTGGATTTTTACACACCCTGCGCCGCTCGTGTCACCCATCTTGCGCATTCTCGTCGGTGGATTGACGCGCGAGATCACCGCACCAGGCAATCAACGCATCCGTATCGATCGACTTGTCGAAAACCTTGTCGCATCCTAGGGCCATGCACTGCCGGCGCACGTCGGGATTGGCAGTGCCCGTGAGCACGATCATCTTCCGCTCAGCCGCACGGTTGCGGCAGGCACTCAGGACACCCAGGCCGCTGCCGCCCGGTTCAAGTATGAGGTCGACAATTGCGAGATCCCAATGGTTGGCGCGGTCATTGAGCCATGCGACAGCCGCCTTTTCGTTGGCCGCAACCCCGGCAGTCGTGATGCCTGTGAGCTCCCACAAGGTCTCGATGAGGCTGTCGCGGATCGAAATGTTGTCTTCCACGATAAATGCCTTGACGCTCACGATCGGTCTCCTGGCCGCATGTGCGCGGCGTACTCATCACAGAGATTGCTGCTGTGATTTTGCCCGGATTGTGTTGGTCTGTGGGCTAGCGGTGCCACCGACCGCCATCAGGTGCGTGCCAGCAACACAGGCACAGAGGCGACTAGCAAGGCCACGCCGGAAAGCGCAAGCAGTGCCAGGACGACCTTGCGAAAAACAATGTCGTTGATGCCGGTATAGATTCTTGCGCCGAGCAGCGATGGAATCAGAACGGCGGGCGCGACCACCGCAAACAGGGGCAGATGTGCGGTTGTGACGATGCCGGTCGCCATGTACGTGACGAAGGTAATCGTGAGCATCGACAGGTTGAAGTTCTGGATGATGGAGCGCTGCACATCCTTTTCGAAATTGCGCAGTGCGCACCACAGCGTTGGTGCCACGCCAGTGAACCCTCCCAGGCCGCCCATCAGGCCGCCGAGCCAGCCCGACAGCGCGTCGCCGATGCGCCCGCCACGCGTGATGCGCGGCAGGCGGTCGGAAAAAAACATGAGCGGGCAGATCACGATGACAAACAGGCCGAACAACGCCTTGAAAAGCGGCACGTCGAGCCGTGGCAATATCCAGACTCCAATAGGAAGTCCCGCGAGACCGCCTGCAATGAAAGGCGCTAGGCGCTTGAAGTCCAGGCCGCGCCGCACGGTGGCCGCCTGGATAAGTTGGCCGGTGAAGGCGCCGAAGACCGCCAACGCGGCGGCCAGGCGAGGCTCGAGCGTCCAGGCCCAGATCGACATTGCGGTGAGGCCGAACCCAAAACCCGAAAGGCCCTGAATGAAGGCAGCAAGGGCGGCACCGATGATTATGACGATGAGCTGATCCAACGACAGCGCGCTCGCTACTCGTAAGCAGACATCGGCACGCACGCGCAAAAGAGATTGCGGTCCCCGTACACGTTATCGACACGCCCCACCGGCGGCCAATACTTGGCATGCCGCCGCTCATCCAGCACGGCCGCGCCAACTTCGCGCGAATATGCATGCGGCCACTCCCCCTTGATGAGCGACGCTGCTGTGTGAGGCGCATTCCTGAGCGGGTTGTCGTCCTGCGGCCACTCGCCGCGCTCGATGCGACGGATCTCCTGGCGGATCGCGATCATCGCGCCGATAAAACGATCCAGTTCATCCAGCGTTTCGCTTTCCGTCGGCTCCACCATCAACGTGCCGGGAACCGGGAAACTCAGGGTCGGCGCGTGAAAGCCATAGTCAATCAGGCGCTTGGCCACATCCTCGGCGGAAACGCCGCTGTGTTCCTTCATCGGGCGCAGGTCCAGGATGCATTCGTGCGCGACGTGGCCGTTGGCGCTGGCGTAGAGGGTCGGATAGTGATCCTTCAAACGCGTACTGATGTAGTTGGCAGAAAGGATCGCAACTTCTGTGGCCTGTGTGAGTCCTTCGGGTCCCATCATCCTGCAATACATCCAGCTGATCGGCAGCACGGCCGCGTTGCCCAGGGGCGCCGCAGAAACAGCGCCAACCACGCGGCCCGTGATGCCGCCGGCCTCATGACCCGGCAGGAATGGGACCAGGTCTTCAACCACGCACACCGGTCCGACGCCCGGCCCCCCGCCGCCGTGAGGGATGCAGAAAGTCTTGTGCAGGTTCAGATGGCTCACATCGCCCCCGAACTCACCCGGCGCGGCGACACCGACCAGTGCATTCATGTTCGCGCCGTCCACATACACACGCCCGCCATGCTTGTGCACGAGCGCGCAGAGTTCTTTCACCTGCATCTCGAACACGCCGTGCGTGCTGGGGTAGGTGATCATCACGCAGGCCAGCTTCTCGCTGTGCTGTTCGCACTTGGCCTGCAGATCTGCGAGGTCCACGTTGCCGTTGTCGTCGCACGCCGTCACGACGACCATCATGCCGACCATCTGTGCACTCGCCGGATTGGTTCCGTGGGCGGATGAGGGGATGAGGCAGACGTTGCGATGCCCATGCCCCTTGCTTTCGTGGAACGCCTTGATGGCCAGCAGACCGGCGTATTCGCCCTGCGAACCCGCGTTGGGCTGCAGGCTGATGCCCGCATAGCCGGTGGCCTGGCAAAGCCACGCGCGCAGTTGCTCATCGAGTTCTGCATAGCCTTGCTGCTGGTCGCGAGGCGCGAAAGGATGGATGTTGGCGAACTCGGGCCAGGTGATGGGAATCATTTCGCTGGTCGCGTTGAGCTTCATCGTGCAGCTGCCCAGCGGAATCATGCTGCGGTCCAGCGCGAGGTCCTTGTCGGACAGCGCGCGGATGTAGCGCAGCATGCCGGTCTCGGAGTGATGGGTGTTGAACACCGGATGCGTGAGAAAGTCGCTCGTGCGGCGCAAGTCCGCAGGGATCATCGGCTCGATGCCCTTCTCGAAGGCATCGAACGAGGGCAGTGTCTTGCCTTCGCTGGCGAACACCTTCCACACCAGTTCGATGTCATCACGCGTCGTGGTTTCGTCGAGCGAGATGAGGGTGTACTCGCGGTAATAAACGCGCAAGTTGGCGCGCATGGAGCGGGCGCGCGCGGCGAACGATTCCGTCTCGTCGCCGGTGTGAATCGACAGGGTGTCGAATGCGCTGTCCTGACGCGGCTTGTAGCCGAGTTGCTCCAGCCCCCTGGCAAGAATCGCTGTGTAGCTGGCCACGCGCTGCGCGATGCGCTTGAGACCCTTGGGCCCGTGATAGACCGCGTACATGCTGGCGACGACAGCAGGCAACACCTGCGCCGTGCAGATGTTGGAGGTGGCTTTCTCGCGGCGGATGTGCTGCTCGCGCGTCTGCAGTGCAAGGCGGTAAGCGGGGTTGCCGTGCGAATCGATGCTGACGCCGACGAGCCGCCCGGGCAGCGAGCGCTTGAGTTCATCTTTGCATGCCATGTAGGCAGCGTGGGGCCCGCCTGCGCCCATCGGCATGCCGAAGCGCTGGGTCGTGCCCACAACAATGTCCGCGCCGAATTCACCGGGTGGAACGAGTAGCGTGAGGGCGAGCAGGTCGGCGGCAACCACCAGTGCCGCTTGCTTCGCGTGAACCTTGTCGGCGTCTGCGCGCAGGTCGTCGATGCGCCCGCTGGTGGAGGGGTACTGCGCAAGCACGCCGAAGTAATCGCCCTTGAGCAGTTCATCCCATTCGGGACCGGAGTTGGCGAGGCGAACCTCAATACCTAGGGGCTTCGCCCGCGTCTGCACGACCTCGATGGTCTGCGGATGGCAATCGCCAGCCACGACGAACACGTTGCTCTTGCTCTTCACGCTTCGCTTGGCCAGCGTCATGGCTTCGGCA
>JBKJKT010000083.1:0-6896 GCA_046597415.1 Ramlibacter sp.
CCTTGTGACTCGCACCTGAAGCTAGCTGGCCAAGCGCCTTGTCGCGATTCAAGTCCAACGCTCGGTCCAGGTGCCGGCAGAAGGCCCCGAACCATCGAGCAGTCGCCTCATCGAAACCTTGATCGACGGACCTGTACAGAACGATCCAGCGCCCTCGGTGGTAAAGGCCTGGAGCGTGTCCGCATAGAAGCAGGTGGCGCAGTCGATGCTTGCGCACATATTCCAGTACTGCGGTGTGTTGAGTACCCGCATAGAGCCGCTCAGTGTCTGCCGCGAGCGGCTCTGCGAGCCCCTGCAAGAACGCGTTCGTGACCGGGTCGCCCGCGGAAATTAGCTTGTATTCCTCCAACAACGATGCATCGCGCTGATGGACATGTGCGACCGAAATGGCGAAATCTCCGTAGCTCAGAGGATCGGCATGACCAACCACCGCCCCGTCGAACGGCAGATGGCGATGCAAGACTGAAATCAGCGCAGGAGCAAAGTCCTGCAGCGATGTCGTCTCCGCAGCACCGTACAAATCGCAGATCGCATCGGAGAGATTATTGAGATCCAGTTGCGCGACGCTGTTCATAAGTCCATTCAATTGCTGGTGGGCGGGCTGCTACCCACGAACAGGGCTGGACGTTCACGTGTCTGCCCCGTTCGCCGATATCCCCCAAAAGGGTGATGCGCGCAGCAATTTATTACGTAATCATTTGCAATGCAAGCGGAGCGCCTTCAAGCCGAACCGACCCGCTGCAGACATCTTCGTGTGAGAAGCCACCCATGAACGACCGCAAAGGAATCAGCATGAGCGACACCATCAGCCCCATCAAAACTACCAACGGTGTGCAGCTACCAGTCCAAACGTCGGAGGTCTTCGACTTGCGACACCTCGTCTCATATTCTCTAGGGCACGACGTACTGGAAGTCGTGCATGAGCCTGAGGGGCTCACCTGCGCTCCGTCACGAAGGGCGCTGCGCCTGATGCGAGTGGCGCGAGTAAGCGCCTGGTAGTGCGCACGTCCGCGCGACTTTTGCCGATGTCGCGAGAACCGTACGCGTTCGACTTGGCGAATTGGGCAATTCACATTTTCAGATTCGGTAAATCCTGGTTCGCCGCAGACCTAGAATTTTTCGACCACCCGCGCCACATCGGTTCGGCACACGGCACAGAGGCCGACCAACAGTAGGTCTCCGCCTCTGACCGTCCCGGTGTAGTTGGTAATGGTGACCGAGTCGCGGCAGTGCGTGCAATAGACATTCGAAAGCAACTTCTGTCGATACTCTTCGGGAATGCAGTCCCAGTGTGCCTTGGCTTGCGCAGTGAAATTAGCTTTTGACATGCATCAGTCTATGCCAGCTCAAGCCGACACTTCACTCCGCCTGTTTCGACAGCATTGGTTGAAGGCGATACCACGGCGCACTTTCCTTGGCGACGCTAAAGTGCGAGACTGATATCTCAATTCAGGAAGTCCCAAGATGAAGATCTGCCCGGAAAGTCGCGCTCTCACCGTTGTCGCTCGCGTTGATGATCTGTATATCGTCTTGACTCTCTACTTGAAGGAGTTTTAGATGCGATCAATTTTGGTGGGCTTATTGGTGGGCGGCTGCCTGGCGAGCTTCGGGGCCGTAGCTCAGACGAATTCCGACCAGCAAGCGGTGGAAAAGCTATTGGCAACTGCCAAGACCTGGACGTTCTTATGGGAACAAACTGATCAATTGGTCCCGAGTACAGCCGCGAGCAAAGGCACGATGGAATTCTTCCGCCGTGACGGCAAGCTATTCGGTCGAACGACTCACATGATTTCCGGCAATTGCGAGTTCGAAGTGGTCTTGCGCGCCGACGCGTTCACATTTGAGTGGTGCGGAGGCTACCGGGCGCCACAATCGTCGGTCAGCGTTGATCCAGCAGATACAAAGTTCCCCTTTAAGAATGTTGAAGCACCACGAAAGGTTTGGTTTCAGCCAAATTAATCGGTGCTCACGCGACCCCTTCCGTGCCGGGCCCGTCATCCCCCAGCCCGGTTGAGAAGCGCCGCACCGTCGCGCCATCTCTTCAGGTTCTCCAGGAACATGGCAGCTACCCTGGCCTCATTGCCGTCGGAGTGGCCGGCCATGTGCGGCGTGACAATGACATTGGGCATGTGCCAGACAGGAGAGGTTGACGGCAGCGGTTCATGCTCGAACACGTCCAGGTAGGCACCGGCGAGCCGACCGCTTCGCAGGGCAGAGATCAAGTCGTCCTGCACCACGACTTCACCACGCGCAACGTTGACCAGGTGCGCGCCAGCCGGAAGTTGCGCGAGCGCTGGGGCAGCGACGAGGCCACGCGTTCGCTCGGTCAGTGGACAGGCAAGTAACAGCCAGTCAGCGCGCGGCAAGACGCTAGCAAAGTTGTCGAAGCCGACCGTCTCGAAACCATCCGAATCGGATGCTGCGCTCTGGCGCACGGCAATGCAGCGCAGGCCAATGGCCGAGAGTATCGCGGCGATCCGGCGTCCGACCGGACCCCAGCCAACCACCACGGCAGTCTGCCCCGACAGCTCCCGCGGCAAGCCACCCGCGCCGAAGGGGGCCCAGCGCCGCTCGCGCTGCGCGGCCATGGCTTGGGGAAGGTGCCGTGCCAGCGCCAGCACCCCGGCGACCGCTGTCTGCGACGCGTCGATCAGGATGAGAAGAGCGCGTCAATCAAGGTGAGAAGGATGGCGCGGGCGGGAGGCTGGAGGGCGTAGCCCGACAGGCTCCCGCCCGCGCGCGCGAAGAGTCGCCCAATAGTGGGCGCTTCGTCGGTGATCGCGGTGAATGGGGTACGAACAGGTTCTCGATCTAACGAGGCCCGCCCGTGCCAGGAAGTCACATCAACGATCATCAGATGAGGTTATTTATGAAACTCAAGCTGTCCAAGGCGCTACCGGCTGCGGCCGCCCAGGCTGGAATCAGTGTCGCCAGCGCCTACCGTATCGAGCACGATCCACGGCTGCCGTCCGAGAAAAAGATTGCGCGCGGGCGCCGGCGCCCCGACCCGCTCGCCGAGATCTTCGAGGCTGAAGCTGTCCCGTTGCTGCGGGCTGCGCCGGGCATTCGGCCTGTGGCGATATTCGATGAGCTCAGGCGCCGCCACCCCGAGTTCGCGCCGGGCGTGCGTCGGACACTGGAACGGCGAATCCGGGCATGGCGCGCTGTGAACGGTGAGGAGCGCGAGGTCATGTTCCGCCAAGTGCACGACGCTGGCCGCATGGGGCAGTCCGACTTCACGGAGATGGGCGAGCTGGGCGTCACGGTGGCGGGCGTTGCGCTGGACCATCGCCTGTACCACTTCAGGCTGGTTTGCTCAGGGTTTGAGCACGCGCACGTCATCCTGGGCGGCGAGAGCTACGTGGCGCTCGCAGAGGGTCTGCAAAACGCGCTGTGGGCGCTCGGTGGTGCACCTCGCGAACATCGCAGCGACAGCCTGTCGGCGGCGTTCCGCAATCTCGATGCCGATGCGCGGGAAGACTTGACCAAGCGGTACGACGCGCTGTGCGCTCATTACCTGATGGAGCCGACCCGAAACAATCGAGGTGTCGCCCACGAGAACGGTTCGATAGAGAGCGCGCACGGACACCTGAAAAGCGCGGTTCAAGACGCACTGCTGCTGCGCGGGGTGGCCGAGTTTGCCGATCTGGTCGCCTACCGCCGCTTCATCGACGAGATCGTCAGCCGCAAGAACCCCCGCAACGGCAAGCGCATCGACGCCGAAAGAGCGCTGCTGCAGTCGTTACCGCGGGAGCGGACCTGTGACTGGGAGGAGACGTTCGTCTACGTCACCTCGTCTGGGGGCTTTACCCTGCGCAAGGTCTTCTACACCGTGCCCTCGCGCCTGATCGGCCACCGGCTTCGAGTTCGGCTCTACGACGATCGGCTCGATTTGCTCTTGGGGGCAACCTTGCTGATGACGCTCGAGCGCGGCCGCGGCGGGGCCAACGGCAAGCACGGTCACGTTGTGGACTATCACCACGTCATCCATGCCTTGCGGCGCAAGCCGATGGCGCTGCTCAGCCTGGTCTACCGCGACCAGCTGTTCCCGCGTGAGGCCTACAGGCTGACGTTCGAGTTCCTGCGTGAGGAGCTGACCGAGCGCGCAGCTTGCAAGATGATGGTTGCTCTGCTGAGCCTTGCTCACGACCGCTCTTGCGAGGCGCAGCTTGCCACTGTGCTTGCAGACGATCTGGACAACCGTCGAATGCCCGACATTAACGCGCTGCTGGCCCGCTTCGTGCCTGATCCGGCACGCCTGCCGGAGGTCTCGGTGCATCTGGCGCCCCTAAGCTGCTACGACGTCTTGGTTCAATCCGGCGCACAGGTGGCAGCATGAACGAAACCTTCGACGCGGCGCGCCTGACGTTGCTTCTGTCGGAGCTGCGGCTACCGGCGACCAAGCAGATCTGGGCAGCCTTTGCCGAACAGTCCGACAAGGAAGGTTGGCCGGCCGCACGACTGCTGACCGTCATTGCCGAAAACGAGCTGGCCGAGCGCGACCGGCGGCGTATCGAGCGGCATTTGGCTGAGGCCAAACTGCTGCCAGGCAAGACGCTGGATAACTTCGACTTCAACTCCGTGCCCATGGTCTCCAAGGCCCAGGTGGCGGCGCTGTGCGCCGGCGACGAATGGCTGCGCAATGGCGCCAACGTGCTGCTGCTGGGGCCGCCCGGGGGAGGTAAGTCCCACCTGTCGTCGGCGATCGGTCTGGCCTTGCTGGAAAAAGGTTGGCGCGTGCTGTTCACGCGCACATCGGACCTTGTGCAGCGACTGCAACTCGCACGCCGTGAACTCGCGCTGGAAGCGGCAATCAATCGCCTGGACCACTTCGACGTCCTCATCCTCGATGACCTGGCCTACGTCGCCAAGGATCAGGCCGAAACCTCGACACTGTTCGAGTTGATCAGCACGCGCTACGAGCGGCGCTCGATGATCATCACGGCCAACCAGCCCTTCGGCGAATGGGGCAAGGTCTTCCAGGATCCCGCCATGACGCTGGCTGCGGTCGACCGGCTCGTGCATCACTCCACGATCTTCGAAATGAACGTCCAGAGCTATCGTCGGCGCACTGCCATCGAACGCAAACAAACAGGCCCAGGGCGCCCAGCCAGCTACGCCACCACGAAGAACGTGGGGGCCCTCAAGCCCAGCGACAATCAACAACCAGCGTAAAAAGCGCCCGCGACAATCAAATGTCGGGCATCATCGGCCCGCCGCGACACTGTTCTCATCCAGATCGTCGCGCGCCTCTCCTCCAGATTGACGCGCCACAGCTGTCTGAGCAACCACCTCCGCGTTGGCGCCAGAAGACGTTGTGACCGTTACACCGCGCCGCAGAAGCTCGACGAACACTGGCCGATCCGCTCCTGCGGAATGGGTGTGCACCCAGCGAAGGGGCGTTGCCGCGCGCAGGAGATCGTGGAAGCGCTGGGTCGACGGCAACACCTCATGCTTGGTTGAGGCTGCAGTGACATCCCGGCTGAGGAAGGCCACCTCGAAGCCGTAGCCCGGTTCGATGTTCGCGCTGTCCAGGATCTCGTACGGGCATCCGGCCAGCACGTCGCGAACCTGAGCTGAAAGCTTTGCGACTCCTGCGCAGGACATCAGAATGCGCAGCGCCGGCACTGGACCGCATCGCTGGCTCATTCGGATGTGGCACCTGAATCACGCACGATCATCTTCCGCGGGCAGTTCTGCGCAACGGCAGGGGTGGCAAACAAGGCAGTGGCCAAGGCCCGCCGGGCTAAAGGAAAGCGTCGTCTATTCATCGGGTTGCGCAGTCAGGAACGGTAGCTTGGGTCCATTCGGTCCAGCTTGCGAAGCAACGCTGGCCATTCCATGACCCCATAGGGGCGCCGGGTCCCGGGTTGATAGTTGCTCCACGTCTCCTCCAGCACATGCTGCGGGACGCTGCGCAACGGCGTGCCGCAAGCCATCGCGCCCAGTTGCGAACGGCAGGCAAGCTCGAGGCGATGGGTCCAGTTGAATGCCTCGCCCACCGTGCGGCCGACCACCATGGCGCCGTGATTGCGAAGAATGACGGCCTCGCTGTCGCCGAGGTCACTGATCAATGATTGCTTTTCGTCGTCGTTCAGAACCACGCCCTGGTACTCGTGATAACGGATCTTGAGGAAGCGCATCGCAGTTTGCGTGATCGGCAGCAGTCCACAGTCCAGCGCCGAAACAGCCATCGATGCCCAGCTGTGCGTATGGATGACGCAGGCGATCTCTGGCCTGGCCTCATGCACGGCGCTGTGGATCACATAGCCCGCCTTGTTGATGCCGTAGTTCAAGGAACCAAACTCTGGCCTGGACAGGACGTTGCCGGCGAGATCCACCTTGATCAGGCTGGAAGCCGTGATCTCCTCATACATCATTCCGTACGGGTTGATCAGGAAAGCACCCGGCTCGCCGGGCACGTGCGACGAGATGTGGTTGGCCATCATGTCAGCCATGCCATACAAGTCCACAAGCCGATAGCATGCGGCCAGGTCGACCCGGGCCTGCCACTCGGCTTCGGAGCAGCGGCCGTTCATGGATGGAATTTGCAGTACACCGGTCTCGTTCATGACGTTTTCCTTCAATCTGTTCCGAGCGTCAGCCGGTTCGGCAGGCGCCGCTCGATGGCGTATTTCAGCAGCGCCGCGCTGCGGAAGACACCGTGTGCGAACTTGCCATATGGCAGCGTGACGAAGAGCGCCATCACGACGCCCAGGTGCACGGCCAGCAGCAGCCCCATGTACGCGGTGTCGCGCCATGCCAGCAGTGCCAGGCCCGTGGCGCTGGTCAGCAGCAGCAGCGCGATGAAGCCGAGGTCCATTGTCCTTTGCGCGGGGTCGCCCTGTTGCGGGTCACGCCGCGCGCTCAGCCAGAGGAGCCCAAGAGGTCCGACC
>JBKJKT010000105.1:0-18648 GCA_046597415.1 Ramlibacter sp.
CACGCTGCTTGCACCCCCCGAACTGCGGCAAGTGCACCCGCTCGGCAAATCCCCGGTGGTCACCGATGGCGACGTGACGTTGGCTGAGTCCGGCGCCATCCTTGAGTATTTGGCCGAGCGCGCGGGCAGCCTGCTGGCGCCACCTGGCTCGCCCGGGCGGGCCCGTTACCTGTACTGGCTTCACTACGCGGAAGGGTCGCTCATGCCGCCCCTCTTTCTCAAGCTGCTTTTCCAGCGCATCGAGAAGGCGCCGGTGCCGTTCTTCCTGAAGCCGGTCACGCGCCGCATCGCCGGTCAGGGCCGGGACCGCTACGTGCTCCCGCAGCTCAAGCTTCATCTGGATTTCATCGAAGCGGAACTCGCGGCCCGCGAGTGGTTTGCAGGCGATGCATTCACGGCCGCCGACATCCAGATGAGTTACCCGCTGGAAGCCGCCAGACAGCGTGTGGGCCTGGAGGGCCGCCCACTCATACGCGCATTTCTGGATCGAATTGAAGCCAGACCTGCCTACCAGCGGGCGCAGACGCGCGGCGGCGAGTTCGGCATTCCTGCGTTTCGCGACTGAGAGGAATTTCAGGATCGACGGTATCAGCCGGACTCGACCCGGCAGGGGCAAAAGGAGCGCGGAAATTGTTGAGATAGGCAGCCGCACCCACCGTCACTTGCGCCAGAACGCGCCAGTGAACAGGACCAGAACGGTCATCAGTTCGAGTCGTCCCAGCAGCATCCCAAAGCTCAGCACCCATAGATGAAAGTCAGTGAGGATGCCGAAGTTGTTCGCGGGTCCCACGAGTCCAAGGCCCGGGCCGATGTTGTTGACGCAAACGATCACCGCGGAGAAAGCAGTTACCAGTTCCAGGCCGGACAGCAGGAGCAGCATGGTGAGCCCCGTGATGGTGGCGCCGTAAAACAGCATGTACGCCAGAACCGCGGCGATCACCGAGGACGGCACAGTGGCAGCCCCAAGTGTCACGGGGTTGATGACGCGAGGGTGAATGATGCGCACGAGTTCCCGGCGCGCCTGCTTCAAAAGCACCAGCATGCGGACCATCTTGATGCCGCCCCCGGTAGAGCCGGCGCAGGTGGCGAAGCAGCCGAGGAAGATCAGAAGTACAGGGGCGAAGACTGGCCACTGGGCGTAGTCAGTGGAGGCGTACCCCGTGGTGGTCGCCAGCGAGATCACCTGGAAGGCCGCCGCTCGCAAGGATTGTGAATAGGTGTCGTAGACGCCGTAGTAAGCAAGCAGGACGCTCAGCAACAAGACCGCGCCACACAGGATGAAGGCATAAGCACGGACCTCGGCATCCTGTATCACGCTGCGGGCGGATCGATTGCGCCACGCGATGAAGTAGCGCGCGAAGCTGATGCCAGCCAGGGTCATGAAGACTATCGCGACGCCTTCGATGAGCGGGGAATTCCAGTAGCCGAAGCTGGCGTCGTGCGAGGAAAATCCACCCAGTCCCATGGTGCTGCACATGTGCATGAACGCGTCTGCCCAGCTCATGCCGGCCCACCGATAGGCGAGCAGGCAGGCTGCCGACAGCGTGAAATACACGGTCCAGAGCCCTCGGGCGGTCTCGGCGATACGCGGCGTGAGCCTGGCATCCTTCAAAGGCCCTGGCGCTTCGGCGCGGTACAACTGCATGCCTCCCAGCCCAAGCAGAGGCAGTACGGCTACCACGAGCAGGATGATGCCCAGGCCGCCGATGTACTGCAGGAAGCAGCGCCAGACGTTGATGGAGACAGGCAAGTCATCCAGTCCCGCGATGGCTGTGGCGCCAGTGGCTGTCAACGCGCTCATGGCCTCGAAGTACGCGCCCGCCGCATTCATTCGCGGAACAGTGTCCAGCAATGGCAGGGCAGCGCATGCGGGCAGCGTGATCCAGACAAGAGTGACCAGCAGGAACCCATCTTTAGGCTGCAGCTCGCGGCCGAAACGGCGTGTCAGCAGTGAAAGCACGACGCCCGCGGTCAGGGTCCCCAAAAAGCCGGACACCCAGACGCGCATTAGCTGGGTTTCACCGAGTCCCCAGGCCCAGACCAGCGGCACCAGGAACGCGAGTGAGAAGCCGCTTAGCACGCGACCCAGAACAACCAGGACGGGGCCGAGGATGTCCATCAGAGGAACGTAGCGCTAACCTGAAACAAGCGCTCGACCTCTCGCACCATCCGCTTGCTCGGGATGAAGATGATCAGGTGGTCGTCGGCCTCAATGACAGTGTCTGTATTGGGCATCAGCACCCGCTGCTCCACGCCCTGACCACGCACAACTGCCCCGAGCCGAACGCCTTCGGGTAGCAGCGCGTCCACCTGCGGCACTGTTCGTCCCACCAGCCGCGAGGTCTTGCTGTCGCCGTGGGCCACGCCTTCCAGCGCCTCGGCCGCGCCACGCCGCAGACTGTGGACGGCCACCACGTCTCCCCGGCGCACATGAGCCAGCAACTCGCCAATGACAGTCTGTGCCGGAGATAGAGCGATGTCGATAGTGCTGCCCTGCATCAGATCAGCATAGGCCCGGCGGTTGATCAGCGACAAGACCCTGCGCGCCCCTAGCCGCTTGGCAAGCATGGCCGAAAGGATATTGTCCTCATCGTCATTCGTGAGAGCGAGAAACAGGTCCATGTCGGCGACGTTCTCGTCGCCCAGGAGCTCTTCGTCCGTGCCGTCGCCCTGGAGTACCAGCATGCCGCTGGGCAATTGGGATGCCAGGTATTCGCAGCGTGTGGTGCTGCGCTCGATCATCTTGACCTCGCACTGACCGACCAACCGCCGCGCAAGGCGCAGGCCAACGTTGCCGCCGCCCGCAATCATCACGCGGCGCACCGGTTTATCGGTGCTGTGCGCGGCAGCGAGCACCGAACGCAGGTTGTCCTGGTCGGCGAGCAGGAACACTTCGTCGCCGACCTGCATCTGGGTCTCGCCCTCGCAGGGAAGTTCGCGGTCGCCGCGGTACAGGGCTACCACCCGCACAGGCGCATTGGCGAACTGCTGACGGAACTCGGTGATCGGGTGGTTAGCCAGCTTGCTCCCGTGTGTCACCCGCACAACGATGAGGTGCGCGCGGCCCTTGGCGAACTCCACGATCTGGAGTGCCTCCGGGTAGTCGATCAACTTCTGGATGTACCGCACGACAGACTCTTCTGGGCAGATGACGTGGTCTACCGCAAAGCCGGAGCGCTGCAGCAGCGGCTCACCTTCCATATATTCAGGGGAACGCAGGCGTGCAATCGTTGTCGGCACGCTGAACAATTCGCGCGCAACCTTGCATGCCACCAGATTCGTCTCGTCTTGTGTTGCGCACGCGATCAACATGTCTGCATCGACAATTCCCGACCGCTTCAGGGTTGACGGATGTATCCCGTTACCCGGCACGCCGCGCAGATCAAGGCGCTCTTCCAGGTCCCGCAGTCGCTTCGGGTCAGGGTCGATCAGCGTGATGTCGTTGCGTTCGGAGACAAGGCTTTCAGCCACGCTCTCCCCGACGCGGCCAGCGCCCAAGATGATGATTTTCACAGGGGAATCTTAGCCGAGCTCTCGCGGTTGGCACTGGAAGAACGGCAGTTAACGATTCCGGTTCTCAGAGAGGGGCGTGTCCAGTGGGAGCGGTGCGTTGGTGGCCGGGTCATTTACGAGGGCAATGAAGTCGGGATGTTTCCACAAGGGTGCCAACGGAAGTGAGACGCGCATGTCATGTATGTAGAAACCGGGCAGTCGCGATTGCCGTCTCAGTTGTGAGATAGCCTCATCGTGATCGCCCAGCAACGCGTGCATCAAGGCTCGCCGCCGGCGCTGGATTTCGATGATGTACTGATTCGCGGACTTATCCAAGGCAAGTGACCTGTCGAAGGCGGCAACGGCTGCCTCCCGCTGCCCCAGCAACGCGTGCATGAACGACATCGGTTCCCAGAGCCCGATGTCGGCATCCGTCCCCTTCATCGCCTTTTCCGCCCGGCGGAGGGTATCGGTCGCTGCGCTCGCGGCGCGCACGCGGTCGCCTGAGGCATTCCAAACGAGCGCGTGCAGCGAGCGCAGATTGACATCAACCTCGGACGCACTGTTCAACGATTGCTTGAAGTCCTGCGAATCGAGGTCGATGAGCCTGTGCACTTCGTCGAAGTCGCCACGGGCGATTGCACGATCTGCGTCGAAGTTGCGCACGCGGGCCAGCTGCTTCTCAATGCCCTTGGGCAAGGTGGCACGCCAGGCGTCGAACGACGCCCAAGACCCCGTCTTCCAATAAACCCAGGACTCGTAGCCGGTCCGCACGTCGATATTGTCCGGGCGCATATCGGTCACCTGCTTGCGTAGCGCAAGCACACGATCATAGTGACGGTATCGCCCATAGGTGCCGCTGAGTCGCGTCAGCACGACCACGTTGCGCGAATCGACGGATAGGGCCGTCTCCAGAACCCGCACCGCGTCCAGGTTCAGGTCCAGTTGGTTGAATACTTCGGCCAATCCTTCCAACGCCTGGACGTTGTAAGGGGTTTTCTCCAGGACCAACTCATAGACTCGCCGCGCACCGGCCGGATCGTCCAGCGCATGCAGCTTCACGGCCGCTTCTTCGATTCTGACCTGCGGATCGTCTGGCGCGAGTGCCGCCGCCTTGGCCATCGCCTGCTCCGCCAGTCTTCTCCTGTCACCATCCACGTCCAGGCCGTACCCCTTCACCCTTGCATGCTCCGCTGCCAGTTTTGCCCACGCCAGCGCGAATTTAGGGTCCAGGTCAACGACTTGCTGTAGCAACGCCGCGCGCTCCTTGACGGTGGAAAGGGCGCGGAGACTGCCCGCAGCATTGCGAACCAATTCCTGGTGCCGCAAGAACAAATCGTAAGCCTGCAGATTGCCCGTCGGCGGTCGCGCGAGCCGCTTCTCTTCGGCGGCAGAAAGAGAAACGTTCAGCGACCTTGCGATCTCCGTAGCCAGTTCGCTCTGGACCTTGAAGATGTCTTTCAGGTCGCGGTCGTAGTTGGCGGCCCAAAGATGCTTGTCTGAATGTGCGTCGATGAGCTGGGCCGTGACACGAACTACGTTGCCGGCCCGCCGCACGCTACCTTCCACCAGTGATGCGACCTTGAGCTCGCCCCCGATCTGAGGCATCTTCTTGGCCGTGTTTCGATACTCCATCACTGATGTGCGGGAGACCACCTTCAACTGCCCCAGCGATGCCAGCTGCGTCAACAGGTCCTCGTGCATTCCATCGGCGAAGTAAGTTGTCGCCTTGTCGTCGCTCATGTTCTGGAACGGCAGCACCGCAATAGATTTCGCGTCGAATCCGGCTGATGCGGCTGAGCCCGCGCGTTCTCGCAGCATCCAGGCCGCACCGCCCGCCAGCACGGCCGCCACGCCGCCGGCGGCCATCAACGTCCGTCGCCTTACCGCCTTCGGCGCCGACCGAACATGGGTTGCCGCCCTAGCCGTGCCCTCGCCGCGCGGATGGAGATACCACACAGGTATCGGCTCCGCGATGTTCTTGAACGTCTTGGGTCCGGCAAAAGTCGCCTCGAACGCGAGCTTGCCCTTGACGGTGTCATGCACCGTCTGGCTGATGCAGATGCCGCCCGGCGGTGCGCTTCCTTCCAGCCGCGACGCGGTGTTGACGCCGTCACCCGCCAACGTGCCGTCAGGCATCCGCAATACATCGCCAAGGTGAATGCCGATGCGATGTTGCAGCCTTGCGACCGCCCCGTGCATTTCATTGCGCTGCATGAACTCTTCCTGGATTTCCAGCGCGAAGGCCAGTGCGCGCACTGTGCTCGGGAACGCCAGCATCAGGCCGTCGCCCATGGAATTCAAGGTTTCGCCGCTGTGTACAAGACACACGGTACGCATGCGCGCAAGATCGGCCGCGACCCGCCCGAGCGCGCCGGCCTCGTCAGCCTGAACCATTGCCGAATAACCCACCACATCGGTGAACACAACCGCCGCGAGGCGCCGCTCGCGTGGCGCGCCCTCATCGATGACCGTTGGCGCGGTGGGCTGCATGGTAAGCAGAATGCTACTACCTATGGCTGAGATGTCCTAGGCGGGGTCGATGGTGGCGGCACAGCCGATCGTGCTTGCACGCATCGGTGAAAGTCAGTGAAACATGTCCCCGTGGACCACAAGGTGGCGCTGGGGATCTGCTTTGTCGCATCTGAGATCTGCCATCATGATGCTTTTATTCGGCGGCCCAAAATGTTCAGTTCACCATTCCGCGGCTTCGTTACCTTCGCCCTCGCACTGGCAGCCTTGACGGCTGCCGCACAGGGTTATCCAAACAAGCCAATCCGCCTGATCGTGCCTTTCCCCGCAGGGGGTGCCACTGACGTGCTGGCCCGGGCCATCTCGCTGCAAGCCGCCGAGAAGCTGGGCCAGCAGATCGTCATCGACAACAAGCCTGGGGCCGGCGGCATGCTGGGCTCCGACCTGGCCGCCAAGGCGGACCCGGATGGCTACACCCTGCTCATCGCCACGGGCAGCACGCATTCGATCGGCCCATTGATCAATCCGAAGGTTCCTTACAACGTGGAGCGCGACTTCGTGCCAATTATCGACTTGGCCAGCACGACAACGGTGATGGTGGTCTCCAGGACGCTCCCGGTGAATAACCTGGCGGACTTCATCAAGCTGGCCAAGTCCCAGCCCGGCAAGCTCAACTTCGGCTCCAGCGGAAACGGCACCAACAGCCACCTGAGCGGCGAGCTTTTCAAGGCCGAAGCGGGGGTGTTCATGACGCACATTCCATACCGCGGCACCGGATTGGTGTTCAACGACATGGTGAGCGGGCAAGTCCACATGCTGATGGACAACGTGGTCACGGCCATGCCGCACATGAAAGACGGCAAGATCAAGGTGCTCGGCGTCACCAGCCTCAAGCGGCTCCCGTTTCTGCCTGAGGTGCCGACGCTCCACGAGCAGGGTCTGAAGAACTTCGAGGTGAGCAACTGGTTCGGGATCTACGGCCCCCGTGGCACCCCCGTGGAGGTTGTCCAGAAAGTCAACGCTGCATTCAATGCAGCGCTGCGCGAGGCCGAGATGCAAAAGCGCCTGGCCAACCTGGGTGCGGTGCCGACCGGCGGCACGCCCCAGAAGATGTCCGCCAGCGTGGCCACCGAGACGGCCAAATGGCGCAAGCTCATCACCGAACGCAAGCTCGCAGTCGAGTAGAAGCCAAGGGAGCTTTTAAGAACCATCCGGCGACTCCTGAGCGGAGAAGCTACGACGCGTTTGGGTCGCAAGAACGAGACACGACCTCGGCTTCCTCGATCATCCGCCGGATGACTTCACTTGCCGAAGGAATATCCTGAATCAGGGGGAACCGCAGTGGCTGCATCGACGTCAGGATACGATCTTGCGAGGCGGCAGAATCGGGGCATGACCGACCCGCTCGCCACAGCCCATGACGTAGTTGAATTCTGGCGCGCCGCCGGCCCTGCTCGCTGGTACCGCAAGGACGAGGCCTTCGACCGCGCGTTCCGCGACCGCTTCGTGACGACCTACGAAGCGGCGGGGCAGGGCGAGCTGGACGACTGGATGGCGATGCCCCAGGGTGCCCTGGCCCTATGCATCCTGCTCGATCAGTTTCCACGCAACGCATTTCGCGGCACCCCTCTCATGTTCGCGACCGACACGAGGGCGCGTGAGGTCGCGCGCAGCGCGTTGGGCAGCCGATTCGACCAGCAGGTCGACGCAGATCTACGCCAATTTTTCATCATGCCTTTCATGCACTCGGAAGATCTCTCGGATCAGCAGCTCTGCGTCCGTTTGGCAAAGGACCTCCCTACGGATACGCTGCGCTATGCCTTGGAGCACAGGGACATCATCGAGCGGTTCGGGCGGTTTCCGCATCGCAATGCAGTGCTCGGGCGCGCGACGTCCCTCGATGAGAAGCGTTTTCTCGACGAGGGTGGGTTTGGCGGGTAGAAGGGTCATGGTTTCTCATCGCAGAATCGCTGCCAATGCATACCTCCACCAACCTCGCACAATCGCAGACCATGATCCATCTCTACGCCTTCGATACTCCCAACGCCCGAAAAATCAGCGTCGCACTTGAAGAGATGGAGCTTCGCTACGACGTGACCATTGTCGACATCGGAAAGGGCGAGCAGTTCACCGATAAGTTCCTGCGCATCAGTCCCAACAACAAGATTCCTGCGATCGTGGACGACCAGGGGCCGGATGGACCCCTCAGCATCTTTGAGTCCGGTGCGATCCTCGTGTATCTGGGGCAGAAGACCGGCAGGTTCTGGCCGGCTTCCATTGCGGACCAGGCGGAAGTGATGCAGTGGCTGATGTTCCAGGTCGGCGGCTTCGGTCCGATGCCCGGGCAGGTTCACCACTTCCTGGGGCTAGACAATGAGGAGGACCGGCGCTACGGCCTGGAACGCTTCCAGACGGAGACGCGAAGGCTCTACGGGGTGATGAACCGCCACCTCGACCACCGGCGCTGGTTTGCAAAGGAGCTGTCCGTTGCAGACTTCGCCATCCTTGGATGGGTGTGGCGCCACGCCAGACATCAGGTCGACCTGGCGGATTTTCCGTGTGTGGCACGCTGGTATGCAGAGATGATGGCGCGCCCCGGCGTGCAGCGGGGTTTCGCAATCGAGCTGCGTCGGCGGCCTGCATAGGCTTGGCCGACGCGCTTCGGGAATCGTCTAGCTCGGGTTTGGCGATCAGTTGCGATCAGCACGAGCGGCCCGAGCCACGGTCGTCGTCTCGGCCGAGCCTGTGCGGTCCGTACCCATCAACCCGCCGCTGCGGTTGCCCGGCGTGCGACCCGAGTTCTGATCACCGGGAGTGACAGCGGCTGCAGCTGCGCGACCCGTGGCATTAGCAGTACTACCGGCGGCCGAGGTGGCCGAGCCCGTGCGGTCGGTGCCCATGAGTCCGCCGGTGCGGTTTTCCGGGTTGCGACCAGAGTTCTGGTCGCCGGGGGTCACAGCAGCTGACGCTGCACGACCGGTTGCGTTCGCTGCTTCACGGGCGGTGGTGCCGGCAGTAGACTGCGCCGACGCAACGCCAACCAAAGTGGTAGCAGCAATGGCGATAAGAGATTTGTACATGACAGCCTTTTGTTAGGTTAAGAAAACCCAATCTTTGCTGGAAGCTCCCCGCTGGTTTGTAAGAGACGGGCTGGGGAAAACGTCAGCCGAAGCAGTGCTGAAACTGAGCAATTGCTGGCGGCACTTGGATCGCAGCTGACTCGCAAACCTTGCTCGCAAACTGGTCGACGAACTGACCGTTTGGGTAGCGACCACACAGGGCGACGGCTCGTTGGCCCGCGAGTTCGCTGCCGGCGACAGCCATGCCTTGCGTTTTCATGGGCTCTCGACCGCGGTCAGCTGCGGTCAGCTGCGGTCAGGGCCGGCTGATCACAATCTGTGTGACTGCGTTCTGCGAGCCGTCGTAAATCAGGTTCGTGCCCGTAATCCCCTTGCCAGTAAAAGTCGTGCTCCCCACGGATCTGCGGTCCAGAAGTGCGCTTGAAACGGTGCAGCTTCCTGCAGACCCAGTGGTGCACTGGGCGGACCCACCTGGCGCGAACGAGGCGCTTACGGTCGCATAAGGTACGGTAGCGCCGTTTACGACGTTGCGCACAGTCACTACAACGTTCGCTCGCCAAGTGGCGCTGCTGGTGCGCACGGCGCTGCCTGACATGGACTTGAATGCAACGGTTTGGGTGGTCGGTGCGACGATTGGGGAGCTTGCGGCTAGGGCATTTAGCAACAGGTTGGGAGTAGACGTACCCGCCGCACTCACTTTATTTGCAGATGCGCTCAGGCGGATGGCATCCGCAATCGTGGCGGGACTGGCACCAGGGTTGGCCTGCAGTACAAGGGCGGTCGCTCCGGCTACGTGCGGCGAGGCCATGGAAGTCCCGCTAATAATATTGGTCGCGCTGTCACCTGTGTGCCAGGTCGAAGTAATTGCCGAGCCGGGTGCAAAGACGTCCACGCATTTGCCCCAGTTCGAATAGGATGCTCGCGCATCTGTGTTCGTGGTAGCCGCGACGGTGATGGCAGTGGGTTCGCTGGCTGGCGAGGTGTTGCAGGCGTCGGCATTGCTGTTCCCGGCGGCAACGGCGAACGTGACACCCTTGGCAACCGCACCGGCCACTGCTGCGTTGACACTCGCTGAGAAGCCACCGCCCAGTGACATGTTGGCTACCGCCGGGCGCCGGGGACTTGCAGCAACCCAATCAACACCGGCGATCACCCCGCTCCAGGTGCCGCTGCCGGCGCAATTGAGGACGCGCACCGGAACCACATAGGCCTGCTTGGCAACCCCCCACGTCGTGCCTGCAACGGTGCCTGCCACGTGTGTTCCGTGGCCGTTGCAATCGTTCGTCCCGTAGCCATCGTTGATGGAGGCGAAGCCGCTTGCCATCCGTCCGTTGAATTCAATGTGCGTTGATCGCACACCAGAGTCGACGATAAAAGCGTACACCCCTGCACCTGTCCGTGTGAAGTTGTAACTCGTGTCGATCGGCAGGCTGACTTGATCGATCCGGTCCAGGCCCCAGGTCGCCTGACCCTGCGGCGATACCTGGCGCAGCGATACGGTTTGGTCCTGCTCAATGCGCTCGATGTTCGGGTTGTTTTGCAGAGCCTGGACAGCGGCGTCTGGCAGCCTTGCCGCGAACCCCTTGATGGCGTGCGAATACGTGTGGAGCAGCTGGCCGCCGTGCGGGCGCAGCAGCCTGTCGGCCTCGGCCGGAGGGTCGCCTACGCCAGCCTTGAACGTGACGATATATTGGCCTAGAACGGGGCGGCTTTCCGCAAAAGGCTGCACATTCGGGTTTTGGGCATGCACTTGAGGCGCAAAGGCGGCAAGTGTTAATGCATAGGCGCACGCAGCGCGCGAAAGGTGGTAATTCATAGCTCAAGAATAGGCTTTCGGGTGCTACTCGTCCATAAGGCAATTACTTAATTCCGACAAAGATTTTCCAGCCATCTGGAGGTCGTGCGATTCTTGAGTCGCCAGCATCAGCAAGCAGGGCGCCGGACGCCTGGGGCGATAATTAATCCTTCGTCGTGACCCGCATTGCCGACTCATGCCTTACTCCCTGCCTGCAATCCTGTTCGCACTGACCACCTTCGTGATTACCTTTGTCGTGGCAAGACTGCTGCGCAAGTGGTTCATGAAACGAAAGGCCGGCAAGATGCAAGCCGAGGCGATCGCTGCTGAAACGCGCCAAATGCGCCGGGCGCGTGAGCGCAAGTCCGGCCCTCGATAAGCACATCCGCGCTAGCCCGGGACAGGAAGCGCTTTTTTTGCCAACTTCCATGCGGCAAGCTGCCTCAGCAATACCGGTAGCGCCATCAGGGCACCGATGAGGGACGCCGTCAGCCCCGGCGCGATCAGGAGCAGCGCCGCTGCGACACACAGCACTTGCTCCCAGCGTTTCAACTCCACCAGGAAGAATTTGCTGAGCGCGGCCGCGAGTACGGTGATGCCAAGCATGCATCCGATAAACGTCACGGTGAAGTCGTACCAGGTGAAGCCCTTGGCCACCAGCAGCAGCGACGGCGAGAACACGAACACGAACGGAACCAGCACCTTTGCCAGACCCAGGCGAAAAGCCATATTTCCTGTCTTGAACGGATCGCTTCCCGCCATTCCGGCCGCGGCATAAGCCGCCAGCGCAACGGGCGGAGTTATGTCTGCAAGGACCCCGTAGTAGAAGACGAAGAAGTGCGCGACCAACGGCTCGACGCCCAGCTGGACAAGCGTGGGTGCAGCGACCGTCACCATGATGATGTAGTTGGCCGTGGTCGGAATGCCGCATCCCATCAGGATGCAGACGATGCCTGTCATGACCAGCGCCGCAAAGAGCGTCATGCCCTTCAGCGTCACGATGCCTTCGGGCAACACCGACGACACCACAGTTGCAATTGCGGTGGCCCATCCGGTGATGATGAAGCTGATCTTGAAGCCCACGCCCGTCAGCGTCACGACACCGATCACGATGCCGACGGTTGCGGCCGCCGCGCCGACGGCCAGGGCGTATTTCGCGCCCGTCTCGAACGCCTCGACCAGCACACCATGACGGATGCGTCCGGTGACGCCAAACACCTTCCACGCAACGAAGGCGATGACGACGCCCACGGCAAAGATGCCGAGCTTGATCCATTCGCTTTGCTGTCCCAGGTCGGCAAAGCAGAGCACCCCCAGCATGATGTGCAGCACGATCATCAGCGCCCAGTTGCGCGCGTCGTTACCGCTGGTCTTGGTCACGAGCCCCACGATGGCGCAGGATGTGATCCCGGTGAACGCGGCCAGGTAGGGCGTGCGGCCCGACACCAGAATTGAAATCAGCAGGAAGAGCGGAATCAGCGTGGGCCAGCGCATGCGCAGCGACTCGCGCAATTTGGGCATCTCTTCATCGGTGAGGCCGCGAAGGCCGTAGCGCTTGGCTTCGAAGTGAACCTGCATGAACACACCGAAGAAGTGCATGAACGCCGGAATCATCGCGGCCATGATGATCGTCTGGTAAGGCACGTCCAGAAACTCGATCATGAGGAACGCTGCTGCACCCAGCACGGGTGGCGTAATCTGCCCTCCGGTGGACGACGCGGCCTCTACGGCACCCGCGAACTCACGCTTGTAGCCGACGCGGATCATGGCCGGAATCGTGAGCGATCCGACGGTGACTGCATTGGCAACCGACGAGCCGCTCAGCATGCCGAACATTGCAGAGCCGAAGACGCTCACCTTCGCAGGGCCTCCCGCAAAACGTCCCGCGATGCTTGCAGCGATGTCCAGAAAGAGCTGCCCCAGGCCGACGCGCGTGGCCATCACTCCGAACAGCACGAAGTGAAAGACATAGGTCGCCACCACGCCCACCGCCACGCCATAGATGCCCTGGCTGGTGAGGTATTGGTGGTTGATCATCTGGCTCCAGCTCGCGCCGGCGTGCTTGAGCAAACCCGGAAACTGCGGGCCCAGCAACGCATACGTGGTGAAGCCGATCGCAATCAGCGGCAGCGGCCATCCCATCGATCGGCGCGTCGCTTCGAGCAGCGTGATGAAAAGGATGGAACCCATGACCACATCCGAGGTGTCCGGGTTGCCCACGCGAAACGCAAGATCGTCAAAGACGTACGGGATGTACAGCACGCTCGCCGCGCAGGCCAGGCCCAGCAGCCAGTCCACCAGCGGCACGCCTCCGGGCGTGAGCCACGTGTTGCGCGCGGGCTGTTCGTGCGATTTCTTCGTCGCCGAGAACACCAGGAAGACGAGCCCCAGCACGAATGCAAGGTGAACCCCGCGGTGCGTGGTCTCGCGCAGCAGCCCGAAGCCTGCCGTGTAGAAATGAAAGCACGAGAGGGTGATGAGGAGCCACTTGATGATCTGCAGTGCAGGGGGCACGGTGGGCCGAAAGCGCATCTCGGGATCGAATTTCTCCTCGAGCTCCTGCAGCTTTTTTTCGTCGAGCGTTGCGACGGTTTCCGTCATGGATGTTCCTCTTTCCCTCAAACAAGAAGGGAGGCGTCTGCCTCCCTGTTTTTTTGTACTGCCCTGGCAGCCTGCTTACTTCAGCAGGCCGACTTCCTTGTAGAACTTCTCTGCGCCGGGATGATAGGGGATGCCCACGCCTTGCACTGCGTTTTCCTTGGTGATGAACTTGCCCTTGGCATGACCGGCCTGCAGCGACTTCTGCGTGGCGTCGCTGTACATGGCCTTGGTGACCTGGTACACGGTCTCCGTGTCGATCTTGGCGCTGGTCACCATTTGCGCGCCGACGGCGAGCGTCTGCACTGCGCCGATGTCCTTGTAGGTATTCGCAGCGATCATGTCGACAGCAAAGTAGGGATTGGTCTTGCGAAGCGCATCAGCCGGGGCGCCGACCAGCGGCACGAGTTCGATGCCGGTGCCGCCCGAAGCCAGTTCGGCAATCGCGCCTGCAGGAGCGCCGCCCACGAAGAAGAACGCATCGAGCGCGCCGTCCTTGAGCTTGTCGCCGGCCTGATTGGGCTTGATGTATTCCGGCTTGATGTCCGATTCCTTGACGCCGTATGCCGCAAGCACCATGCGAGCGTTGATCAGCGTGCCCGAGCCCGGCTCGTCGAGCGCGACGCGCTTGCCCTTGAGATCGGCGACGGACTTGATGCCCGAACCTTTCTTGACCACCAGGTGAATGCTCTCGGGATAGAGATTGGCGATCATGCGCAGGTCGGTGACCTTGGGCTTGCCTTCGAAAGCGCCGGTGCCGGTATAGGCCCAGGTGGCCACGTCCGATTGCGAGAAGCCCGCCTCCATCGAGCCGCTGGCCACCGCGTTGACGTTGGCGAGCGAGCCGTTGGTAGCCTGAGCCGTGGCAACCAGCTTGCCGGGCTGTGACACCGCATTGGCGATCATGCCGCCCACAGGGTAGTAGGTGCCGGCTGTGCCGCCGGTGCCGATGCGAAAGAACTGCTGTGCGTTCGCAGCACCTGCAAATGCGAAAGTGGCGGCAAGTGCTGCCGCCCAGAGTCTGGATTTCATGAAAGTTCTCCTGGGAAGTCTTGTCCGGTCGGACGAGCGAGAAGTACACCATGAGGCGGCGCGTGGCGCGCCTAGTGAAAGCCCGCACCAGCGCTGGGCGTTTAGCGCAATAACGCGGTGCAGGGCGGTGAGTTCTTAACTACTCATTGATTCCGGCGTCACTCGTCGATCGAGGCGCTCCACCGGTCGCCCCAGCCGCGCTGGGCGTCGTCGAGCTCGCGGCGTCCACGTTTGGTGGGGCGGCCGTGCTCGATCGAGTGTGCGGGTTCCGGCGAAAGTTTTCTCTGCTCGGCAGACACCTCCCGCGCTCTCACGCTTTCGGGCGTTTCCTCATAAAGCAGCTGCGCGACCGGCGCGGGTCCGCGCATGGCCGACAGCGCCTTGACCACGACCACGCGTGTGATCACACCCTGTCTGATCGAAACCGTGTCACCCGCCTTGACCTCGCGCGCAGGCTTGACTTCGGCGCCGTTGACTTCGACTCGCCCTTTGACAATCTCATCTACGGCAAGGCTGCGCGTTTTATAAAAGCGCGCAGCCCAGAGCCACTTGTCGATTCGCAATTTATCCATCAATCGCAATTGTCCGCCAGAGGCAGCCGGACAGTTGTATCGAGACCTTGCACGATCCCGTGCGACTCGCGGTTGTCCAGGCTGATCGAGCCTTTGAGTGCGCTCACGATCTCCAGGCAGATTGCCAGCCCTAGCCCCGAGCCGCTACGTGCATCCCCTGGTGAAAAGGGTTGGAACAGCCGTGCCCGGAGCTCAGCAGCAATGCCCGGGCCGTTATCGGTGATCGTCATGGCCACTGCGTTGTTGCCCGCCACCACACGGACCGAAATTGCTCCGCCCTCTGGAGATTGTTTGATGGCGTTGTGCAGCAGATTGCGCGTGAGTTCGCGCAGCATCCATTCGTGTGCGAGTACCCGGGCGGGCACGGTGTCGATCCCGAAATCGATATCTTTGCCCGCGATCAGCGGCGATAGCTCCAGCGCAATCGTTCGCACGATTTCCGAGAAGTCCTCGACCCGCACATCGCCCTGTTCGCGAATCTGCTCGACCTTGGCCAGCGACAGCATCTGGTTTGCAAGCACCGTCGCGCGATCGACCGTGTCGTTGATTTCGACGAGGGCCTGTCTGGGCTCGATGTCGCCGTGCAGCGCCGACTGCACCTGCACCTTGAGCACCGCTAGAGGCGTGCGCAACTGGTGCGCCGTGTCACGTACAAATCGTTTCTGGTTATCGAGCAGATGAGCAAGCCGTGCCATCACATGGTTCGTCGCTTCCACGAGCGGCAGCAGTTCACGCGGGGCATCGGGCACATCGACCGGGCTCAGATCGCCTTCGGGACGTTGCTCCATCGTCTGGCTCAACCTACGCACCGGGCGCGTTGCGCGCTGCACGACCACGATGGCGACGAGCGCAATCACAGCCACGAGCACGGCCTGGCGCCAGAGCGTGTCAACCAGAATCCTGCGTGTGAGCGTTTGCCGCAGCTCCAGCGTTTCAGCTACCTGGATGACGGCCATGCCGCGCCCGACCTGGCTGGCTACCGGTTGCAGCAGGACGGCAATGCGAACAGGTTCGCCGCGGAAGGTGCCGTCATAGAAATCGACGAGGGCCGCATAGGTGTTTCGTGCCGGGAGCTTGCCCGTCCACACCGGCAGCTCTTCAAACCCGGAAACCAGCTGGCCCTTTTGCGTGGACACCCGGTAGAACATGCGGCTCTGGTTGTCGGCCTCGAAGGCTTCGAGCGCGGCGTAGGGAACTGTGACGCGCAGTTTCGCGTCTTCATCGAAGCCTTCCACATCCAGCAATTCACCGATCGACTTGGCGGAGGCGAGAAGTGTCCGGTCGTAGGCGATGTTCACGGCCCCCAGCGTCTGGGCGTAAAGACTGAAAGCATTAATGACCACGAAGAGACCCACGGGCGCGAGAATGCCCAGCAAGAGGTAGCGCCGAAGCGAGATCGGGCGCTTGCGCAGGACCGGCGCCTCGTGTTCAGCCATCAGGCCTGCGCCTTGAGCAGATACCCCAGGCCGCGCAACGTCATCAAGGTCGCGCCGGTCGTGGCCAGCTTCTTTCGCAACCGGTACACGACGACTTCCACGGCTTCATATTGCACATCCGCTTCGCCGGGAAACACCAGCTCGAACAGGCGCTCCTTGCTGACCGCGTGGCCGGGCCTGACCATCAGCGCCTGCAAAAGAGCGAGCTCGCGCGGCGTCAATTCCAGCACGGCGCTGCCGTGATAAATGGCGCCGCTGTCCCTGTCATATCGCAGGTTGCCGACGCTGTGCGATGGCGCTTCGCGCTGGCCCGCTGCGCGTCGTCGATGCAGGGCATGAAGACGGGCCTCCAGTTCGTCCAGGTCGAACGGTTTCGCGAGGTAGTCGTCGGCCCCCGTGTTCAGCCCGATCACGCGGTCGCCGACGGTGCCCCGGGCTGTGAGGATGAGGACAGGCGTCGCCAGTCCACCGCTGCGTGCCCGTTCGAGCACCTGAAGGCCGTCCAGACCCGGCAATGTCAGGTCGAGAAGGACCACGTCGGGCTCGTGGGCGCGCCATCGCTCCAGCGCTTGCCGCCCGTCGGAGCACGCGAGCACCTGCATCCCGCGCCGGGTGAGCGATCGCACCAGCGTGGCTTGCATCGTGGGATCGTCTTCGACCAGAAGCAGCTTCATCGCTGCAGAGGTTAGCGCGGGCACGGACCCGGTCCGAATGCGGTCATTCAGTAGTTTCCCCAATACGTTGGACAGCCGATTGACAGGCAGGCGGCGCATGATCGCAAGGTCGAACAAATAAATGGAGACCCAGATGCGTCGAGACACCTTCCTCAGAACCATGGCCGCCCTGGCCGCAGCCGGCGTTCTGCCGCTTTCAGCCCGTGCAGCCGCCAGCGTCAAGATGATGATTCCGGCCAACCCCGGCGGCGGCTGGGACACCACCGGCCGTGCCCTGGGCAAGGCGTTGACTGATGCCAAGGTCGCCGACACGGTGAACTACGAAAACAAGGGCGGCGCCGCTGGTGCGCTCGGGCTTGCGCAGTTCGTCAACAGCAGCAAGGGCGACCCGAATGCAATCATGGTGATGGGCGCCGTGATGCTCGGCGGCATCATCACAGGCAAGCCGCCGGTCAGCCTCTCGGCTGCCACCCCGATTGCGCGCCTGACCAGCGAATACAACGTGTTCGTCCTGCCGGCCAACTCACCGCTCAAGACGATGGCCGATGTCGTCGCGCAGCTGAAGAAGGACCCGGGCAGCGTGAAGTGGGGCGGCGGTTCGCGCGGTTCCACCGAGCACATTGCCGCCGCGATGATTGCGCGTGAAGTGGGCGTCGATCCGGCCAAGATTAACTACGTTGCGTTCCGGGGAGGCGGCGAGGCCACGGCAGCCATCCTGGGCGGCAACGTCACGGTGGGCGGCAGCGGTTACAGCGAGTTCGCCGAGTACATCAACACCGGCAAGATGAAGGCCATTGGTGTGACTTCGGGCACCCGCCTGAAGGGCGTGGCTGTGCCTACGCTCAAGGAGCAGGGCATCAACGTCGAGATCGGCAACTGGCGCGGCGTCTATGGTGCCCCCGGCATTACCGATGCACAGCGCAAGGCGCTGACCGACATGGTGCTGGCTGCGGTGAAATCCAAAAGCTGGACCGAGGCCCTGGAAAAGAACAACTGGACGCCGGCTGTCCTTTCGGGCGCGGCGTTCGAGAAGTTCGTGGACGACGACTTCGCAAGCCTTCGCGCAACAATGGTCAAGTCCGGCATGGTCTGAGCGATTAGGGCCTGTTAACACTATTTATGGCTGCGCGAACGCGGCCAGAACCGCGTCAATCAAGGCGCGTGACGACGGCAAGGCTTCTGCCTTGCCTAGGAACGCAACGCCGAGTGGCGCGGTTCTGGCCACGTTCCCTCCGGGTTGCTTTCAAAAGGGGCCATCCGCGTTGTTGCGAAACACGCTCGGGTATCAACCCAGACCGTGTTTCGCGCCTAGCGCCTGACCCCTTTTGATAGCAACGCGCAACCATAAATAGTGTTAGCAGGCCCTAGCCGACTGCTCGCGTAGTTCAGCAGCGCCCGGCTCATCACCGGGCGCTTTTTTTCGGGTGGACGCACCGGAACCAGACAAGAGTTGGAGACATCGGCCATGACAGAAGAACAAACAAGGAATCCGGCGCA
>JBKJKT010000148.1:0-5243 GCA_046597415.1 Ramlibacter sp.
GGTGCCAACGACGCCGGGTACGTGCTCGCCCCGGTCCAGGCGCTCGGTGGCGAGCAGGTAAACCAGCTCGTCGCCGTTGTAGAGGCGCCCATCAGCATCGACCAGCTGGAGCCTGTCGGCATCGCCGTCGAGCGCGACCCCGAAGTCCGCCCCACTCGCCTTGACCTGCGCAACGAGCGCTTCCGGATGTGTTGCACCCACCTTGTCGTTAATGTTCAAGCCGTCGGGTGAGCAACCGATGCACACGACCTCCGCGCCGAGTTCATGAAACACCAGGGGCGCGATCTGATACGCAGCGCCATGGGCGGCGTCGATCGCGATCGTCATGCCGCGCAACGTGAGATCGTTTGCAAACGTGCTTTTGCAGAACTCGATGTAGCGGCCCGCTGCATCGTCGAGCCGCCGTGTCTTGCCCAGGTTTGCAGAGTCAACCCAGACGGGCGGCTCCTCGAGCGCCTCCTCTACTGCCAGCTCCCAGTGGTCAGGCAGCTTCGTGCCCCTGGCACTGAAGAACTTGATGCCGTTGTCCGGGAAGGCGTTGTGGCTCGCGCTGATCACCACACCCAGGCTCGCGCGTTGTGCGCGCGTCAGGTAGGCGACACCCGGGGTGGGAAGCGGTCCGAGCAGCACGACATCAACGCCTGCAGAATTGAAGCCGGACTCGAGAGCGCTTTCCAGCATGTAGCCGGAAATGCGAGTGTCCTTGCCGATCAGGACTGTCGGACGGCTTTCAGATTTCTTGAGCACACGGCCCACGGCATGCGCCAGCCGCAAGACAAAGTCCGGCGTGATCGGCGGCTGACCCACCGTTCCACGAATGCCATCGGTGCCGAAATATCGTCTGCTCATAAGGTCTCCATCTTCTTTTGCTCCAGTGACTGCCTGCCTGGCTCGGCTTGTTGCATGGCATGCAGCACCTGCAATACAGCCAGCGTTTCCTTCACGTCGTGAACACGCACAATGCGCGCGCCGCGCTCGACTGCCAGCATGGCCGCGGCAATGCTGGGGGCGAGGCGCTCATTGATTGGCAATCCGGTCACAGTGCCAAGCGACGACTTGCGGGACCAACCCGCCAGCAGCGGATAGCCGGACTCATTCAATTCCTGCTGACGCGCGAGCAAGGCAAAGTTCTGCTCCACCGTCTTGCCGAATCCGATTCCGCTATCCCACACGATCCGATTGCGCCCTACGCCAGCGTCAAGCAGCCTTCGCGACGCCGCCTCCAGGAAAGTCCTGACCTGCGCAACAGCATCGCCTTCCATGGGCGAGCGCTGCATCGTGCGCGGCTCGCCGTGCATGTGCATCAGGCAGACGCCGCAGGTATGGTGGGCAGAAATGACTGCAAGCGCGCCGGGCTGGCGCAGTGCCCAGATGTCATTGATGATGTCTGCGCCCATCTCGAGCGCCTCTCGCATCACCTCGGGCTTGTAGGTGTCCACCGAGACCGGCACACCGAGGTCGAGCGCCTCGCGCAGCACCGGGCGCAGCCGGGTCAGCTCTTCCTCCAGCGACACGGGTGGGGTGCCTGGCCGGCTTGATTCCCCGCCAATGTCGAGAATGTGCGCGCCTTCCACCAGGAGTCGTTCGCAGTGCGCCAGCGCAGCGCGGGTGGTCGCATAGTGCCCACCGTCCGAGAACGAGTCTGGCGTGACATTCACGATGCCCATCACGCGCGGCTGCGCCAGATCAATGAGGTAGCGGGAGGTTTGCCATTGCATGGCCGCGATTTTGCCGTGAGTGCTCATGGAAAAAGGGGCCACGAGGCCCCTTTTGTTTTCTGTTTCAGCGAATCAGGCTGTGGTTGGCGCCGGATCGGCTACCGGCGATCCACCCGAATCGCCACTACCGCTGCTGCCGGACGGTGGCGTACGCGGCGTCCAGTCCTTCGGAGGACGTGGCACCTTGCCAGCCATGATGTCGTCGAGCTGCTCGCGGCCGATCGTCTCCCACTCGAGCAGCGCCTTGGTGATGGCTTCAACCTTGTCGCGATTGGTCTCGATGATGCGACGCGCCAGGGCGTACTGCTCATCAATGATGCGGCGCACTTCCGAATCCACCTTCTGCATGGTCGATTCGCTGATGTTGGTGGTCTTGGTGACGGAGCGACCCAGGAACACTTCGCCTTCATTGTCGGCGTAGACCATTGGGCCCATCAGGTCCGACATGCCGTACCGCATGACCATGTCGCGTGCGATGGAAGTCGCGCGTTCGAAGTCATTGCTGGCACCGGTCGTCATCTGGTTCATGAAGACTTCCTCGGCGATACGGCCGCCGAAAAGGCTGGCGATGTTGGCCAGCATGAATTCCTTGTCCTGCGAATGACGATCTTTTTCCGGCAGGTAGAAGGTCACGCCCAGGGCCCGGCCCCGCGGCATGATCGTGACCTTGTGAACCGGGTCATGCTTGGGCATGCTCAGCATCACGATGGCGTGGCCTGCCTCGTGATAGGCCGTGTTCTTCAATTCTTCGGCGTCCATCACGGCGCTCTTGCGCTCCGGGCCCATGAAGATCTTGTCCTTGGCCTTCTCGAAGTCCTGCATTTCCACCACACGCGCACTGCGGCGTGCTGCCATCAGGGCGGCTTCATTGCACAGGTTTGCCAGATCGGCACCGGACATGCCGGGCGTCCCACGCGCAATGATGTTCGCGTTCACGTCCTGCCCAATCGGGATCTTGCGCATGTGGACATGCAGGATCTGCTCGCGACCACGGATGTCCGGGAGCTGCACGTACACCTGACGGTCGAAGCGACCGGGGCGCAGCAGCGCCGCATCAAGAATGTCGGGACGATTGGTCGCGGCGACCACGATCACGCCCAGGTTGGTTTCAAAACCATCCATCTCGACCAGCATCTGGTTCAGGGTCTGCTCGCGCTCATCGTTACCGCCGCCCAGGCCCGCGCCACGCTGGCGCCCGACCGCATCAATTTCATCAATGAAGATGATGCAAGGTGCGTTCTTCTTGGCGTTCTCGAACATGTCGCGAACACGGGCAGCGCCCACGCCCACAAACATTTCGACGAAGTCAGAGCCCGAAATGGAAAAGAAGGGAACCTTGGCTTCGCCCGCGATGCCCTTGGCCAGCAGCGTCTTGCCAGTGCCGGGGGGGCCGACCAGCAGCAGGCCGCGCGGGATACGCCCGCCGAGTTTCTGGAATTTTTGCGGATCTTTCAGGAAATCAACGACTTCCTTGACTTCTTCCTTGGCCTCGTCGCAGCCGGCCACATCCGCGAAAGTGACCTGGTTGTTGTTTTCGTCCAGCATGCGCGCCTTGCTCTTGCCGAAGCTGAAGGCACCGCCCTTGCCGCCGCCCTGCATCTGGCGCATGAAGTAGATCCAGACGCCGATGAGCAGGAGCATCGGCCCCCAGCTGACCAGCAGCGTCATCAAAAGTGAGCCTTCTTCGCGGGGCTTGACGTCGAACTTGACCTTGTTGCTGACCAGGTCGCCCACCAGGCCCCGGTCAAGGTAGGTTGCCGTGGTGCGGACCTTGCGGTCGTCCTGCGTCACTGCGACGATTTCAGTGCCGCCTTGTCCACCTTCCTGGATCACGGCGGTTTTGACACGACCGTTACGCACTTCTTCCAGAAAATCGGAATAGCCAATAACCGTTGCGCCTGCCGCGCCTCGCGTGTCGAACTGCTTGAAGACGGTAAAGAGCACGAGGGCTATCACAAGCCACACGGCGATTTTCGAGAACCACTGATTATTCAACTGCGTCTCCGGAAAGAGTTCTGCACTAGTTGCCGACCATTCTAGGCGTTTCAAGCCTGTGACTGATGTATTTTCGCTACGGACGAGTCACCGTGAAGGGCCATTATTCGACAGGGTCCGCAACGCCCGCCTTTTCAGGCTTGAGCCCCATACCGATCACGAACGTTTCAGATGACTTGTCCCGCGACGCCTTGGGTTTTAGAGGCTTCACGACACGGAAAGTTTCCTTGAAGAGCTTGACAAGCTGGCTGTACCCGCTTCCGTGAAACATCTTTGTGACAAGCGCACCTTCTGGTTTCATGTGCGCCACGGAAAAATCGATGGCCAGCTCAATCAGGTGGGCCATGCGCGCGGCGTCGGCTGATTCAATTCCCGACAGGTTCGGCGCCATGTCGGAGATGACCACATCGGCTTTGCGCCCTCCGAGCGCCTCGGCGACCCGAGCCAGCACTTCGGGCTCACGAAAGTCTCCCTGGATGAAGGTCACGCCCTCGATGGGCTCCATCGGCAGGATATCCATCGCGATGATGGTGCCGTTGAGTTCGCCAGCGGCGGCACCGCCCGGGGAAAATCTGCGGCGGACATACTGACTCCAGGCACCGGGGGCCGAGCCCAGGTCCACCACCAGGGACCCGGGCTTGATCAGGCCGAGCTGCTCATCAATCTCCTTGAGCTTGTACGCGGCGCGCGCGCGATAACCTTCCTTCGTCGCCATCTTGACGTAGGGATCGTTCATGTGGTCGTTGAGCCATGCCCTGTTGACCTTGCCACTCTTGCTTTTTTTCATCTGTCCAATCTCATCCGGGGATAATACGGCCCCATGCCTGCACTGAAGTTGACCATCGCCGAACGCAAGGCGCACCGCGCCGAAGCGCACCACCTCGCCCCCGTTGTCATGATCGGCAACGACGGGCTCACCCCGGCGATCAAGAAAGAAACCGATGCGGCGCTCAACGCCCACGGCCTCATCAAGATCCGCGTCCTGGGTGACAGCCGCGAAACCCGCGAATCCATCTACAACGAACTGTGCGAAGAGCTGGAGGCCGCGCCCATCCAGCACATCGGCAAACTGCTCGTCCTCTGGCGACCCAAAGTCGACAAGGAAAAGTCTGCTGACGAAGAGCGCAAGGGCGGTGCCGCGCCGCGCGAATTCAAGGTGCTGAAGTACAGCAAGCGAGGCGGCCAGCGGCCCGAAGTCAAAACCCTCCGCGTCCTTGGAAACCAGCGCCTCACGTCCGGTGGGCAAGTGCGACGTGCGAAACCGCCCAAGCAGAAGTCGATCAAGAAGGGGCGGCAGACTTAAGGTCAACCTGGATGCCGGATCTGGTCCGGCGTGACAGCGTTAACGGGATGACAGCCTCAAAGCCTTCCACATCACGACCCCTGCGCAAACCCATTGCGCGAAATACATGGCACTCCCGACGAAGTGCCAGACCTTCAGATTTTCCCGGGTGACGATTCGAGGCGCTACAGCGAACTCCACCAGGAGCGCCAACAGCAGCCCCGCGAACACGAACAGCAACGCACCAT
>JBKJKT010000049.1:0-21019 GCA_046597415.1 Ramlibacter sp.
CGAAAGCCGCCGCCCACGAGCTTGGTCATGAGGAAGCGGCCCTGAGGATCAAGCTCTCGCCAATAGGAACGCACGCGCGATGCAATCTCTTCTTCCTGCAGACCGCGCAGCGGCAGCAACCTGTCTTCGACCCACTCGGCCAGACCGACATCCGACGGCTCGGCGTCGCGCGGCAGGACATGCGCAATCGTCTCGGCCATGTCGCCCACGGCCTGATAGCACTCATCGAACAGCCACGGCTCAATGCCCGCGACTTCGCACGCGAGCAGTGCCAGCGAAGCCATCGAGACGACCTGCCTCGGCTTGCCGCCGGAAAGAAAGTACACGGCCCATGCCGCGTCGCGCGCCGGCGCTTGCGAGAAGTAGCGCTGCAACGCATCGACCTTCGCGTTGGTGGAAGTCGTCGTGTCGAGCTCTGTGAAAAGCGCAGCAAAGCTCTTCATGAGGCGGGTGCCTCCACATCGGCTTCCACGGCGTCGCCGCCGTATTCGGTTTCGAACGATTCGGCCTCCAGCCCCTGCTCGCGCAGGTAGCGAACCATCACCGGAATGCTTCCATGCGTGACGATGACGCGCTGCGCGCCGGTTGCTCCGATTGCGCTCATGAGCCCGGGCCAGTCCGCGTGGTCTGACAGCACGAATCCCCGATCCCATCCGCCGCGTCTTCGCGCACCGCGCAGCTGCATCCAGCCACTGGCGAATGCGGTGCTCGCATCGCCGAAGCGGCGCAGCCAGGTGCTCGCTGCAGCCCCCGGCGGGCACACGACAAGCGCGCGCTTCAAATCTGATTTTTCGGTGACATCCGTGACCATTCGGGTCGGCGGCAGCTCAACGCCCGCAGCCCGATAGGCGCGGTTGAGCGGCTCGACTGCGCCATGAACAATGATCGGGCCAATCGATGCATCGACACCGGACAGTACGCGCTGCGCCTTGCCGAACGAATAGCACGCAATCACGCTCGCCCGCCCGGCGAGCACATTGCGACTCCACCAGTCGTTGATGTCGGTGAAAAGCTCGGCATCACTGACCCAGCGATAGATCGGCAGCCCGAAAGTCGATTCCGTGATGAATACATCGCATTTGACCGCCTCGAACGGGGCGCACGTGCGATCGGGGGCCACCTTGTAGTCGCCACTGGCGACCCACACGCGGCCCGCATGCTCCAGCCGGACCTGCGACGAGCCCAGCACGTGGCCGGCAGGATGGAGCGAGAGCTTCACGCCGTTGTGCACGATCTGCTCGCCGTAAGGCAAGGTCTCCAGATCGATCTCGCCCAGCCGGGTTCGCAGCACACCTTCGGCCGGTGCAGAGGCGAGGTATTTGCCGTGACCGACACGCGCGTGATCCGCGTGCGCGTGCGTGATGACCGCCCGACCCACGGGCCGCCACGGATCGATATAGAAATCGCCAGGCGGGCAATAGAGCCCCTCGGGACGCTGGACGATCAGGTCACCTGCTTGCATCTGTCAGTACTTCTTTCCCTGCACCAGCAGCAGCACGCGCATCACGAAGAGTGCCACTCTCTCGAACACGCGCTGCCGCAAGGGACGGTTGCCGAATTCTTCAGGGCTCATGACGCGGCCCCCGTGCTCGATGGCATGCAACAGGCGATCGCGCAGTTGCGCTGCGAACTCTTCATCCTCGACCATCACATTCGCTTCGCGTGCCAGCAGCAGGCTGAGCGGATCGAGGTTGGACGAACCGACAGTTGCCCACCGGCCATCGATCACCGCCACCTTCGCGTGCAGGAAGCTGGGCGAATATTCGTGGATCTCGACACCCGCTTCGAGCAAAGCGCCGTAGATCGGCCGGGCCGCGTAGTACTGCATGAAGTACTCGTACCGACCCTGCAGCAACAGCTTGACGGTAACGCCGCGCCTGGCGGCGGAAACGATCGCACGCCGCATCTTGCCGCCCGGCACGAAGTAAGCGTTGGCAATGATGATCTCGCTGCGAGCCGCGCCAATGGCCTTTCGGTAGGCGCGTTCGATGCTTGTGCGGTTTCGAAGCGCGCCGCGCAGCACCAGCGCGGCTCGTGTTGATTTGGCGGGGTCGGCCGGTGCGACAGGGGCCGGATCGCTCTCACGCGCTCCGATCCCGGCCGCGCGTAGCGAAGTGATCGCACCGGCAAGCCGTGCATGTCGCATGTCGCTTGCGGCTTTCATGCGCAGCCACAGCCGGTCCATCGCGCCTTCAGCCTGCGCCACCAGGGGTCCGGTGACACGCACCGCGAAGTCGAATCGCGGCGCGTCCAGCCCGCCATGGTTAGGGTCGTGCCAGTCGTCCAGAAGATTGATGCCGCCACAAAAAGCAACCACGCCATCGACCACGCACAGTTTGCGATGCATGCGGCTCCAGTTGCCGGGCCACAGCATGCCGAATGTGCCCAGCGGCCCGAACACGCGCAGCTGAACGCCCATCTGCACGAATCGCTCTAGCCATGCGGGCGGCAACGAAGCCGTACCGTATCCATCAACGACGACCATGACAGACACACCCCGCTGTGCGGCTCGCTCCATCGCGTGAGCCACTTCCACAGTGCCGGCGGTGAAGTCAAAGATGTACGTCTCCAGCCGCACCTCTCGAGTCGAACTGTCGATCGCTTCGACCAGAGCCGGGAAATACTCCTGGGCACCTTGCAGCAATTGCACCTGATGGCCCTGGCGTGGCACCGGAACGTTCTGCGCCATCGCCTGCAGCCTTACACCGCGAACTCGGCGATCAGCGGGAGGTGGTCGGACATCTGCGACCAAATGCGGCCGCGCGGGACCTCGACGCCGATGGGCTTGAGCCGCCGCCCGTAGACAAAGTCGAGCTGGCCCAGTGGCAGTCGCGATGGAAACGTGTTCTGCCGCTCGCCCACGAAGTCCTTGAAACCGGCTGCATTCATCGTGGGCCTGAGCTTTGCTCCCCAGTCGTTGAGGTCACCGGCAATGATCACGGCTTCACGCTCGGGTATCTCGCGCGCGACGAACCGGACCACCTGCTCGACCTGGCGCAGACGGCTGCCTGCGATCAGGCCCAGGTGCAACACCAGCACATGCACGGGCGTGCCGTGCGCCTCGATCTTCACGTGCAAGAGGCCGCGTTGCTCGAATCGATGGTCGGACATGTCTTCGTGACCGCGCGACACCACCGGCCAGCGCGACAGCACCGCGTTGCCGTGCTCACCGTGCTTCGTGGTCGCGTTGGTCTGATAGACAGCTTCGTAACCCTCAGGGCATAGAAACTCCGCCTGCGGCAATTCGGGCCACCGCTTGAAGTAGCGCTCTTCCTGCCGGTGGAGCTTTCGCACCTCCTGCAGGCAAACCACATCTGCGTCGAGTTGCTCGACCGCGTGGCCCAGGTTATGGATTTCCAGCCGGCGCACTGGCCCGATACCTTGAACGCCCTTGTGGATGTTGTAGGTGGCGACTTTTAAGGTATCTCCGCTCATGCGGCAAATTGTGGCAGCAAGAGAATCGCCTCGGCATTGGAAGGCGAAAAGCATGTATCGGCTGCTTCGCGCCAAGGTAACCACCGGTGTCCGGTGTGCTCGCGCGGATTGAGTGTGACCGGCGTTCCTGCGGGTACGCAAAGCCCGAACACATGCTCGGTGTTGCGCGTGACGCCGGGGGCGTACCGGTGCTGCCACCGGGGGTAGATTTCGTAGATGTTCTGCAGACGCCAATCCGTGAGCATTGAATCGAGCGCAGTGCCTTGCGCACAGTCGATGCCGGTCTCTTCGAGAACCTCGCGGGCAGCTGTCACCCGCAGATCCTCGGCAAGCTCATCCTTGCTGCCAGTGACGGATTGCCAGAAGTTGGCCGCGTCGGCGCGGTTGATCAGCAGCACATCGAGGGCCGGCGTATAGATCACGACCAGGACGGACTCGGGGATCTTGAAGGGGCGATCAGAAGCCACTGAGCACAGCGTTCATGGCTGCCGCTACTTCTCCTGCACGATGCGAGAGCGACGTAACCGGACTCTTGAGAAGCCTGGCAGCAATTTTAGCCATTAAAGGCACCTGACACGCCGATCAGACGGCCGTCGTATTGCGCAGCTTGATATGCAGCTCGCGCAGCTGTTTCTCATCCACCGGCCCCGGCGCCTGCGTGAGCAGATCCTGTGCGCGCTGCGTCTTCGGAAAGGCAATCACGTCGCGCAGGCTTTCTGCGCCAGTCATGAGCATCACGAAGCGGTCGAGGCCGATGGCGATCCCGCCGTGCGGAGGTGCGCCATACTGCAGCGCATCAAGCAGGAAGCCGAACTTCAGTTGCGCCTCTTCAGCGTCGATCTTCAGTGCACGGAACACCTTGCTCTGCACCTCTTCGCGGTGGATTCGAACCGAGCCACCGCCCAGCTCGATACCGTTGAGCACCGCGTCGTAGGCCTTGGCAATCGCCTTGCCAGGATCGTTTTCGAGCAGGTCTTCGTGGCCGTCCTTGGGCGAGGTGAAGGGGTGGTGGACCGCGTTCCAGCGCTGGCCGTCTTCGTCGAACTCGAACATGGGGAAGTCTATGACCCACAGGGGCCTCCACTCGCCTTCGACCAGGCCGTGCGACTTGCCAAATTCGCTGTGGCCGACTTTCACGCGCAGCGCGCCGATGGCATCGTTCACAACCTTGGCCTTGTCGGCGCCGAAGAAGATGAGGTCGCCGTCAGCGGCCCCGGTACGCTTCAAGATTTCGGCGATGGCCTTGTCGTGCAGGTTCTTGACGATGGGGGACTGAAGGCCCTGCCAACGCAAGGTGGCATCGCTGCTCGGGCCCTTGGCGACTTCATTGACCTTGATCCACGCCAGACCCTTGGCACCATAGATCTTGACGAACTCGGTATAGGCGTCAATTTCGCTTCGGCTCATGCCGCTGCCACCCGGCACGCGAAGCGCGACGACCCGGCCGTCTTCCGCATTGGCGGGGCCGGAAAACACCTTGAAATCCACGTCCTTCATGACGTCGGTTATTTCGGTGAACTCCATCTTCACGCGCAGGTCAGGCTTGTCCGAACCATAGAGGCGCATCGCGTCTACGTGCTTCATCACCGGGAAGGCACCGATGTCGATGCCCTTCACGTTCTTGAAGGTGCTGCGGATCATCCCCTCGAACATCGTGCGGATCTCTTCTTCGGTCAGGAAGGAGGTCTCCACGTCGATCTGCGTGAATTCAGGCTGGCGGTCGGCGCGCAGGTCTTCGTCGCGGAAGCACTTGGTAATCTGGTAGTAGCGGTCGTAGCCGGACACCATCAGCAGCTGCTTGAACAACTGCGGCGACTGCGGAAGCGCAAAGAACATGCCGTCATGCACGCGGCTGGGCACGAGGTAATCGCGTGCCCCTTCGGGCGTGCTCTTGGTCAGCATCGGCGTTTCGATGTCGATGAAGCCGTTGGCATCGAGGAACTTGCGCACCTCCATCGTCACCTTGTAGCGCAGCATCAGGTTGTTCTGCATGTACGGGCGGCGCAGGTCCAGCACGCGATGCATCAGGCGCGTCGTCTCCGACAGGTTGTCGTCGTCGAGCTGGAACGGCGGCGTGACAGACGGGTTGAGCACCGTGAGTTCGTGGCACAGCACTTCGATCTTGCCGCTCTTGATGTTGTCGTTGACGGTGCCCCCAGGCCGTGCGCGCACCAGGCCCTTGATCTGGATGCAGAACTCGTTGCGAAGGCCCTCCGCCGTCTTGAACATCTCCGCGCGGTCCGGGTCACACACAACCTGCACGAAGCCTTCGCGGTCACGTACATCGACGAAGATCACGCCGCCATGGTCGCGGCGGCGATTGACCCATCCGCACAGGGTGACGGTCTGTCCAAGCAGCGCTTCGGTGACGAGGCCGCAATAGGTGGTGCGCATTTGTTGTTGGGACATGGGAAAACCTTTGAGAAACGACGGGCCGCACGAAGCGGCGCATCAACCCCGGTTGGCGGGCGAAACGACGCCCATCGAGATCACGTATTTGAGCGCCTCATCGACGCTCATCTTCAATTCGATGCAGTCGCTGCGGCGAAGCATCACGAAATAGCCGCCCGTTGGATTGGGCGTCGTCGGAACATAAACACTGAGGTACTCGCCCACCAGATGATCGGCAACCTCGCCACCCGGCGCACCTGTGACAAACGCTATCGTCCAGACATCGAGGCGCGGCCACTGCACCAGCACGGCCGTGCGAAAAGCATTGCCGCTTTCAGAAAAAATCGTATCCGATACCTGCTTGACGCTGGAATAGATGGACCGAACGACTGGAATGCGGCTGACGACGCTGTCGCCCCAGGTCACGAGCTTCTTGCCGACGAAGTTGCTGACGACCGCGCCGACCAGCAGCAGGATGCCCAGGGTCAGCAGAACGCCGAAGCCGGGAATATGAACACCAATGAGCTTGTCGGGATGCCATGCGTCCGGAAGAATGAGCAGCGTGCCATCGAGCGTTCCAATGATCCACTGCAGCACTGCAATGGTGATGGCGACCGGTACGATGACCAGCAGACCGGACAACAGCCATTTGCGCAGCTTGGACATCACTTGCTACCGGAGGTGCCGCTGTCGGCGGGTGCAGAAGCCGGCACCGCCGGCTTGGACTCGGCGGGCTTGGAGCCGCTATCGGCGGGCTTTGCGCCACCGGCTTTTGGGTCACTGGCTTTTGGGTCACCGGCTTTTGCGTCACCGGATTGAGAAGCTTCCGATGCCTTGTCGATGGCGGTGGCGGGTGTGCCGCCGCCCTTGAAATCGGTCGCATACCAGCCCGAGCCCTTGAGCTGGAAGCCGGCCGCAGTCACCTGCTTGGAAAACGTCTGGGCTCCGCAAGCCGGACATTGCGTCAGCGGCGCGTCGCTCATTTTCTGCAGAACGTCCTTGGCATGGCCACAGGAGTCGCATTTGTATGCGTAGATGGGCATGTCGCTCTTGGGGTTGGGGGTGTTGGCCTGTTGGCAGGCCGGGGGCATTGCAAAGCCTTCAATTATAGGCGGCGCCCTGAAAACCCCGCGCCTCAAGAGCAGGCCGGCGAACCGCGGCCCGTCAATCAGCGCGCCGGCAGACCTGCAACCGGCGCGCTCGCTTCCTTGCGGTCCTGCAGGAATTGCGGCATGAGGGAACCGACAATGATCCCGAAGAACGCGGCAATCAACCCTGCGAGCTGACCGGGAAACATCGTGCTGAGGGCTTCACCGCCAACCTGCGGCATGAAGAGCACCCAGACGGCAATACCGGCTGCCACCGACAGGACGGCCCCTTGTGTCGTGGCACGCTTCCAGTAAATGCCCATCACCAGCGGAATGAAGGCGCCGACAAGCGTGACCTGGTAGGCCCCCGACACCAGGTCATAAATCGGCGTGCCCTTCATGGCGATGGCATAGGCCAGCACGATGCCGGTGAAAACCACGATGGAGACGCGCATCGCGAAAAGCTGCTGCTTGTCGGTCATGCCGGGACGCAGGTTCTTCAGGATGTTCTCGACGAAGCTGGTCGAAGGCGCCAGGAGCGTCGCGGACGACGTGCTCTTGATGGCCGACAGCAACGCACCGAAGAACAGGATCTGCATGATGAGCGGCATCTTCGTGAGCACGAAGGTCGGCAGCAGGCGCTGGTAATCGTCCTTGGCCAGCTCCATGGCAGTGTTGCCCATCACGACCACAGCGCTCGCCACGATGAACATCGGCACGAACGCGAAAAGGATGTAGCTGACGCCACCGATCACGGCGCCATTTCGGGCCGTATCGGCGTCTTTCGCGGACATCACGCGCTGGAACACGTCCTGCTGCGGAATGCTCCCCAGCATCATCGTCAGGCCCGCTGCTATGAAGAACGCGATTTGGGTGAACGTCGGCTCCGGAAAGAAATTCAGCAGGTTCTGCGAGGTCACCATGTTCAACACGGCGCCGGTGCCTCCGGCCAGGTCGCTCGCGAACACCGCAATAACCGACATGCCGACCACAAGCACGATCATCTGGATGAAGTCGGTCCATGCCACGGCCAGAAAACCACCGATCACCACATAGACCAGAACCGCCATGGTGCCCACGATCATCCCGGTGGTCTCGGACATCGCGCCATTGGTCAGCACCGAGAACACGAGGCCCAGGGCGGTGATCTGCGCGGCGACCCAGCCCAGGTAGCTCATGATGATGGCAAGCGAGCAGAAGACTTCGATGCCGCGTCCGTAGCGCTGGCGGTAGAAGTCGCCGATCGTGAGCAGGTTCTGCTTGTACAGCTTGGCAGCGAAAAACAATCCCACCAGGATCAGGCAGGTGCCTGCGCCGAACGGGTCCTCGACAACAGCGTTCAACCCGCCCTGCACGAATTTCGCCGGAATGCCCATGACCGTTTCGGCGCCGAACCAGGTCGCAAAGGTAGTTGTCACCACCATGATCAGCGGCAAGCGCCTGCCGGCAATGGCGAAATCAGTCGTGTTCTTGATGCGGGTCCCGGCCCAGACTCCGACAGCAAGCGTACCTAGAAGGTACAAGACGACAAACGTGATCAGCGTGTAGTTCATCGACAGCCCCAGCCCTGTTGTTTGAAACCCATCCGTTGGGCAGCGAAATTATGCCGCAGCATCAGTGCGAAGCAATTCAGAAAATCACGAGCCGCATGACGATCTGCATGGCGAGCAGGCCCAGTGCAAATCCAACGCCACCATAGATGATGGTCTGCAGCAGGCGGTTCGTCCGCTTCTGTTCGGCGAGCAGTTCCTGCATTTCGCGCCGGTCGCTTTGCGGGCGTTGCTGCAGGTACTGGTGAATCAGGCGCGGCAGTTCGGGAATCAGCTTGGCGTAGCGGGGGGCCTGATCCCGCAATTCCTCGAGCATCTTCTGCGGACCGATCTGCTCGATCATCCACTTCTCCAGGAAAGGCTTGGCGGTGGCCCAGAGATCGAGCTCGGGGTCCAGCTGGCGGCCCAGGCCCTCGATGTTGAGCAATGTCTTTTGCAGCAGCACGAGCTGCGGCTGGATTTCGACATGGAACCGGCGCGAGGTCTGGAACAGACGCATGAGGACCATGCCCAGTGATATCTCTTTCAATGGCCGGTCGAAGTACGGCTCGCACACCGTGCGAACGGCGGCTTCGAGCTCATCGACGCGTGTCTGCGCAGGCACCCAGCCCGACTCGATATGCAACTCCGCCACGCGCTTGTAGTCCCGGCGAAAGAACGCAGTGAAATTCTGTGCCAGGTACTCCTTGTCATGCTCGGTGAGCGTGCCGATGATGCCGAAGTCCAGCGAAATGTAGCGTCCGAAAGTGGCCGGGTCCAGGCTCACCTGGATGTTGCCCGGATGCATGTCGGCGTGAAAGAATCCATCGCGAAACACCTGCGTGAAAAAGATCGTGACTCCATCACGAGCGAGCTGCCGGTGATCGACGCCCGCTTCGCGCAGCCGCTCGATCTGGCTGATAGGCACGCCGGTCATCCGCTCCATCACGATGACCTCGGGGTGGCAGAAGTCCCAGAGCATTTCAGGGATGAGCACGAGGTCGAGCCCCGCCATGTTGCGTCGCAGTTGCGCGGCATTGGCTGCCTCGCGAACGAGGTCGAGCTCATCGTGCAGGTACTTGTCGAATTCGCCCACCACCTCGCGCGGCTTGAGGCGGCGGCCATCCTCCGAGAGACCCTCGACCCAGCCGGCCATCATTCTCATCAGGCTCAGGTCTTTCTCGATGACGGGCAGCATGCCCGGCCGCAGCACCTTCACGGCAACATCGCGCAGATTGCCCTGTCTGTCCTTGACGACTGCGAAGTGAACCTGCGCTATCGAAGCGCTCGCCACCGGTTCGCGCTCGAAGCTGACGAAGACCGAATCCACCGGTCGCCTGAACGCGCGCTCGATCGTCGCAATGGCAATTGCCGAATCGAACGGTGGCACCCGGTCTTGCAGCAAAGCGAGTTCATCCGCGATTTCTGCCGGAAGCAAATCGCGGCGTGTTGACATCACCTGTCCGAACTTGACGAAGATCGGCCCGAGCGATTCGAGTGCCAGGCGCAGCCGCTGTCCGCGCGGGGCGCTCAGGTCGCGACCGAACGTGACGACGCGCGTCAGCGAATGCAGGCCTGGTCGCTGGAAGCTTGCCAGGAACAGCTCGTCCAGCCCGAACCGCCAGGCGACCCAGAAAATATAGAGGCCGCGCAGGTAACGCGTCATGCAGCCGGCCCCGAGCCAGCTGGTGATGCCGAAGGCGCAGGAGGGGCCGCCGTGGTGGCCGTGGTGGAACCGGGTGCGGGCGTATAGGCTGCAGAAGGTGCTGACACTGGCGCAGGCGTCATCGCCGTCGATGCACCCGGGCCCTTGGCCACGAACTGTCGAAGCCCCTGCACCATCCGCCGCCCGGCTTCGCCGAGCGCATGCGCGGGCGCGTCGCCGATCACCCGCGAAAGGTCTTCTTCAAGATCCCAGCGGACGTTCTCGACCAGCCAGTTGATCTCTGCGGCGAACTGCACGTCGCCCACAATTCGCACGTGCGGCTTGTCGCCCCTGATTGCCGATTGCGCGAGCCCGAAGGGCGACTCTTCGGTGAGCGTCAACGTGAGGTCAGGGGCAGATGGGGGCGGTGCGATGTCCAGCAGCCCGGCAGGTGTCACAACAAGGCGCATCACAAAGGCTCGCCACTTCGCCTCGACGATTCGCCCTGACTGACGGACAAGCCGCGCCTGCGCCTCGCTCTCCTGCATAAGTACATGGTTGGCCATGAGAACGATGCGCCGCTGCACTTCGTCGACCAGCCACTCGGGCGGTTTCAGGCTGTTCGTCACCCTCGCAAGGATGTCGTCCAGAAAAGGAAAGGGGGACTGTGTTGCCATAGTCCCCCATTATTCATGACGTTCGATGAACTTACTGGAGCGCCTGCACCCCGGCAACCAGCCAGCCCGACGAGCCGCTCTTGGGTTTGGTCATGTTCCAGACTTCGCGGAACGGGCTGGGGCCCGCCGATGCGTCTTCACGGATCATTCCGGAGAACTCAACGCTGGCCATGTAATCCTCACCCAGGTCTTCGATGCCCAGCAACTGTGCCTCGAGCATCACAACATCCGTCTTGTTCGGTTGACCGTCAAGATGGGTTTCGCGTTCGGCGAGCTGTGACCTGATTTCACTCAGCATGCCGTCGGTCATCATCACGCGGAGCGATTCGATGTCCGAGCGGTCCCATGCGTCTTGCAGGGTCACAAAGTTACGCTTGGCCGCAATGATGAAACCGGCCGTATCGAAACCAGCGGGCACGCCCCAGTTCTGCGAGCCCGCGAGGCCGGAGCCAATCTGCACGCCGCTGCCTGCACCGCCGCCGTTGGCGCCTGCTGGCTGGCCGAACTTGCCGGCTTCGAAAGCCATGCTGCTGCGCTCCCAGGGACGGGCCGAAGCGTCATTGCCGACCTTGTCCGGGCTGTATTGGCGAGCCGCCTCTGGCGTATCCGGTGAAGCACCGGCGCCCTGGTAAGCGTATTGGGACTGCTGCCTGCTTTGTTGCGCTGCACCGCCCTTGCGAGCACGCATGATCATTCCGACGACCACCATGATGACCAGCGCCAGCAAGCCGAACATCAAGATCTGGCCAAAGGCTTCACCCAGGCCCAGCGAAGATGCGAGCCAGGCCAGACCCAGGCCTGCGGCCAGGCCGCCGAGCATGGCGCCCCACGGACGTTTCGGCGCGGCAGCAGCAGCGCCGGCGCCAGGTGTGGCGGCCGGTGTGTTCGGCGTTGCCTGGTTTTGCTGCGCGGGTGCGGCCGGTTTGCCGGCATCGCGCTGCGTCACGTTGTTCGATTGCTTGCCCATCGATCCGCCGCCGCCCAGGCGACGGGCCGCATCGGCGTCGAAGCTGGAAAATGCCATGACGGTTACCAAAGCCCATGCCCATAATTTCATCGTTGTCTCCTGCAGGGCTTGCGCCCGGTTTGATCTGACTGCTTCACTTCTCGCCTTTTAACACTTGATACCCACATGCAGGGCAACCACGCCGCCCGTCATGTTGTGATAGTCGACATGGCCGAACCCGGCCTTCTTCATGAGGTCCTTGAGTTCCTGCTGCGCAGGATGCACCTTGATCGATTCGGCCAGGTACTTGTAGCTTGCGCTGTCGCCGGCTACCAGCTGCCCCAATTTTGGCAACACATTGAAAGAGTACCAGTCGTACGCCTTCGCCAGCGGCTTCGCCACTTTGGAAAATTCAAGAATCAACAACTTTCCGCCTGGCTTGAGTACGCGCTGCATCTCGGCGAGCGCCACCTCTTTATGGGTCATGTTGCGCAAGCCGAATGCAACGCTGACCAGATCGAAGCTGCCCGTCGCGAAGGGCAGCTTCTCGGCATCACAGACCATCGTCGGCAATGCAACGCCCGCATCGAGCAGCCGATCGCGTCCGGTGCGCAGCATTGCCTCGTTGATGTCGGTATGCACCACCTGTCCGCCTGCTCCGGCCTTGCGCGCAAAACCAAGAGCGAGGTCGCCTGTGCCACCTGCAATGTCGAGAATCTTCTGCCCCGGCTTCACATTGGCCACGAGCATCGTGTACGCCTTCCATGCACGATGCAGCCCCGCCGACATGAGGTCATTCATCACGTCGTACTTCGGCGCGACCGAATCGAACACGCCGCGAACGCGACGCGCCTTTTCGCGCTCGTCAACCGATTCGAAACCGAAGTGGGTATTGCTCATCTATTTGGAAAGCCTGCTGGGACTCAATGCTAGACGCATTCGCGCCTTTGCGAGGGCACAACCCCTAGTTAATGCCGGATATTGAGATATCAATGCAAACGATCAATGTCCACAAGACTGCCCGGGCTTTTCCGCCATGGCCGAGTCTCGGTCCACGCCAGCCTGTTGAAGTCGGCGGTTGTAGTCCGCCCATAGCTGATCCTGCTGCGAACCCAGGAAGTAGAGGAAGTCCCACGAGAAGATGCCTGTGTCATGCCCGTCCGAAAAGCGCGGCTGCACCGCATAGTTGCCGATGGGATCGAGGGCTTCGAGCTGAACGTCACGCTTGCCGGTCTGCAGGACTTCCTGACCGGGACCATGCCCCTGCACCTCAGCAGAGGGCGAATAGACCCGCATCAATTCAAACGGTATGCGAAAACTCGCGCCATCCGAAAAAGCGACTTCGAGCACGCGCGACTGTGCGTGGACGGTTATTGCTTCAGGAATGGGTGTTGTGGGTGAGAGACCTGCCATGCGCCATTCTAGGTTGCACCCCGCCGCATGGCCTGGCCACACGGCCTGACCGCATGGCGAGCAGGGACGCTCAGAAACGCAGCGAGAGGTTCACGTAGAAGCGATCGTCGCCGCGCTTGGGTGCCGCCGAGTTGAACGCAAGCGGCACCTTGCTTCCGCCAATGATGCGACCGTAGTGCATGGAGATTGCGAAAGGCTCCCGGAAAAATCGGAGACCGAGACCTGCGCTGGCAATACGGTCTGACGACGGCTTGTCTTCGCCATTGGGATTGTTGTTGCCGAGCCAGCCGCCGTCCACGAAGCCGAGCAGCCGCAACCCGGGTGCGAGTTCAGGGGTCGTGACTTCAAACGACGTCATGAATCCCTTGTCACCGGTGATGGGTCGATCGATGTCCGTCCCGCGCACCGATCCAAGGCCACCCAGACCGAACTGTTCGCCGGCAATGAGCACATCAGGGCTGTACTGGAACTGTCCACGCACGGACCACAGCCAGTCCTTGGCGAAGGTCGCCGCATAGTTGCCGCCGCCGCGCAGGGCTTTCCAGTTGACTGCGTCAATGCGAGGCGTCTCGGTCTGGTAGGAAGCCAGGTCGTTATTGCGCCCGCTCGACAGGTTGGCCGAAAAGTCGAAGTTGTAGCCCCAGGACCCGCGGTCGGAATAGGTGTGCGAGCTGTAGCCCACGGTCAACGGACGGCTGCGACGATCGCTGCCGATCACGACCCCATTGATCACCGTCGCATCGAACACCCTGTCTTCAAAGCCAAATGTGAAATAGCTGCGACGCCCCGCATCCGGCGGCAGGTAGTGGGTATAACTGACGCTGAACGTTTGCCCCGCGCCCGTGCTGGTGAATGTGCCGAAATTGCCAACCACGTCGGAGCGGGTGTAAGTGGCACCGATCACGCCACCCATCGCGTAAAGGGGGACGCGGTATGACAGGCCCGCCTGCTTCACGTCATCTGGCTTTTGCAGCGATGTCGTGTAGGCACCCACAAGATGATGGTCCCGATTGAAGAGGTTGGTGTGCCCGCCCGAAACCGTGAAGCGGTCGCGACCGGAGGCCCGGGTTCCGGCGTTCGACAGGCCGAGCGCCATCGTCCACGGCCGTTTTTCCTGCACGGTGATGGTTACGTCAATCTTGTCCGCCTCTCTGCCTTCGCGCAGTCCGAGCTGGATGAGCTTGTTGGGGTTTTCGTTGGCGATCGCTGTTTGCACGGCGAGCGCCTGGAAGTTCGGCGAGCGGCCTTCCTGCAATTCAGGAAGCGCGCGTCGCACATTGCCCTGATCGTAGATCGTGGCGCCTTCGATGGCGACATTGCCGATGGTGAACTTGACGATGTTGAGCGTAACCGTGTCGCCGACTTCCTGTGGCGGCAGCACCACCCGGTGCAGTCCGAAGCCCTTCGCGCGAAGCGCCGCCTCAAGCGCGGCAGTGGCTTTTTGCAGGGTGTCTATCGTTGCGTCGGCGCGCACGTATGGAGCGAGAACCTGACTGGTCTCGCCATCACCCAAAGGGTCGTCGCCGGTGACCTTGAAGCCCTTGATGACAAAGGTGGGAGACGGCGCAGCGGACGCCATGGGCGGGCTCGCGGGCGTCTGGGCATGGGCTGAAACCATGCCACTCATTGAAGCCGCCACAACCCACACCAACCGCGTCAGCCCGCCGCTACACGTACGGGGCGCGCTTTGCCCTTTGTTCATTTCTTCTCACCCTCTTTTTTTTAGCTAGCCGATGCGCTGAAACCACCTCACCGGCGTGACTACGCTGTCATCCGTGTAGCGCCCCCTCACGCGCTATCTGCACTGGCCCTCGGCCGTGACTCCGCTATCGGCCAGCACACTGACCAGCAGCGGATTGCGGGAATCGGGCAGCGGCACCTTGTCGAACTCGATGAACTTGGGAATAGAGATAGGCCGCTTGGTTTCTCCGCCAAGTCCAGCAAACCCAACCTCGCCATTGCCCAGGTGCAGGAGATCGTTGGGCGACGCAATCTCGATGTGACCGCGCCGAACGAAGACAAACAGGCCTTCTTCGCTATCGGAAACGTACTCGGTGGAAAACAACTTCGGCGGCGCGGTGACGCTGTCTGGTCGCGGACCGTCCATGTCCGGCTGGCTCGAGATGGGAACGATGGCGGTCGATGTGATCTGCAGGCCCTGGCCTTCCTGCAGCACCTGCAGCGCCGTGTCGCCCTGGCGGTTGACGGCGATCGAGCCGAGCCAGGTCCACAGGGTCAGGTCTTCGCAGCTGTCGGTTTCGTCCCGGCTCTTGCATTTGATGTCAACGCCCGTACCGCGAATGCCGATGGTGGCAGTTGCCGTGTTGAAGCCGACGTTGCGGTTGTTCGCCTTGGCGATCAGACCTGTGAGAGCGCGCACCGAACCGCGCAAGACAGAAGCCAGGAAGCGCCCCTCGCCGGCGTTCTGGGTGTCGTAAACGAAGTTGTCAACGCGAAAACGTGTGGTGGAGCCAAGGGTCACGCGCGAGTCGTCACGGAAAGCAAGGACCGCGTGTGTAGCGCCGGATGTCTCGACCATGTCGCCGGGATAAACGCTGCCCCCGTTGACGAGACGCCTGCGCTGGCCGGCTGCATCGACGGCGTTGACCGTGCCTTGCGACGACACCACCCTGGCGCTCGCCTGCACGGTATTGGGACGGGACGACCCCGTGATTGCAGCGGACTCGGTGCCGCAGTCCCGCCCGCAGATGCGGGCATCGAAGTCGGTGCCGCGTATGCCGATGGTGGCGGTATTGGTCTGTATCTTGGCCGCGTTGGGCGAGTTCTGGGCAATAAGGCCGGTCACGGCACGAAAGCCTCCGCGAACCAGTTGCATCAGCATGCCATTGTCAGGGGCGTTCTCGCGGTACCTGTACTGCTGCAGCACGATCTCGGAATTGGGACGCACGGTCATGCGGGTACCGTCTTCCATCTTGATGATGGCCAAAGCGCCGTCCGAGGTGGTAAGGCGATCGCCCTCCCTGAGGCTAAGGCCCTTGCCGAGGGTGCGGGGCACCTGGCCGGCAGCCTGGGCAAAACCTACGCCACGGGAGAATTCAACTTCACCGGCTCCCTGTGCGGCTGCGCCGGATGCGAAAGCCACGAGACTGATGCCCACTGCCGCAAGGGGAAATTTGTGAAAGATCATGCATGACCTCCGGATACCGAAGTTGCGGCTGAATACTTCTACCTCCGCCTGTTATACACGGTTGCCTGCTAGGGGCATACAGCCGCATCCCGTACTGCGGGTGTGCAACGTGCAGATTTCACATAGACGCGCAGTTTCCGGACCGGGCAGCAAGCCGCGTGGCAAGATCAGTTTCGAGCGATGTGATCCTGTTCATAATTTCAGCGATCTGCGCGGGTGGTGCGTGGCGCTGCTTTTCGCTCCATGCGGATCCGGGAAAATAGCTGTCCCAGATGAATCTTGCGATCACATGCCAGTGCAGGTGAGGCACGATGTTGCCGAGCGCTGCAAGATTGACCTTGTCCGGTGCGAGATGCTCGCGCAGGCACTCTTCAACGCAGACAACAGCGTCCATGCACAGTTGCCGGTCCTGCGCCGAGAGCTGCGAGAACTCGGGCACATGTTCCTTCCATACAACCCGGTAGAGCGCCGCAATACCTGGCTCGTCACAACGGATCACGCGAAACTTGGCGCCCGTATAAACCAGGGTTCCGCCAGGACCGTCACACAGCGGGCAGCCCGGCTCCCTCATCAAACGAGCACCCGCTCGATCCCGCCGTTGTTTGCGGCGTTCACGTACTCGGGCATCCAGTCCGTGCCCAGGATCTTGTTAGCCATTTCAACCACGACGTAATCGGCCTCCAGCAACCCGTTCTGGAGGTCGTTGCCGTAGCGGGTCAGGCCTTGCAGGCAGCTGGGGCAGCTGGTGAGGATCTTGATGTTGCCCTTTTCGCCGGGACCGCCCTGCACGCCCGCCATGGCCGTGCGCAGCGCCGCTTCGTCCTTGCGCAGCTCCTCTTCCTTGCGAAAGCGCACTTGCGTCGATATGTCAGGCCGGGTCACACCCAGCGTGCCCGATTCTCCGCAGCAGCGTTCGGACTTGCGAACGTTCTCCCCCACCAGGGCCTTCACCGTCTTCATCGGCTCCTGCAGCTTCATCGGGCTGTGGCATGGATCATGGAAGAGATACCCCGCTGCCTGCGCCGGATCGGATAGATCGAGCGTGATGCCCTTTTCCAGCAGGTATTCGTGAATATCGATGATCCGGCAGCCGGGGAATATCTTGTCGAACTCGTAGCCCTGCAACTGGTCGTAGCAAGTACCGCAGCTCACCACCACCGTCCTGATATCGAGGTAGTTGAGCGTATTGGCCACGCGATGAAAGAGAACGCGGTTTTCCGTGATCATCTTTTCGGCCTTGTCGAACTGTCCCGCGCCGCGCTGCGGATAGCCGCAGCACAGGTATCCCGGCGGCAAAACCGTCTGAACCCCGGCATGCCAGAGCATGGCTTGCGTCGCAAGACCGACCTGCGAGAACAATCGCTCGGATCCGCAGCCGGGGAAATAGAACACAGCCTCGGTTTCCGAACTGGTGGTCTTCGGGTTGCGGATGATCGGAACGTAGTCCTTGTCCTCGATGTCCAGCAGCGCACGCGCGGTTTTCTTGGGCAAGCCGCCCGGGAGCTTCTTGTTGATGAAGTGAATCACCTGCTCCTTGATCGGCGCGCGTTCGTGGGTAGCTGGCGGCTTGGTCACCTGTTTGCGCGCTAGTCCGCGCAGCAGGTCGTTGGCAAGGCGCTGCACCTTGAAGCCGACATCGACCATGGCGGTGCGCATGAACTTGATCATCTGCGGACTCGTGGCATTGAGCATCAGCATGGCAGCTGCATTGCCGGGTCTGAAGCTCTTCTGGCCCATCTTGCGCAGGAGGTTGCGCATGTTCATCGACACGTCGCCAAAGTCGATCTTCACCGGACACGGCGACAGGCACTTGTGACACACCGTGCAGTGGTCAGCCACGTCCTCGAATTCCTCCCAGTGCTTGATCGACACGCCTCGACGCGTCTGCTCTTCATAAAGAAACGCCTCGACCAGCAGTGAAGTGGCCAGGATCTTGTTGCGTGGGCTGTAGAGCAGGTTGGCACGCGGCACGTGGGTCGCGCAGACCGGCTTGCACTTGCCACAGCGCAGGCAGTCCTTGATGCTGTCGGCAATGGCGCCGATGTCCGACTGCTGCATGATCAGCGACTCGTGACCCATCAGGCCGAACGATGGCGTGTAGGCATTGGTCAGGTCCGCATACACAGAGGTTGCGGAGTCCGCCTGCGCATGGCGCAGCAACTTGCCTTTGTTAAAGCGCCCCTCGGGATCGACCTGCTGCTTGTAGTCGGCAAAGGGCTTCAATTCCTCATCCGTCAGGAACTCCAGCTTCGTGATGCCGATGCCGTGCTCGCCCGAGATCACGCCATTGAGCGAACGCGCCAGAATCATGATCCGCTTGACGGCGGTATGCGCCGACTGGAGCATCTCGTAGTCGTCGCTGTTGACCGGAATGTTCGTGTGCACGTTGCCATCGCCCGCGTGCATGTGCAGCGCTATCCACACGCGGCCCTTGAGCACACGCTTGTGAATCGCGGTCACTTCTTCCAGGATCGCGGCAAACGGCTCGCCCGCGAACAGCTGCTGCAACGGCGCGCGAATCTGCGTCTTCCAGCTTGCCCGCAGCGTGTGGTCCTGCAGCTCGGCAAAAAGGCTGTCCACATTGACGAGCCAGTCCTGCCACTGCGAGCGCACTGCATGCAGCAACTCCAGCGCCTGGCCCACCCGGTCTTCCAGCAACTCGGCCGATGGAATCTCGTTGGCGTCGTCCTGCTTGCCAAGCGGAAGGTTGCCGCGGCTGAAGAAGGCGATCAGCTCGTCAGCCAGCTTGAGCTTGTTGGCCAGCGACAGCTCGATATTGATGCGCTCGATGCCATCGGTGTACTCGGCCATGCGCGGCAGCGGAATCACCACGTCTTCGTTGATCTTGAACGCGTTGGTGTGCTTGCTGATCGCGGCCGTACGCTTGCGATCGAGCCAGAACTTCTTGCGCGCTTCCGGGCTGATGGCGATGAAGCCTTCACCGCTGCGCGAATTGGCGATGCGCACGACTTCAGATGTCGCACGGGCCACGGCGTCGGCGTTGTCTCCGGCGATGTCGCCGAAAAGCACCATCTTGGGCAGCCCGGCCCGCTTGGATTTGGTGGAGTAGCCCACAGCCTTCAGATAGCGGTCATCCAGGTGCTCAAGTCCCGCGAGCACGACACCCGTGCGCAACTGCTCGGCGAACATGAAATCCTTGATCTCGACAATGCTGGGCACGGCGTCGCGCGCATTGCCGAAAAACTCGAGGCACACCGTCCGCGTGTGCGTCGGCATGCGGTGAACAACCCACCGCGCGCTGGTGATGAGCCCGTCGCAGCCCTCTTTCTGGATACCCGGCAGGCCGGAGAGGAACTTGTCGGTGACGTCCTTGCCCAGGCCTTCCTTGCGGAAAGTACGCCCGGGGATTTGCAGCGTCTCGGTGCGAATCGGCGTCTTGCCATCAGCTTGCAGATAGCGGCACTCGAACGTCGCCACATCGGCGTCGTGGATCTTGCCCAGGTTGTGGTCGGTGCGCGTGACTTCCAGCCACTGCGCCTGCGGGGTCACCATGCGCCACGACACGAGGTTGTCCAGCGCAGTGCCCCACAACACGGCCTTCTTGCCGCCCGCATTCATCGCCACATTGCCGCCAATGCACGAAGCTTCGGCAGAAGTGGGATCGACAGCGAAAACGAAGCCGCCTCGCTCAGCCGCATCGGCCACGCGCTGGGTGACGACACCCGCCTCGGTCCAGATCGTTGGAATCGGCTGGCTTTGGCCGCCTATCGCCACCATCTCCACTTCGGTCATGGCTTCAAGCTTTTCCGTGTTGATCACGGCGCTCTTCCATGTGAGCGGGATCGCGCCGCCGGTATAGCCGGTACCGCCGCCACGCGGAATGATCGTCAGGCCCAGGTCGATGCAGCCCTTGACCAGCCCGGCCATTTCGGCTTCGGTGTCCGGGGTCAACACGACAAAGGGGTATTCAACACGCCAGTCAGTCGCGTCGGTGACATGCGAAACACGCGAAAGCCCGTCGAACTTAATGTTGTCTTTTGCGGTGTACTTGCGAAGCGCACGCCGCGTCTCCTTGCGCAGGTCCCACATCTGCTTGAACGCTTCGCCAAAAGCTGTCACGGCGGCGCTCGCGCCTTTGAGCAATTCACCGACGAGGGCATCGCGCGCCTGGTCGCCATCAGGCGTGCGGCGTTTCTGGACTTCGGAGAGCCGGTGATGCAGCGCATCGACGAGCTGGCCGCGTCGCCGCGGGTTGTCCAGCATGTCGTCCTGCAGGTAAGGATTTCGCTGCACCACCCAGATATCACCCAGCACTTCATAGAGCATGCGCGCGGAGCGGCCGGTCTGGCGTTCCTCGCGCAACTGGTTCAGGACGTTCCACGCGCGCTCACCGAGCAGGCGAATCACGATCTCGCGATCGGAAAACGAGGTGTAGTTGTACGGAATCTCGCGCAGACGGGGAGCGTCTTCGGCCGAAGCCATCAGCTGGTTGAGCGTAGTTGGTGCGTTCACTAATTAGGGGCTTTCCTGTCAGCCAAACGAATGCAACACGGCTGAAGAATGATGTTACCGCAGTGCAGCATGACGAGGTTTAGTTATGGAAACCCCGCTTGTAGGGGTACAGTGCGCCCCTGTTAAATGCGCTGTCACAAACAAGTCGTATCGTCGTGATGGCCCGATCGGATCGGTCGGGCTTTCAAGCAGTCATCCAAGGAGAACCAATGAAACTGCAACTATCTGCCGCTGCCCTCGCTTTTGCCTTTGCCCTCCCGGCGCAGGCGCAGAC
>JBKJKT010000054.1:0-4157 GCA_046597415.1 Ramlibacter sp.
TCGGTGCGGGCGAAATACTGGTCAGCCGTATCGCCGCCTACCTGACGTTTGCGCGCGTTGTAGACCAGGAACTTGGTGACTTCGCCCAAAGCACGGCCTTCCTTGCGTGAGTACGCGACCAGGCCCACGCCGCCGCGCTGTGAAGCCTGGATGCACTCTTCGATCGCGTGGGTAAGGTAAGGGCGGCACGTGCAGATATCCGAGCCGAAAACGTCGGAGCCATTGCATTCGTCGTGAACGCGCGCGGTCAGTTCAACTTCGGGATTGGCCAGGTCGCGGGGATTTCCGAAGATGTAGATCGTCTGCCCGCCGATGGGCGGCAGGAACACTTCGAGGTCGCTGCGCGTGACGAGTTCGGGGTACATGCCGCCCGTCTCCTCGAACAGGACCCGGCGCAGATCGGTTTCGGAACACTTGAACCGCGCTGCCACGCCCGGCAACCACCACACGGGCTCGATAGCGGCTTTCGTCACCATCGCAGCGCCGGTGCCCGTGAGAATCCTGCCGTCGGCCTTCAGCCGGCCCACCTGCAGTCCTTCGATCACTTCCGGAAGAATCACATGGGCTTGCGTAACCGCGATCGTCGGGCGGATGTCGTAGCCCTGTGCCAGCTCAGCCGAATACACATCGGCGACGATGGCGCCCCAGGGGTCCAGGCTCACGATCTTGCCGGGCTCACTCCACTGTGGGTAAGGCCCGATCACGTCGGTAGGCGCGGTGTTGGTGAGGTCGGCGCGATGCTCGCGCTTGAGTGCGCCCGCGGCGACGGCCAGTGCCCGGTAGACGCTATACGAGCCGCTGTGCGTGCCGATCACGTTGCGGTGCGCGCGGGTTGTGGTGGTGCCGACAATGGGGCCGCGCTCTTGCGGCGTGGGCGCGTCCCAGCGGATCGGCAGGGAGCCGTGACCCGACGCGTGCGAGGTCAGGCGTATGTGGCGCGGGAGGGCAGAAGGTGTGCTCGGATCGGACATGTTGCTCGGAAACGGTAAAGACATCAATGTACGCTTCTGCGTGCGCGTCAACATGGCGCGTCAAACCACCGTCCCGAACATCGCCCCCACGCCGGCCGTGACGGCCATCGCGAGTGCGCCCCAGAACGTCACGCGTGCAGCCCCCGTTACCGGGCTGGCACCGCCGGCCTTTGCTGCGGCAGCGCCAAGTCCCGCCAGGAAGACCAGCGAAGTCGCACCGATCCAGTAGATCAGCCCGTTGGCCGGAGCAATCGCAACGACAGCCAAAGGCAAGGCCGCACCTGCAGCGAAGCTCGCAGCCGATGACACTGCGGCTTGCACGGGGCGCGCCCGGTTCGTGCCCGAAATACCCAGCTCATCACGTGCATGCGCTCCGAGCGCATCGTGCGCCGTCAACTGAACAGCAACCTGCGCCGCCAGGTCTGGCTGCAAGCCCCTGCCCACGTAGATCGCAGTCAGCTCGCGCAGTTCGGCGGCAGGCTCCGCTGCCAGTTCGGCGCGTTCTTTCGAGAGGTCCGCTCTTTCGGTGTCGGTCTGCGCATACACCGAGACGTATTCGCCCGCGGCCATCGACATCGCGCCGGCCACGAGGCCCGCAACGCCGGTCATCATCAGAATCGATGCGCTTGCATTTGCAGCGGCTACACCCACCAGCAAGCTCGCGGTGGAAACGATCCCATCGTTGGCGCCTAGCACCGCTGCGCGCAGCCAGCCAATGCGGTCGGTGCGGTGGTATTCCAGGTGACGGCGCGAGGACCTCATCTAGCGGCGCTTTGTCCCGAGAATGCCACCCAGCACCCCGCGAATGATCTCGCGCCCGACTGCGCTACCGATGCTGCGCACCGCCGACTTCGCCATGCTTTGCGCCAGGCCCTCGCGCACGCCGCCACGCGGGCCGACCGAACCGAACACGGCATCCTTCAACCCGTCGAGCAGGCCGCCGCTTTCCGCCGGGGCGGCTCCACCACGTGAACCAGCGCCAGTGGGCATGGCCGGAGTTCCCGAAGCAGTGGCTGTCGCCGCACGGGTTTGCAGTTTTTCGTGGGCCGATTCGCGGTCGATGGTTTTTTCATAGACGCCAGCCACGATGGAGTTCGCAATCAGTGCCTTGCGCTGCTCGGGTGTGATCGGCCCGATCTGGCTGCCCGGCGGCAGCACAAATGCGCGCTCGGTCACGCTGGGTCGTCCTTTGGAGTCCAGGAAGCTGAGCAGTCCCTCGCCGACAGCCAGTTCAGTGATCGCGGTTTCAATGTCCAGGCCTGGTTTTTGCCGCATGGTTTGCGCGGTAGCCTTCACGGCTTTCTGGTCGCGGGGCGTGTACGCGCGCAGGGCGTGCTGTACGCGGTTGCCCAACTGCGCGAGCACGCTGTCTGGAATATCGAGCGGATTCTGCGTCACGAAATACACACCGACCCCCTTGGATCGCACCAGCCGCACGACCAGCTCGATGCGCTCGATCAGCACCTTGGGCGCTTCGTCGAACAGCAGGTGCGCTTCGTCGAAAAAGAACACGAGCTTGGGCTTGTCCGGGTCACCGATTTCGGGAAGCTGCTCGAACAGCTCGGAGAGCATCCACAGCAGGAACGTGGCGTACAGCCGGGGCGAATTCATCAGCCGGTCTGCGGTGAGGATGTTCACCACGCCACGTCCTTTTTCATCCGTCTGCAGGAAGTCCTGGATGTCGAGCATGGGCTCGCCGAAGAAGTTTTCGCCGCCTTGCGATTCGATCTGCAGCAGGCCCCGCTGGATGATGCCGATGCTCGCCGCGCTGATGTTGCCGTAAGTGGTGCGGAAATCCTTCGCGTTGTCGCCCACGTATTGCAGCATCGAGCGCAGGTCTTTCAGGTCGAGCAGCAAGAGGCCGTTGTCGTCAGCGATCTTGAACACGAGATTGATGACGCCAGCCTGCGTTTCGTTCAGGCCGAGCATGCGGCCTAGCAGCAGGGGGCCCATGTCGGAAACCGTGGCGCGGACCGGATGGCCGTTTTCGCCGAAGACATCCCACATCGTGACAGTTGCGGCGAACGGCTCGGGGGTGGGCAGGCCGCGTTCCTTGATGATGCCTGCCAGCTTTTCACCGATGGTCCCGGTCTGGCTGATGCCGGTGAGGTCGCCCTTGACGTCGGCCATGAAGACCGGAACGCCGATCTTCGAGAAGTTTTCGGCCAGCGTTTGCAGGGAAACCGTCTTGCCGGTGCCAGTGGCGCCGGTGATCAGTCCGTGCCGGTTGGCGAGCGCGGGAAGCAATTCGCAGTGTGTTTCGCTGTTCTTCGCGATCAACAGGGGGTTGGCCATGGTGTCCCAAACTAAAATGCATCGATTGCACAATATATCAACTGCATTGCAGTTAGAAGGATTTCATCAGTGGCCGGACACAGCAAATGGGCGAACATCCAGCACCGCAAGGGCCGCCAGGACGAAAAGCGCGGCAAGGTGTGGACCCGCGTCATCCGTGAAATCATGGTTGCGGCACGTCTGGGCGGAGGCGATCTGGCCATCAATCCCCGGTTGCGGCTCGCGGTCGAAAAGGCCAAGGCGGCCAACCTGCCGGCAGACACGGTCAAGCGCAACATCGACAAGGCCACTGGCAACCTCGAAGGTGTGAACTACGAAGAAATCCGCTACGAGGGCTACGGGATCGGTGGGGCTGCGATCATCGTGGACACCATGACCGACAACCATGTGCGCACAGTGGCCGAAGTGCGGCACGCGTTCAGCAAGTACGGCGGCAACATGGGCACCAATGGCTCGGTGTCGTTCCAGTTCAGGAATGTCGGGCAACTCATCCTGGCTCCAGGCACCAGCGAAGACAAGGTGATGGAGATCGCACTGGAGGCGGGCGCCGAAGACGTCATTACCGGCGACGACGGTGCCATTGAAGTGCTCACGCCGCCCGGCGATTTCGAAGCCGTGCGGAACGCACTGGAAGCGGCCGGCCTCAAGCCGGAGATTGCCGAAGTGACGATGCGGCCGGAAAGCACGATCGAGTTAACCGGCGACGACGCCACCCGCATGCAGAAGCTGCTCGACGTGATCGAAGACCTCGATGACGTTCAGGCGGTTTTCCACAACGCGGAAATCCAGGAATGAAAGTCCTCGTCATTGGTGGTGGTGGCCGCGAACACGCGCTCGCCTGGAAACTCGCCCAGTCGCCCAAAATTCAAGCGGTCTACGTTGCGCCCGGTA
>JBKJKT010000136.1:0-3156 GCA_046597415.1 Ramlibacter sp.
GCGGAGTTTGGCAGCAAGAACGGGTGGGAGCGGGCAAATTATTTTCGTCGTGGTCTTGGTCTCTCCCCCGTTGGGGGAGGGCTGGGATGGGGGCGCGACGGCGGTGATCCAGAGCGCAGTTCCGGGGAGGCCCCCCTCCCGGCCTCCCCCCAGCGGGGGGAGGAGAAATACCAGCACACGTTGGGTACGCCCGGGTGGTTAGCGTGCGTCATCGAAGAACAGCGCGCCACGCGCAAGGCCGTCGCGATCTACGACCAAACCTCGTTTTCCAAGCTGCTGCTGCAAGGCCGCGACGCACTTGCGCTTCTTCAGCGGCTTTGCGCGAACGAGATGGACGTCCCGATCAACCGCATGGTCTACACGCCGATGCTCAACGAGCGTGGCGGCATCGAGAGCGATCTCACCGTCATCCGGCAAGCACACGATCGTTTCCTGATCGTCACAGGTTCCGCCCAGGCCACACGCGACGCCGACTGGATCAACCGGCACATCAATGACGCTCAGCACGTCGTGCTCACCGACGTTTCGGCGATGTATTGCGTGCTCGGCCTCATGGGCCCCAACGCGCGTGAACTGCTTGCACGCGTCAGCCCTGACGATCTTTCACCGGAAGCGCTGAAGTTCTCGTGGACAAAAGAGATCGATCTCGGGCTCGCACGTGTTCGCGCGGCACGCATGGCCTACGTCGGTGGGCCGGGGTTCGAGCTGTATGTGCCGGTGGAAATGTGTCGCCATGTGTACCTGGCGCTCTGCGATGCGGGGGAGGATCTGGGCCTGCGCGACGCGGGCTACTATGCGCTCGACGCGCTACGCATCGAGCAGGGACGCCGCGCATGGGGGGCGGAACTCGGCCCAGACGAGTCGCCATGGGAAGCGGGCCTGGGCTTCAGCGTGAAGCTGGACAAGGTCGCCTCGTTTATCGGTCAGTCCGCGCTACGCAAGAGCCAGGGCTTGCCGCTGCGCAAAAAGCTGGTGACCCTTTTGCTGCCGCCGGACGTGTACGCATGGGGCGGCGAGACCATCCTTGTCAATGGGGTAGCGGCAGGCGAAATTTCCTCGGCTGGCTACAGCCCTTTAGCTAGCGCGTGCGTTGCACTTGGCTATGTGCGCGGGGCCGCCGCCAACATCGCTCACGACGCAAGCCCCGCTCAGATTGAACTCTGGGGCGACACGGTAGAGGTGACGTTGCACGATCGCTGGCCCCGGGCTTAACATGTGCATTCATCCTTGCACAGGAGAGACGCAATGCCCACACCCGCGGCACATGTCGATATCGCCGCGCTTCGGACGCTGGCCCTCGTTGGCCCGGCGACGTCGGGCAAAACCAGCCTGGTGGAGGCGCTCTTGTGGAAGTCCGGTGCCATCGGTGCGCCGGGTCAGGTGGAACGCGGCTCGACGGTCAGCGATCACGACCCGCTAGAAAAGAAGGCTCAGCGCTCGCTCAACTCGTCCGTGCTGGGCTTGCGGCACAACGGCATTCACGTCTACCTGATCGACACGCCCGGCGCACCGGACTTTCTGGGCCAGTCACTTCCGGCGCTGGAAGCCGTCGAGACGGCCGCCGTTGTCATCAGTGCGCAGACCGGCGTCGAGCCCATGGCGCATCGCATGATGGCCTGGGCGGCGCAGCGCGAGCGCGATCGCATCATCATCGTCAACAAGATCGACGCGCAGGGCGTCAACCTGGAAGCGCTCGTCGCAGAGATACAGGCCGCGTTTGGTCGCGAGTGCCTTCCTGTGAATCTGCCGGCGCAGGGCGGTACGAGGGTGGTGGATTGCTTTTTCAATCGCGCGCAGGACGATGCAGGGACTGACTTCTCATCGGTTGAAGCAGCGCATCGCGCACTCGTCGAGCAAGTCGTGGAAGTCGATGCTGCCTTCGTCGAGCGCTATCTCAATGATGGAGACATCGATCCCCAGGAGCTGCACGCACCGCTAGAACAGGCGTTGCGCGAAGGGCACCTGATTCCCATCTGTTTTGTGTCGGCGCGCACCGGCGCGGGCGTGCCGGAACTGCTGGATGTCATCACCCGACTTTTGCCCGATCCCACCGAAAGCAACCCGCCGCAGTTCCTGAACGGCGAAGGCCCTGGCGCGAAGCCCATGCACGCGCTGCCCGACGCAAGCAAGCATGTGCTGGCCCACGTTTTCAAGGTCACGCAGGATCCGTACGTCGGCAAGATGGGCGTGATTCGCGTGCACCAGGGAACCCTCACGCGCGATAGCCAGCTCTATGTCGGCGATGCCCGAAGGCCCTTCAAGGTCGGCCACCTGTTCACCTTGCAGGGCCGCGAGTTCAAGGAGATTCCGCGCGCGCTGCCTGGAGATATCTGCGCGATCGCAAAGGTCGAGGAGCTGCACTTCGATGCCGTGCTGCACGACGCGGCCGAGGATGACCACATTCATCTGATGCCGCTGGAGTTTCCGGTTCCCGTACACGGGCTCGCGATCGAACCCAAGCGAAGAGGCGACGAGCAGCGACTCCACGACATCCTTCTCAAGCTCGTGAGCGAAGACCCATGCCTGGGGCTCGAGCACGCAGCCGCCACCAATGAAACGGTGGTGTACGGGCTGGGCGAGCTGCACCTTCGCACGCTGCTCGATCGGCTCACCGATGTCCACAAGTGCGAGGTGCTCACGCGCCCGCCGCGCATCGCCTATCGGGAGACGATCACGGCGCCGGCCGAGGGGCATCACCGTCACAAGAAGCAGACGGGGGGTGCGGGGCAGTTCGGAGAAGTGTTCCTGAAAATAGAGCCGCTGCCGCGCGGCGCGGGTTTCGAGTTCGTCGACCAGGTCAAGGGCGGGGCGATTCCGTACAACTTCATGCCTGCGGTTGAGAAAGGCGTTCGGCAGGCCCTGGAGTCGGGCGTGGTGGCCGGCTACCCGGTGACCGACCTGCGCGTGATCGTGTACGACGGCAAGCACCACAGCGTCGACAGCAAGGAGATCGCATTCATCCAGGCCGGCAAGCGGGCATTGATTGCAGCGGTGCAAGCGGCACGTCCGAGCGTGCTGGAGCCCATCGTCAATGTCGAGATTGCAGCGCCGCGGGACAACATCGGAGACATCACCGGAGACCTGGCTTCGCGCAGGGGGCAGGTAAGCGGCACAGCCACTGTTGCGTCCGGGTTGGCGGTGCTGGCACAGGCGCCG
>JBKJKT010000161.1:0-2675 GCA_046597415.1 Ramlibacter sp.
CCGGCACCGGCTGTCGTTGTACCGGCGCCTGTCGTACAGCCGCCGTACATCGCACCAGTGAGAGCGCCCAAACCCTACCGAAACTGATGCGCTATTAAGGGCGGGCGCAGGGGGGCCGAGTTGTCAGGACTTGCTGTCCGACTTCGGCTGCGAGTTTTGCTTCATGTCCCCGTCCTTGGGGGCCTGTCCGGTCTGCTTGCCTTGCGCTGCAGCCTGGTCTACCTGAGTGGCGCCCTGCTTTTCGGACTGCTGCTCGTTTCCTTGCTTGCTGGAAGAATTGCCACCACCACTACTGTTGTCGGAGCGGGTGTTTCCTGGGCTTTTATTGGCTGACATGGTGTTCCTCGAGGTTGCTGTGTTTGAAGACATCGTTTTTACGCTGCTAGTCGCCGTGCCCTTGTCGGAATGCAGCCCCTGCGCTGTAGGACCGTACGGTTGCGCGCTGCAGCAGCCTAAACTCTGACGATGGATCAACTCCCCATCATTGACGTCGGCGCGCTCGCCCGAACCTCCACGCGGGACGAGCGCCTGCAGGCTGCGCGGCAAATCGACGCAGCTGCTCGTGCGTATGGCTTTTTCTATGTCTCGAACCACGGCGTGGATGCTCGTCTCATCGCGCAACTCGCTCAGCTGTCACGCGAGTTCTTCCGACTCGATGCCGCGCAGAAAATGGCCATTCCCATGTCCGCAGGCGGTACGGCGTGGCGCGGGTTTTTTCCACTGGCGGGTGAACTCACTTCTGGCCGTCCCGACTGGAAGGAAGGGCTGTACCTCGGCCAGGAGCTCGGCCCCAACCATCCGCGTGTTCGTGATGGCGTGATCCTCCATGGGGCCAACCTGTGGCCCGCGCTCGATGGTTTTCGCGAAACGGTGCTCGCCTACATCGATGCGCTGGAGAAACTGGGTCATGCTCTCATGCGCGGCATTGCGCTCGGGCTCGGATTGCCAGAGCCGTACTTCCAGGAGCATGGCACGGCCGACCCCTTGATATTGCTGCGGCTTTTCAACTATCCAAGCCTGCCAGTGCCGCAGGGTTCCACTACCCAGTGGGGCGTTGGAGAACACACCGACTACGGGCTTCTCACCATGCTGTGGCAGGACGACGTGGGCGGGCTCCAGTTGCGCACGGATGACGGCTGGATCAACGCGCCGCCGGTGCCGGGCACCTTTGTGTGCAACATCGGTGACATGCTCGATCGAATGACGGGGGGCCGCCTGCGCTCCGTGCCGCATCGCGTTGCCATCAATACGAGCGGGCGCGACCGGCTCTCGATTCCGCTGTTCTTCGATCCCGACTTCGCGACGCTTGTACAACCCGTGCCGGGGAGCGGTCCGGGCCACGATGACAGCGGCAGACGCTGGGATGGCGCGAATCTGCAGGCATTCGAAGGCACCTATGGCGACTACGTCACGGCGAAGATCGGTAAGGTGTTTCCGGAATTGAAGCGATCAGTGGCTGGCTGATCCGGCGACCGGCGAGTCGTCATTCTCAATCCGTCGCGCGGCGAATTGAAGCGCCGCAACTGCGCCGATCACGATTCCCAGCACGGCAACTACGGCTCCTGCTGACAACATGGCCAGCCCCGTGAGGCCTTGTCCGATCGAGCATCCCAGCGCGGTGACGCCGCCAAAACCCATGAGCACGCCGCCCGCGAGATGTGACACGAGCGTGCCGCTGTTGTGGAACGACTCCAGCCTGAAATCACCACGCAATTTCGCAGTGACGAAGCTGCCGATGAGCACGCCCATCGCTGCCATGATTCCGTAGCTCGCCACCGTATTCTTGTCTGACCAGAGCGTGAGCAGGTCGAGCGCGTGACCCAGTGGCGCAGAAAACGACAGGCCCTCGGGCCGCCGACTCTGGGTGCCGAGCCAGGCCGGCTCCAGCGTTTCGGGATGCTCGGCCAGAAAGCCGAAGTAGCCGGTCAGCAGCCAGGCCGCAGGCACGAGAAGGCCAACGGTGATCGCGCCGACCCAGTGGGTGGCATCCAGCGTCTTGCGGTGACGCCACCACAGCGCCGCGGCGAAGAGCACGATGGCGGCAACAAGTGCCCATCGGATCGCGCCAGCAGCGGCAGGCGCCACGATGGACCCGAGGTCTTGCGGTGTAGCGAGCGTGATGCTCCAGCGATCCAGGCCATCGATTCGCAGGGATGCGAATAGGCCGCGCAAGGTCATCAACGCGGCAATGGCCGTGACGATCAGCGTGATCAGGGCCTTGAGGTCACCCGCGCCGGTCTTGACCAGGCTGCGCTGCGGACACCCGCCCGCCAGCACCATGCCGTAGCCAAACAGAACGCCGCCGACAAGGCACGAGGCCCACGCGAAGCGATTGCTCCAGGCGAGCGTGCGCGTTGCATCGAACAAGTTGAGGCTGATCAGGATTTGCGTGCCGAGCGCAGCAACCGCCACGGCCAGCATCCATGCAATGAAGCGGCTGCTACCCCGGAACACGACCCAGTCGGCAATGGCACCCCTGACGCAAAAACGCGACCACTGGCCGACGGCGCCGAATACAAAACCCAGCACCAGCCCGCCCCACAGGACGAACTGGCTCACGCCCTGTGGCGTAGAAAGAATGGACATGAAGAAACCCAACAACAGAAAAACGACTGGATCGCATTTTGCCCTGATGGCTAAAACATCAGTCAGTGGTAATCTATTGATATACAGCA
>JBKJKT010000248.1:0-10706 GCA_046597415.1 Ramlibacter sp.
GGATCTTCATGCGTTCTCCTTGTGTCGTTGAGAAGAGTAATTATCAATCGCATGAGAACGGGATGACCGCTTGGCTCATGCAGAATCCATCCTGCTTTGCAAAGACGACCAAGGGAGTTATGGCACTGAGATTGCTGCATTCGGCGGACTGGCAGATCGCAAGGATCTATTCGCAATTCGAGCCCGACGACGCGGCGGCCTTGTTCGAGGCGCGCTTTCTTGCGGTCGAGCGACTGGCCGCATTGGCAGTCGAACACAGAGTCGATGCCGTACTCGTCGCCGGCGATGTGTTCGACGCCCAGACCGTCTCGGACAAGACAATTCGCCGCCTCTTCAACGCCATGACGGCCTACCCCGGTGCATGGGTCATGCTGCCCGGCAACCATGACGCTGCGCTTGCCGAGTCGGTCTGGACACGGGCGCACCGGCTGGGAGTCATTCCACCCAACGTCGTCACTTGCCTGGAGCCCGGCGTCCGAATCGTCGGTGAGCGCATCGCAGTGCTTCCCGCGCCGCTGGTGCAACGCCACACCTACGGTGACCTGACGGAGTGGTTTACCTCGGCCTCCACGCCCGAAGGCCTTTTTCGCATCGGACTTGCACATGGTTGCGTGCAGGGCGTGCTGCCCGATAGCGTGGACTCGGCCAACCCCATCGCGGCCAACCGTGCGGCCACCGCCGGGCTGGACTATCTGGCACTGGGCGACTGGCATGGCAGCAAATGCATCGATGACCGCACCTGGTACGCCGGCACGCCTGAGACTGATCGCTTCAAGGGCAACGACTCGGGGCAGGCCCTGCTGGTCGAAATTGCCGCGCCCGGTGCAGCACCGCTCGTGCAGACACTGCAAACCGGTCGTTATCGCTGGCAACAGATGGAGCGGCGGCTGGCTGTGCCCAGCGACCTCGACGAAACCCTGCAGGCGCTCGCAGAAACCGGGCCTGATGACGTGCTGCAGCTACGCGTGTCCGGCGTCTGTGACCTTCATGGCCAACGCCGTCTCCAGCAAGGCGTGGAAGCTGCGCGCGCACGCTTGAGGGCACTGGTGTATGAATCGCATTCGCTGCGGCTCGAGCCCACCGACGATGACATCGCGTCGCTGCAAGCAGACGGCTATGTAGGCGAAGCGCTGCACCAGCTGCGTATCGAACAGCAAGGGCCGCAAGCGGACCGGGCTCGCGATGCGCTGGTGGTGCTGGCGCACATGCTGGATGAACTCGTTTGCCGCCCCGCGGCGGGCAGCCCGCAGGCCCGGCCATGAAAATCAGACGGCTTCGCATCGAGCAATTCAAGCGTTTTCGCGATCCGCTGGAGATCGGCGAATTCACCAATGGGTTGAACCTTTTCGCAGCGCCCAACGAATCGGGCAAGTCCACGGTGGCCGAGGCTATTCGTGCAGCGTTTTTTGAGCGGCACCGATCGGCAAGCGTGGAGCACCTTCGCCCCTGGGGCGACTCTTCGGCAACACCGATGGTCGAAGTGGAATTCGACATGGGAAACAAGCGCCACCGCCTCACCAAGGTGTTTTTGGGCAAGAAGCGCTGTGACCTGATCATTGACGGGCATGCGCCGCTGGACGGCGTCGCCGCCGAGGACCATCTAGCCGGGCTGCTCGGTTTCAAATTCCCGGGCAAGGGCGCGAGCGCGCCCGAACACATGGGTATTCCGGGGCTGCTGTGGATCAAGCAAGGCACCTCGCACGAACTGGCCGACGCCGTGTCTTATGCAGCAGACCACTTGCGACAGGTGCTGGGCGAATCGCTGGGCGATCTCACATCGTCCACCGGGGACGTGGTGTTGCGAGCCGTGGAAGCCGCGCGCAACGAATTGCTGACCCGCTCTGCCGGCAATCCCAAAGGCGACTACGCAACTGCATTGCAGCGCAAGGCCGAATTGGTTGAGTCGGTAACCGCACTTGACGTTGACATCGCGGCCTACCAGGGCAGCGTCGATCGGCTCGCCACTCTTCGACGCGATCACCAGCGCGATGAACTGGAGCGGCCCTGGGGTGCCCTTCGCGAACAACACCAGCTCGCACAGCAAAGACTTGAAGCGGCGCAAGGTCTGGAAGCACGACAGCAGACGGAGCTGACCGCCTTGCAACAGTGGCGCGCGCAAACGGCATCACACCGCTCGGTGCTTGATGCATTTGCGCGCGACGACGCCGCTGTGACCATGCGGGCGCAAGCGGTGCAGCTTCAGGCCGCAACCGAAGCCACCGCGTTGACAGAGCTGCAGTCTTGGGAACGCCGCCACACCGAGGCCGTCACCGCCGATGCGCAGGCGCGCCACATGCTGGAGCGGGTACGCGCAGCCGCCGCACGCACAGAGACACTCCGCGCCGCAGGCGAACTGGAAACCACCCTCGCCGCGCTGACTGCAGCGCTGACCCGGGCGCGTGACGAGCACACGCGCATGGCCCGCCTGCAGGCGCAGGCGCAGGTGATGTCCATCCCCGCAGTCGAACTGAAAAAACTCAGGCAGCTGACAGAGTCGATGCGCGATGTCGGCGTGCGCCTGGACGCAGCCGCCACCCTGCTGGAGTTCGATCTGCTTGACGGCCAGTCGCTGCGGGTGGGCGATGAAGTAGTCCACCGCCAGACACGCCGCACAGTTCTCAACCGCGTGGACATTCAGATTGATGGCATTGGCCGTATTGCCGTGCAGCCGGGGGGCGCTGACATACCGGCTCTCACGGCGCAGCGCGACAAGCTCTCGACTGAAATGGCCGCACTGCTGCAAAAGCTCGCGGTCTCCAATCTGGCCGAAGCCGAAGAGCGGGCACGTCTGGCTACGCAGCGTCAGCACGAAGCAAAGGCCAGCCAGCAGGTGCTCGAAGCTTTGGCCCCCAGGGGCGTGGACGCTCTTGAAGCGGATCTGGCTTCACGAACCGTGCGCGCGCAGGAGCTTCGCGTGGCGCTTGCCGCCCTGCCCCCGGCTGTCGAAGGTGACGACAATCTGCCCGACCTTGCATCGGTCCAGGCGCGAGCCGTCAACGCAGCAGCTGCACTCGCAACTGCAGCAACCGCGCTCAACCACGCTCGCGTGGCCGCCGCCAAAGCCCAGAGCGACCACGCCACCGCCAGACAGGAACAGGAGGTCGCGCTGGCCACCGTGAAAGACACCCAACGCGCCCAACGCGTGGCTACTGCACGGCAGGATTTGAGCGACGCGTTAGTCCAGGAAGGTGCCGCCCAGCAGCGCATGGAAGCCACTGCCATCGAACTCAAGCGCGTGAACCTGGCGCTTCTGCGCCAGGACGTGGACCGGTACGCGCGCAGCGCAGAGCAACTCGAAGAGACCCACCAGCGTCGTCGTCAGGAGATCACACGACTGGAAGTCGAACTGGAAACCAGGGGCGCGCTGGGGCTTGAAGAACAGCGCGCCGAACGCCAGCGCGAGCTCGAAGCCGCCACGCGTCGCGCCGACGAACTGGCTCGCCGCGCCAATGCGTTGAACCATCTGCTGGGCCTGCTGCTCGAAAAGCGTTCAGAGTTGGCCCGCCGCCTGCGCGCACCGCTGCAAAAGCATCTGGATCATTACCTGGGCATCCTGTTTCCCGGTGCGCGCATCGACGTGGCGGACGACCTGTCACCTGGCGTCATTACCCGACATGGGCCGCGCGGGCCGGAGGTAGGCGAATTCGAGCAGCTAAGTGTGGGAACGCGCGAGCAGATGGGCATCGTGGCGCGGCTGGCCTATGCCGATCTGCTTCAGGAAGCCGGCAGGCCGACGCTGCTGATCCTGGATGACGCGCTGGTGAACACCGACGATGGCCGGCTGGGGCAGATGAAGCGCGCGCTTTACGACGCCGCCCAGCGGCATCAGGTACTGATATTCACCTGCCATCCGGCGGCGTGGCGGGATTTGGGAGTGGTGGCGAGGGGAATCTGAATCCTCTCAGGCTCGGCGTGAGGGACTATCCCCCTCAAACTTCAACAAGTTCGGGTGGTTCGTTTCGAGGGCTTGTCGTGGTGTAGCTCCGGTGTATTCGATGCGCGTGGCACTACGCCATCCTCCCAAAACGTCGGCTTGCAATACCCCACATCGGACGGCACAAAACAAAAACGCCCCGTGGATAGGGGCTTTTGAGAGGGGTTGGCAGTCTGGAATGGACTGCAGAAAACACATTCGCGGCGGAGAGGGCGGGATTCGAACCCGCGGAGGGCTATTAACCCTCACACGCTTTCCAGGCGTGCGACTTAAACCGCTCATCCACCTCTCCTGCGAGCCCGCGATTGTAGCAGTGGCGCAGATGCCTTCAGGCCACTTTCATCCGACGCGCCTGTTCCGGGTCGGCCAGCATCGTCAGCAGCAAATCCACGTCCGCAGGCTTGACCATGTGAAAGTCGAACCCGGCCTGCTCCGATCGCGAGCGACTCTCGGCTTCTCCGTAACCCGTAAGCGCGATCAGGAGGGCATCGCGCGAGCCTGCAAGCTTCCTCATGCGCATAGCCACTTCAAATCCGTTCATGCCGGGCAAGCCGATATCCAGCAGCACGACATCCGGCTTGAACTCCTCGGCAATCTGCAACGCCGTCACGCCTTCATGGGCCAGCTGAACTTCATAACCCTCCATCTCCAGCAAGGCCATCAGCGTCTCAGCCGAGGCGACCAGGTCATCGACCACGAGCACCCGAGCCCGGGCCGGTGTCGTTGGGGAACCGCTGCCCGGCGCACTGGTTGAGGCAGGCAGCGAGCCCTGAGCGGCAATTTCGGCGGGCAGGTAGATGCACAGTTCGGCACCCTTGCCTGCCCCTTCACTGTGCGCAACGACCGAGCCGCCATGCTGCTCCACCAGATGCTTGACGAGCGTCAGGCCAATACCCAGTCCGCCTTGCGACCGGTCCAGCGATTGGTCCGCCTGTGCGAACAGATCGAAGATATGCGGCAGGAACGCCGGGTCGATACCCGCGCCGTGGTCTTTCACCGAAATCCTGGCCTGTTTGCCCTCCATCGCCGCATGAAGCGAAATGGTTGTGTTGGGTCCGGAAAATTTCGACGCGTTGTTGACCAGGTTCGACAGCACCTGCGCCAGGCGCACCGCGTCACCGTTGAGAACAATCGCTTCTGGTGGCAGCACCACATCCAGCGTCTGGTGTCGGCCGGCAATGCTGGGTGTGGTTGCTTCCACGGTCCGCTCGACAATTGTTGAGAGGCTCAGCTTCTCGGGCTTGACCACCACCTTGCCCTGCACGATGCGCGATACGTCGAGCAGGTCATCGATCAGGCGCGACATGTGGTCGGCCTGCCGGCCGATCACGTCACGCGCCCAGTTCATGGTGGTCGCCGACACCGCGTCGCCCTGCATGATGTGCACGGCGTTGCGAATGGGCGCCAGCGGGTTGCGCAGTTCGTGCGCGAGCATAGCCAGAAATTCATTCTTGCGGCGGTCCGCGTCCTGTACCGCGCGGTACAGGCGGGCGTTCTCCATCGCGATCGACGCTCGGCTCACGATTTCCCTGGCGAGTGCGACGCGCGACGGGTCCATCGCGCTCGATTTCGAGACCAGGATCAGGGCGCCGCGCACGCTCCCGCCCGAAATCAGCGGGCAGATGGCGCCGGCTTCGTCGCCGCCCTTCCACAACTCGAACTGCTTTCGCTCAAGGGCCTTGGCCAGCGAAGCGCGCAGTGCGTTGGGCATTTCGGTCGGCTCGCCCTCTGGGGGCTGCGGATGCAGCACGACACGGGCCAGCGTGCCATCAGGATTCGACAGCGCAAGGTACGCGCGGTCAGCCAGCATCGGCACGGCCACATCGAACAGCGCACGGATGGTGTTCTCCACGTCCAGCGATCTCGACAGCGTCTGGCTGGCTTCGGCCAAAAAGTCGGCCCGGTGAATTGCTTCTTCGGCGGCAACGCGCGCCGTCTCGGAGCGTGCGAGTGCTTCGCGGGCCACAGCCTGATGCTGCAGCTGGCGGTTCATGCGAAAGAGCTCGACAAACACACGCACCTTCGAGCGAAGCACTTCCGGCACCACTGGCGAAGGAATGTAGTCAACTGCACCGAGCGCATAGCCGCGCTTGGCCTGCACGTCGTCAACGTAGGCCGTGATGAAAACGATGGGCGTCTGCGCAGACTTCTTGTACTGGCGGATAAGGCCAGCGGTCTCGAGCCCGTCGATGTCGGGCATGTTGACGTCCAGCAGGATGACCGCGAACTCCTGTTCGAGGATGTACTTCAGTGCCTCCTTGCCGGAGCGTGCGCTGATGATGTTCTGCCCCAGCTCGTCCAGGATGGTGCGAAAGACGACGTGCTTTTCCTGCAGGTCGTCCACCACCAGAATGTTGACCTTCTCCTGTTCGAGCACAGACGGTGTGGAACCCGCCGTGGCAGCGGCCGCGGATGACTTCACTGGTGCAGCCAGGCCCGCAGGACCGTCAGCAGGTCTTGTGTGTTGACCGGCTTCGAGAGGTAATCCCATGCGCCTGCCTCTATGCATTTTTCCCTGTCACCCTTCATGGCTTTGGCAGTCACTGCAATCATCGGCAAGTCCTTGCCCGAAGGCAGTTTTCTGATTTCTTTCATGGTGGCCATGCCGTCCATCTCGGGCATCATGATGTCCATCAGCACGACCTTGATCTGCGGGTCGCTGCCGACACGGGCTATGGCATCACGGCCATTATCGGCCCACACGATGTCCATGCCGTGCTCTTCAAGCACCGTTGCCAGCGCAAATATGTTTCGCATGTCGTCGTCCACGATGAGCACGCGCTTGCCGGCAAGCGGTTTCGTCGATTCGTCGATGTCGTTGATGATGGATCGCTTGGCCTCCGGCAGCCGCGCCAGGTTGTGATGCAAGGCCTGCAATGCGATGTCGAAAAGCCTGGCAGGCGTATGAGCCTCATGCACAACCAGAGATTCGCTTGAAGTCCAGTTGAATTTTCCGGAGTCCTTGCCCGCACCACGGTAGAGCAGGAGCTGCACCGGACCGATGCCGGTCTGCGCCGCAAGCATTCGCTTGATCTCATGCGGATCAGCCCCCGGAAATCCGTCCTCCAGCACCACGCCATCGTAGTGGCCCTCCTGCAGGGCGTCGTGCAACTTGTCGGCGCTCTTGACCACGTCCAGCGCAATCTGCTCATCTTCGATGTCGGCAAGGAATTCGCGGCGCGCTGCCACGTCTTTCAAAGCGACCAGCAGGCGCTTTGACGGGCGAGCCAGGTAGGCGCGCAGCTTGTCGAGCACGCCGTCCAGCACTTCCTTGGACTGGATCGGCTTCTCAACAAAGGCCATTGCACCCGATCGGAACGCACGCTCTTTCGAGTCGTCGGTGGAAATGACACACACCGGAACGTGACGGGCCGCCGGGTCGTGCTTGATGCGATCGAGCACCCGCCAGCCGTCCATGTCGGGCAGGTACATGTCCAGGGTGATGGCTGATGGTTTGTACTGGGCGGCAAGTGTGAGCGCGCCCGCGCCCATGGCGGTCACCAGGCCCTTGAAGCCCTTGGCACGGGCCGCGTCGAGCAGGAACTTTGCAAACGCCATGTCGTTCTCGACGATCAGCAGCACCATGTCGCCTTGCTGGATGGTGTCGCGGTCATCGCCGGCTTCATTGGCCGCCACGCTGGATTCGTCACCCACGACTACCGCATCTTCAATTATTTCCGGACGCGCGATGCGCTTCATGGCGGGCGGAGTCGAAAAGTCTGCGCGCGACTCCACCCGAGGCTCGTTGGGCTGGATGGCGCGGCGCGAACCGCGTGTGCCTGTATAGACCAGCGGCAAGTACAACGTGAAGGTGGACCCCTGTCCCGGCGCGCTCGCCAAGCGGATTTCGCCGCCGAGCAACTTGGAAAGCTCGCGGCTGATGGCAAGGCCCAGGCCGGTGCCGCCGTACTTGCGGCTGGTGGAGCCGTCGGCCTGCTGGAACGCCTCGAAGATGATCTGCTGCTTGTCGCCCGAAATGCCGATACCGGTATCGGCTACAGAGAACGCGATCACTTGTTGCGAGCGGTTGAGTTCGTCGTTGTCCGGTGTCCAGCCCGACAGCACTTCTTCGACCGTCAGCGTGACCTGGCCCTGGTGTGTGAACTTGAAAGCATTCGACAGCAGGTTCTTCAAGATCTGCTGAAGCCGCTTCACGTCGGTCACCATCGAATTCGGCAGATCGTGGCCGTTGTGGATCATGAAGTCCACGTTCTTGGCCTCTGCAACGTGGCGGAAGGTGCGTTCCACATAAAGCTGCAGGTCCGACAGGCGCAGCTCGTTCACATCGACGACCACTGTGCCCGACTCAATCTTGGAGAGGTCAAGAATGTCGTTGATGAGCATCAGCAAGTCGTTACCCGAAGAGTGAATCGTCTTGGCGAATTCGACCTGCTTGGGTGAGAGATTGCCGTCCGCGTTCTTGGACAACTGGTCCGACAGGATCAGCAATGAGTTGAGCGGCGTGCGCAACTCATGCGACATGTTCGCCAAAAACTCCGACTTGTACTTGGAGGTCAGCGCAAGCTGCTTGGCCTTGTCTTCCAGCGCCTGGCGGGCCTGTTCCACTTCCTGGTTCTTGCGTTCCACCTCGTGGTTCTGGTGCACGAGGAGGCGGGCCTTTTCCTGCAGCTCTTCATTGGTCTGCTGCAATTCCTGCTGGCGGCTTTGCAGCTCCTGCGCGAGCGACTGCGACTGGGTCAGCAGGTCTTCGGTGCGCATGTTCGCCTCGATCGTGTTGATCACGATACCGATCGACTCCGTCAACTGGTCCAGGAAAGCCTGGTGGGTCGGATTGAACCGCTCGACGGATGCAAGTTCGACGACTCCACGAACCTGGCCTTCAAAAATGATCGGCAGCACGAGCACGTTGAGCGGTTGAACCTGGGTCAGACCCGAAGAAATTCGCAGGCTGTCCGGGATCGAGGACGTGAGCAGGATCTTCTTCTTGTCATACGCACATTGGCCCACAAGCCCCTGCCCCAGTTCGAGTTCCTTGCCATAGGAGCCGTGGCCGTCCGACGCATACGACGCCATGAGCCGCAGCTTGGGTTGCTCGTAGGTGTAGCGCAGCACATAAAACTCGGCCTGCTGCGCGCCCACGACAGGCGCGAGCTCCGACAGGACCAGGTGACCCACGGCCACGAGGTCCTTCTGGCCCTGCAGCATCCGCGAGAACTTCGCCAGATTGGTCTTGAGCCAATCCTGCTCAGTGTTGACCTGCGTGGTGTCCTTGAGATTGCGAATCATCTCGTTCACGGTGTCTTTCAGCGCGGCCATTTCGCCGAGCGCTTCCACGGTGATCGATCGTGTCAAGTCACCCTGTGTCACGGCGGTAGCCACCTCGGCAATCGCTCGCACCTGCGTTGTCAGGTTGGCCGCAAGCTGGTTCACGTTCTCCGTCAGACCCTTCCAGGTGCCAGAAGCGCCTGGCACCTTGGCCTGACCACCGAGCCGCCCTTCCACGCCCACTTCGCGCGCCACCGTCGTCACCTGATCGGCAAACGTTGCGAGCGTGTCGGTCATGCCGTTGATGGTGTCGGCCAAAGCGGCAACCTCACCCTTGGCTTCCACCGTGAGTTTCTGGTCGAGGTCGCCGTTGGCCACAGCCGTCACGACCTTGGCGATACCGCGCACCTGTGAGGTCAGGTTACCGGCCATGAAGTTCACGTTGTCGGTGAGGTCCTTCCAGGTGCCGGCAACGCCCTGCACGTCGGCCTGGCCGCCCAGCTTTCCTTCGGTGCCCACTTCGCGAGCCACGCGCGTCACTTCGGAAGCGAACGATCGCAGCTGGTCCACCATGGTGTTGATCGTGGCTTTCAGCTCCAGGATTTCGCCCTTCACTTCCACCGTGATCTTCTTGGACAAGTCACCCGCCGCCACGGCCTTCGTCACGTCGGCAATGTTTCGAACCTGGGACGTCAGGTTACCGGCCATGAAGTTCACGTTGTCGGTCAAATCTTTCCACGTGCCGGCAACGCCCTGCACGTCGGCCTGGCCGCCCAGCTTGCCTTCGGTGCCCACTTCGCGCGCCACCCGCGTCACTTCGGATGCGAACGACCGCAGCTGGTCCACCATGGTGTTGATGGTGTTCTTCAGCTCCAGGATTTCGCCCTTCACGTCCACCGTGATCTTCTTGGACAGGTCGCCCGCGGCCACTGCCGTCGTCACCTCCGCGATGTTGCGCACCTGGGCCGTCAGGTTGGAACCCATCGAGTTCACCGAGTCGGTCAAGTCCTTCCAGGTACCGGCAACGCCCTGCACGTCAGCCTGTCCGCCCAGCTTTCCTTCGGTACCCACTTCACGGGCAACACGCGTCACCTCCGATGCGAAAGATCGCAGCTGGTCCACCATGGTGTTGATGGTGGCCTTCAGCTCCAGAATTTCACCCTTCACGTCCACCGTGATCTTCTTGGAAAGGTCACCGGCAGCCACGGCCTTCGTCACATCGGCGATGTTTCGCACCTGGGACGTCAAGTTGCCGGCCATGAAGTTGACGTTGTCGGTCAGGTCCTTCCAGGTGCCGGCCACGCCCTGCACGTCGGCCTGCCCGCCCAGCTTGCCTTCGGTGCCCACTTCGCGCGCCACCCGCGTCACTTCGGATGCGAAGGACCGCAGCTGGTCCACCATGGTGTTGATCGTGGCCTTGAGCTCGAGAATTTCGCCCTTCACGTCCACCGTGATCTTCTTGGACAAGTCACCGGCGGCCACCGCAGTCGTTACCTCGGCAATGTTTCGCACCTGGGCCGTCAAATTCGAGCCCATGGAGTTGACC
>JBKJKT010000158.1:0-31732 GCA_046597415.1 Ramlibacter sp.
GGTTCAGGTGGGCTAGGTCAGCCAGCCGTTGGGTTCATCTGACGCGAGACGATCACGCTCGATTGGCGATGTTCCAAGCCCGTGCTCAATGAGCATTGGTTCAAGGACATATAAGGCCCGATACGCACTGCAGACGAGGCCATTCTAGGCCGCAGAATTCAACGTGTGGGCTGTCCATGCGAGAGACCCGGAGAAAAATATAAATTTCTTGACAGCTTGGCGGACAAGTGGCCTGCACTGTGGGCTGTCGTTGCGGGCCGAGACCGCAGGGATCTTCGAATCCCCCATGACAGCCTCAATTACAGCAGCTGGCCGTCGCCGCCGAGTGCGCTGTCAAGCCGCTGAAGGATGCCTGAGAGGCGCGGGTCATCGCCTTCATCGGCAGCGCCATTGACTGCACTGTTGCCAACACCACGTGCGCCATTTACCGCAGGCGTAGACTGCGCCGCCACAATGGCCGGTGCTGTCGGCGCAACAGCCCCCCGATCACTCACATCGAACGCGAGATTTAGCGCCGCCAGCACTGCGATGCGATCGCGCGCCTTGACCTTGCCCGCGTCGCGAATTTTGCACATCGCCGTGTCCACTCGCTCCACTGCGTCAAGCAGGCGCTGCTCGCCGCCTTCCGGACAGGCCAGCAGGTAGCTCTGGCCCATGATCTGGACCTCCAGCTGCTTCATCTTTGCGCTCATGGATTGGGTGCAGTTTCTGGTTCGAAATCAACGGGGTTCGAAATCAACGTGCGCCAGGCTCACGCGGCACTTTTGACTTCTGGCAGGCGTTCAAGTAGTGCATCGACGCGCGAACGGGCTGCCGACAGACGGGACTTGAGCGAATCGCGCTCATTTGTGAGCGCGTCAACCTGTTCGGCAAGCAGGGCATTGGTGCGCTGAAGCTCTTCATATCGCACGAGGAGCCGCTCAACGCGTTCTGCGATCCGGTCGATTTGGGAGGCACTTGGCATACGCGGGTCATTGTAGGGTTTGCGCAGGAATTCAACCGTAAAATGCAGGGGTTGGTGCTCGCGGTGTGGTTCGCATGCCGCAGTTCAACGGGAAGCAGGGCGCTTCATGCCCCATGCCGAAAGGTGTGGGGCCAGAGCCAACCTGCGCTGCCCCCGCAACGGTAAGCGGAAGAATTTCGCACCCCGGAAATTCCGCTCCATCAGCAACAGCCACTGGGCTCGCATCGACACAATGCGTGCCTGGGAAGGCGATGGAGTTGACCCGCCAGCCCGGATACCGGCCAACACGGTGGCTGCGTGCGCCTTGAAAAAGATGCCCGCAGCTGTAAGCCCATTGCCTGGCGGGGAAGCCGGGCCCGGGTCTTTCTTCGTGTGTCTCCATCAATGAAAACTTCTTTTTCTGTCTTGCGCCGCGGCGCAATCCTGGCCGCCGGCGCGGCCGCTTTCCCTGGCACCTTCTCGTCTGCATTTGCACAGACCATCCTGCAGGACGTTGTTGTCACCGCCACCCGCAACCCGACTCGAGCGGATGAGCTGGTGAGCGATGTGAAAGTCATAGACCGCGCCGCTATCGAGGCATCGACCGCGCGCACGTTGCCCGAGTTGCTGGCGCGAGTGGCCGGCGTACAGATGAGCGCCAACGGCGGGCTCGGAAAATTCTCCAGCGTCTTCGTGCGCGGCGGCGAGAACCGCCACACGATCTTGCTGGTCGACGGTGTGCGACTGGGCTCGGCAACGGCGGGCACGCCCAGCTGGGACTCGATTCCCGTGGACATGATCGAGCGCATCGAGGTGCTCAAGGGCCCCGCGTCTGCGCTATACGGCAGCGAAGGTGTGTCGGGTGTGGTCCAGGTGTTCCTGCGCAAAGGCAAGGAAGGCTTCCATCCCCATGCGTCAATTGCGATCGGCAGCGATCATTACTCAAAACTCGGTGCCGGGTTCCAGGGCGGGCAGGGCAATTTTGGCTACTCGATCGGTGTGGACAAGCTGCGGTTTCGTGGGGTCTCCTCGACGAACCCTGATGCGCCGTTCGGCAGCTTCGAGCCCGATGTCGATCCGTTCAACCAGAACGCGATCTCTGCGACCGCGCGCTACAAGCTCACGAACAACTGGCGAATCGATGCCGGCCTGATGTATTCCGAGGGTACGTCCGCATACGACGATGGTCCCGGCTTCAATCCGCAAAGCGCGATTCGCGCTGCGACTGCGCATGTGGCGGTGCAGGGCAAATTGACCGATCGCTGGCAGACGCAGTTGCGCTTTGCGCAGGGCAACGACACCAACAATTCATACGCGTCGAGTTTTGACGGGTCGTTCAAGACCGAGCAGTCCGAGCTCACCTGGCAAAACGACCTGCAAACGCCACTGGGCTTGGTGGTTGCAGGCATCGAGCAGCGGGTGCAGCGCGTCCACAGCGACATTGTGTTTACGGTCGACAAGCGCACCATCAATTCGGTGTTTGCAGGCCTGAACGGCAAGCAAGACCGGCACAGCTGGCAGTTCAATGTTCGCCGGGACTCCAACTCGCAGTTCGGCGATAAGACCACCGGATTTGCGGGCTACGGCTTTCGCCTCTCGCCGCAGTGGCGGGTGCATGCATCGCATGGCACGTCGTTTGTTGCACCGTCATTCAACCAGCTCTACTACCCATCCTTTGGCAATCCGGCGTTGCAGCCTGAGCACGGCAAGAACACCGACCTGGGCGTGACCTGGTCCGCAGCCGGGCATGAGGCAAAGCTGGTTCGCTACGACAACAAGATTCGCGGGTTCATGACCAACACGACGCTGCCGATCAACGTTGATGCCCGCATCAAGGGCTGGACCCTCGAGTACACCGGCAAGTTCGATGCGCTGGAACTACGTGCCTCCGCTGATTCGCTGGATCCGATGCGAACCAACGGCAGGCAGTTGCCGCGCCGCGCCAGGACCCAGCTGACGGCAGGCGCGGACTACACGATAGGTGCGTGGCGCTTCGGCGGATCGGTGTTGCATGTGGGCGATCGATTCGATGATGCGGCCAACCTCACCCGGCTCGGTGCGTACACGACAGCAGACCTGTATGCCGACTGGCAGTTCACGCGCGACCTGCATGTTCAGGCCAAGGTCAACAACCTGACCGACCGCACCTATGAAACGGCGCGTGGGTACAACCAGCCGGGACGCAGTTTCTTCCTGACCCTGCGCTGGCAGCCGAAGTAAGCTCGCGCATGACTGATTTTTCTCGTGGTCCCCAGCGTATCGTCTGCCTGACGGAAGAGGCGACGGAATGGCTGTACCTGCTGGGGCAGCAGGAGCGCATCGTGGGCATATCCGGCTACACGGTGCGTCCTCGCGAGGCTCGCCAGGAAAAACCGAAGGTCAGTGCTTTCCTTTCCGCAAAGATCGACAAGATCATCGACCTCAAGCCTGACTGCGTGTTCGGCTTTTCCGATCTGCAGGCCGATATCGCCGCTGAGCTGGTGAGAAAGGGCGTGCAGGTCACCATCTTCAACCAGCGCAGCGTGAGCGAGATTTGCTCGATGCTTTATCAGGTCGCGGCGATGGTGGGCGAGGTCGAACGCGGTGAGCAATTGCTGGCCGGCATGCGCGAACGCCTTGACGTGATCGAGCAGCAGGGGCGGGCATTCGTGCGTCGTCCGCGGGTGTATTTCGAGGAATGGGACGAGCCGCACATCAGTGCGATTCGCTGGGTGTCTCAGCTGGTTGGAATCGCCGGCGGTGACGATTGCTTTCCCGAACTCGCGGCAATGCCGATGGGGAAGGATCGCATCATTGCGGATGGCGCCGAAATCGTGCGCCGCAATCCCGACATCATCATTGGCTCATGGTGCGGCAAGAAATTCAGGGCGGAGAAGGTCGCCGCGCGTCCGGGATGGGGCGCCGTGAACGCCGTTCGTGATGGGCAGCTGTTCGAGATCAAGTCGCCTGACATTCTTCAGCCCGGACCGGCTGCTCTGACCGATGGAGTGGAGCAGTTGCACGCAATCATCAGGCGGTGGGTGGATGCGTATGCGGTCGGATGCAACCGGGCATGACCAACACGCCGAACTGGAAGCAGTGGCTGGCCGTCGTGCTAATGGGCTGGGCATGCGCGGCAAGCGCCTACTCCGTCACCGACGACCGCGGCGTGGTGCTGGAACTCAAGCGCCCCCCGCAACGCATCGTGACGATGCTTCCCTCGCTGACCGAAACCGTTTGCGCGCTTGACGAGTGCCAGCGGCTGGTCGGCGTCGATTCTTTTTCCAACTGGCCCGAAAGCGTTCGCGGGCTGCCGCATGTCGGTGGCGTGGAAGACGCCAACATCGAGACGATCGTGAGTCTCAAACCCGACCTGGTCCTGCTGTCGTCCACCTCGCGAGCCATCTCGCGACTGGAGGCGCTGCGCATCCCGGTGTTTGGCATTGACGTGAAGACGGTCGCCGATGTGCATCGCGCGCTTGCCAACGTCGGCCGGTTGCTTGGCACAACGCGCGGCGAGGCGATATCGGCGCAGATCGACGCGGGCATCGCCGAGGCGGCGCGGCGGGTGCCTGCTTCGGCCCGAGGTGTTTCGATCTACTTTGAAGTGGCAACCGGACCCTATGCGGCCAGCGAGTCTTCGCACATTGGCGAAATCCTCACGCGCCTTGGCGCAGCCAACGTCGTTCCGGGCCGGCTGGGGTCGGTCCCCAGGCTCAATCCCGAATTCATCGTTCGCGCCGATCCGCAGCTGATCGTGATTTCGCAGCGCGAAGTCGCATCGCTGAAGTCGCGTCCGGGCTGGTCGCGAATTCGCGCCCTGCGCGAGGGCCGCATCTGCGCCCTGGACCCGAAGCAAGGTGACGTGATCGCCAGACCCGGCCCACGGCTCGTGCAGGCGGCCCGCATCCTTGCCCAATGCATGCAGATAAAAGCAAGCCTGTGAGTTACGCGCCTGATTCAGCGCGCGGACGCGGCGAAGGACTCCTGGTCATCACGCTTCTCGTGCTCACGGCGCTGCTTATCGTGGCGGGTGCAACGGTCGGCAGCACGGGCTGGGAGCCGGTGTGGCGATCAGGTGCCGGTCCAGACAACGCCATCATCTGGGACATCCGCTTGCCGCGTACTGCCGGCGCGTGGTTCGCCGGTGCCTTGCTGGGGCTGGGCGGTGCGATTGCGCAGGGGCTTTTTCGAAATCCGCTTGCAGACCCTTACCTTCTCGGCAGCGCTGCAGGTGCGTCACTGGGCGTTGCCGTGCTGCTTGCGGTCGTCGGAGTTTCGCCCATGGCCGCATCGGGCTGGATAGCCAGGCTCGGCATTACCGGCGCAGCGTTTGCAGGCGCCGTGGGTGCCGTGCTGGTCACGCTCGCACTGGCGAAGGGGGTGCAACACACGCTGCGCCTGTTGCTCGCCGGTGTTGTGGTGGGCATGGTGTTCGGCGCGTTGTCAGCGCTCATAATGTTCTGGACGCCGGACATCATGCGAACGCTACAGGCATTTTTGCTCGGCACGACCGGTTTCCTGGGATGGGAAGGTGTGTTGCTGCTAGCCGTGCTGTTCCTGCTCACGACCGTCGTGGCGATCGGCTTCAGTCCCGCGCTCGATGCACTCTCGCTCGGCGAGAACGCCGCTTCGAGTCTGGGTGTGTCGCTCGCTCCGCTTCGAGTCGTGCTGGTCGCCACCATGGCGCTTGCGACTGCCGCTGCCGTTGCGCAGGTCGGCTTGATTGCGTTCATCGGTCTTGTTGCACCTCACCTGATTCGCGCGCGAGTCAAGACCACGCATCGATGGCTGTTGCCGCTGTCGGCCCTGATGGGCGGCGTGCTGCTGCTGACTGCCGACGTCTTGTCCCGGTGGGTGCTCGCGCCTGCCGAACTGCCGGTTGGCGTGCTGACGGCGGTGCTGGGCGGCGGTTACCTGCTCTGGCTGATGCATCGCAGGCCGCTATGAGCAAAGTCCTTCACGCCATCGCCGCGCGGCGCCTCGTGATCCGGCTCGGGACGCGTGAAGTCGTTCACGGCGTCGATCTGTCTCTGGTGACGGGACGCTGGACGGCCATCGTCGGGCCCAATGGCGCGGGCAAGACAACCCTGCTGCGCGCGCTTGCTTGTCTTATTCCTTTTGAAGGCCAGGTACACATCAGCGGTCGCGACATCAGGGCGATTCCCTCCAGGGACCGCGCACGCCAGGTCGCATGGCTCGGCCAGAACGAGCCGGGTGCGCAGGACCTGCTCGCCTACGACGTCGTGATGCTCGGACGCCTGCCGCATCAGCCCTGGCTCGGATCGCCCAGCGTCTTGGATCGCCGCGCCGTCGAAGATGCCATGCGCGAGACACAGTCATGGGACTGGCGTGATCGGCCGCTGGGGCAGCTCTCCGGAGGCGAGCGCCAGCGGGTTGTGCTTGCGAGGGCCCTGGCGGTCCAGGCGCCGCTGCTCATCATGGATGAACCTCTTGGAAACCTTGATCCACCGCATCAGGCCGACTGGCTGGGCATTGTCAGGGCGCATGTGCGGCGGGGCGGCACGGCCATCTCGGTGCTGCATGAAATCACGATGGCGCTGCATGCCGACGACATGGTTGTCATGCAGGAAGGCCGCATTGCGCACCACGGCGCATGCCCGGACCCTGCTACGCATCGTGCGCTGGAAAAAGTATTCGACAACCGGATCAGCGTACGCGCGCTGGACGGTCAGTGGGTCGCGCTTCCGATGCAGCCCCAGGAGCGCCTGACATGACGGCGCGTTGCGTGATGGTGCTGGGCACGACCAGCGGCGCGGGCAAGAGCTGGCTCGCCACCGCGCTGTGCCGGCGCTATGCGAGACAGGGCCTCAAGGTCGCGCCCTTCAAGGCGCAGAACATGAGCAATAACGCGCGCGTGGTGGCGGGAGGCGAGCTCGGTAGCGCCCAATACTTCCAGGCGCTGGCAGCGCGCGCGGTGCCCGACGTGCGGATGAACCCCGTGCTGCTCAAGCCCGAACGAGACACGCACAGCCAGGTGGTGCTGCTCGGCGAGGTCAATGACACGCTCACGCAGGTCCCATGGCGCGAGCGCAGCGAGCAGGTCTGGCCGTTTATCGCGCAATCGCTGGATGCGCTTCGGGAAGACAACGACATCGTTGTCATCGAAGGAGCCGGATCTCCGGCGGAGATCAATCTGGCGTCCAGCGATATCGTGAACATGCGGGTCGCGCAGTACGCCAACGCCCGCTGTCTTCTGGTGACCGACATCGACAGGGGCGGCGCATTTGCGCATCTCTATGGAACATGGGCGCTGTTGTCGCCACAGCATCGTGCGCTGATCGATGGCTTCGTACTCAACAAGTTTCGCGGCGACGCCGCGCTGCTGGCACCCGGGCCCGAGATGCTGGAGCAACTCACCGGCATTCCCACCGTCGCCACATTGCCCATGTGGCGAGAGCACGGCCTGCCCGACGAGGATGGTGTTTTCGACGAGCGCACGATCAGTGCAGGACAAGTCCACACCACCATCGCAGTCATTGCCTATCCGCGCATCAGCAATCTCGATGAGTTTCAGGTGCTCAGGAACGTGCCGGGTGTGCGGCTTGTCTGGGCGCGCAGTCCTGCCGAAGTGGCGGGGGTGGACTGGATCATCCTGCCCGGGTCCAAGAACACGACAGGCGATCTCGCCTGGCTTCGCGAACAAAGCCTTGACCACGCGATTGCCCGGCATGCAGCGCAGGGCGGCGCGGTGCTCGGCGTGTGTGGCGGCTTGCAGATGCTCGGCGAAGCGCTCATCGACACGAATGCGATTGACGGCAATGGACCCGGGCTGGGGCTGCTGCCGCTGGTGACGGTGTTCGAGAAAGAGAAGGTCGTCAGGCGCACGACCACGCGATTTCTGCGAATAGGAGGCGTGTCTGGCCCGTTCGAAAGGCTCACGGCGAGCGGGCTGGAGGTCTCAGGCTACGAAATTCATCATGGCCGCACCGCGCAGCATGCCGGCATGGAGCCTGCGATTGCGGTTCTTCCCGATAACCTTGGCTGGTGCAATGCACGCGGCAATGTGATGGGCATCTACCTTCATGGGCTCTTCGAGGACGCCGCCGCGCTGCACGCACTCTTCGGAGCCAAAGCGCGCACGCTCGATGATGTGTTCGACGGCATGGCCGATTTCCTGGATACGCACTTTCCCCAACGCTGAACGCTCCACAAAGCAGGTTCTTGGGTCTATGCTTGTCCCACACTATCAGTCGAAGGGGCGTGTCATGTACAAGAAAATCCTGTTGGCCTACGACGGCTCCGATGCGGGCCAGAAAGCCTTGCTCGATTGCCAGGACCTCGCGCAATGGAGCCAATCCGAACTCTTCCTGATCGCAGTGATGCCATCGGCCATGAGCTTCGTCGGCCTGGAGGGCGGCGTGTACGACATGGAACTCGAAGAGCGCGAAAAGAAAAAGCACGCTGCCGTGCTCCAGGACGGCTTGCAGCGTCTCACCAGCGCGGGCTATGCGCCGCAGGGCGAGGTGCTGGTGGGTGAGGCAGTGGACGAGATCACCAAATATGCACGCAAGATCGACTGCGATCTCATCGTTGTGGGTCACAAGCACCTGGGCAGCTGGGCAGCGAGATGGTGGCGCGGCTCGATTTCGGGCGCGCTCATCGAGCAGTCGCCCTGCAGCGTACTGGTGGTGATTACTTCCTGATTGCCCGTTGAAAGGGCCTACGTTCGTCGGTTGCGCCGCAGCAGCGCTGCTGTGCGCCCTCCTGGCGTCTTGCGCGACACCACCCCCACCGGACAAGCCCAGACTTGTCGTCTTCCTGGTCGTTGACGGACTGCCCCAGTGGCAGGTGACGGCCTATCGCGACCAGCTAGCACCTGATGGATTCGCTCGCTTTCTCGATCGCGGTGCATGGTTTGCCGATGCGCATTTCGGTCATGCATTCACGGTGACAGCGACAGGGCACACTGCCATGCTGACCGGCGCGTATCCGCATCGGACCGGGATCATCGGCAACGAATGGCGCGACCAGGCGACGGGAGCGCCGGTCTACAGCACGGGCGACACGAGCGCCACGTATTTGGGCCACAACACCAGACCGCTCGATGGAACCAGTCCTCGCAATCTGAAGGCTGAAACTGTTGGCGATGTGCTTCGGCGCATCAATGGCCGGTCGAAGGTGATCGCCATTTCGGGCAAGGACCGTGGCGCGATCCTTTCCGCAGGCAAGACCGGCACTGCCTATATGTACATGGGCCAGAGCGGGCAGTTCGCTTCCTCCTCGTTCTACATGAAAGAGCACCCGACGTGGGTCAGCCAGTTCAATGGCCGCAGGCCTGCCGACCGGTATTTCAAGACGCAGTGGAGGCCGGTGCTGCCCGAAGCTGCCTACGCCCGCTCTGCCCCCGACAACCAGCCCTGGTTCGGACCGCGCGGCGGCAAGCTGCCGATGATGATGGGTGTTGCTGACGACGATGAACCGGGGCCGGCTTTCTACTCTGCGCTGCTCGCCAGTCCGTTCGCCGATGCGATGTCGCTCGACTTTGCGCGTGCCGCGATTGCGGGGGAGGCGCTCGGCCGCGACGATGCGCCTGACCTGCTGGCGATCAGCCTGTCAGGACACGATTACGTCAACCATCGCTACAGCGCCGAGTCGCGTCTGTCGCACGATCACTTCCTGCATCTCGACCGGTTTTTGCAGTCGTTCTTTCGCGACCTCGATGCAACCGTCGGCAAGGACAACTACCTTGCCGTGCTCACGTCTGACCATGGCTTCATGCCTGCTCCCGAGTTCAGCCAGGCCCGGGGTGTGCAGGCAGGGCGTATCAGTTCTTCCCCGATCCTGGGAAGGCTCAACGCCGGGCTCGCGCAGAAATTCGGCGAAGGCAAGTGGCTCTTCGGCGCTTCGGGTGCTTCCCTCCTGATCGACAGGAGGCTGGTCGCAGCCCGGGGCATTGAGCTGGATGCCGTGGCGCAAGAGGCCAGGCGTCTGCTCCTGCTTGAACCGGGAATCGGCACGGCCTACACAAGGGCCGAACTGCTTTCCAACAGCCGGGCCGGTGCGCCGTTCTTCGAGGCTTCCCGCAAGGCATGGCACCCGGACGTGTCGGGAGACGTGCAGTTCACCGTCAGGCCGAACTTCATGTTCGGATCGAGCACCTCGGTTGCCACGCACGGCTCGCCTCATCCCTACGACACCCATGTCCCCATCCTGTTGTACGGGCCCAAATGGGTGAGGGCGGGACAGGTCGAGGACCGGGTGGAGGTGGTGGACATTGCGCCCACCCTGTCCCGCCTGCTTGGCGTGCCAGCCCCTGGGATGTCCGAAGGAAATTTGCTCCCGCTGCCACAAAAATGACGGGGCGCACGCCGAATCTTTGCTGGACATTTACGTGCCGGGGCAAGCGCTTCACATTGCTGGGCAGCCAGCCCATTTAGGATAGGCGCTCGAAGCCGCGCGCGTCCCTGTTGTTCATGCCGCAGTGCCGGCACAACAAGGACACCGATGGATCAAGAGCCCGTCAATCGCGACACCCTTTCTCCAATAAATGCAGATCCACCCCGGCGCCCTGTGAGTCGCCGCTCCACCTTCATCGGAAGCGTGATTGCGGTGCTGGCAGTTGCGGGCATCGGCTGGCTTGCCTGGACGCTCACCCATCCCGATACCCCGGCTGGACCGGGCGCCCGGCAGGGGGCGAGCGGTGCCGCAGCAGGGGCTGGTGGGGGACCTGGCGCAGGAGGTGGGGGAGGCGGGGGAGGTCGCGGCGGTCGAGCCGGTGGCCGCAGCCCTGCCACCACCGTCGGCGTTGCCGTCGCCGAGCGCACCGAAATCCCGGTGGTGATCGACGCGCTGGGCACCGTGGTTCCACAGGCGAGCGTGCGCGTCAGGCCGCAGGTATCGGGCGTCCTGCAACGCATCCTCTACAAAGAGGGGCAGATGGTTCGCAAGGGCGAACTGCTCGCGGTAATCGATCCCCGTCAGTTCGAGATGGTCGTGCAGCAGGCTTCCGGCCAGCGGCTTCGCGATGAGGCGCAATTGGCCGCTGCCAGGGTGACGCTGGAGCGCTATCGGACTTTGCTGGGCCAGGACTCCATCGCACGGCAGGAAGTCGATACGCAGGCAGCTCTGGTCAAGCAGCTCGAAGCAGCAGTGGTGATCGCCAAGGCCAACGAAGGCGCAGCCCGCCTGAACCTCAGCTATACCAATATCACCGCGCCGATTGCGGGGCGCATCGGCCTTCGGACGGTTGACGTCGGAAATGTCGTCGGCACCGGCGACGCGAATGGCGTCGCGCTCATCACCCAGCTCACGCCGATCGATGTCGAATTTGCAATTCCGCAGGATCAGGCTGTGACCTTGCAGCAGAACGCGGGCGCGTTCATGGAAGTGAAGGCGTTCGACCGTACGCGGACCAGCGTTCTCGATGTCGGCACCTTCGCCTCGCTGGACAACCAGATCGACGCACAGACCGGGACAGTGCGGGCCAAGGCGCGGTTCAACAATGCGCGGCAGTCGTTGTTTCCGAGTCAGTTCGTCAACGTGCAGCTGAACATGAAGACGATTCGCGATGCGGTTGTCGTGCCCGTTGCCGCTGTTCGCCAAGGTCCTGCAGGGGTTTACGTCTTTGTGCTCAGCGATGACCGCACTGTCGCGCAGCGAACGGTCACACGCGGCATCGCGACTGTCGACAAGGTTCAGATTGCGACCGGTCTGCAGGTAGGCGAACGCGTGATCACCGAAGGCGCGGACCGGTTGCGCGATGGCTCGCGCGTTGTGCTGGCCGGCGACGCACCGGGTGCTGGAAGACCAGGCGGCGGCGGAAGGCGGATGCGGGGTGCCGATGGTGGCAATGGTGCGGGGCCGGGTGCCCCCGGTGCCCCCGGTGCCCCCGGTGCATCTGCACCCGCGTCGGGCGTCGAACCGCCAGCGGCGACAGCGCCCGCAGCAGCACCGCTGGCAACAGCACCTCCCACAGCGCCCACACCTGCCGCCTCGGCTGCAGCACCGGCGCAGCGCGCTGGCAGAACCCCGGCGGCCAGCGCCGCACGTGCTTCGCTGCCTGCTGCCGTTGCGCCTTCGGGCACAGCCACGACCGCCGCCACAGCGACCACCGGCCCCACACCCGAGCAGCGCCAGCGTTTTCTCGATTCGGCAAAGGACGATCCCGAAATGTTGGCTCGCCGAAAGGCGTTCATGGAACGGCTGGACAAGGGCGAACCGGCTGCGCTGGAACGCTGGGCGCAGATGCAGCAGCGGCGTGCCGAAGGTGGCGGCCGCGGTGAAGGCAGACGCGCGCAGCAGCCGCAATGAACCCGTCGCGTCCTTTCATCCTGCGGCCGGTTGCGACCTCGCTGCTGATGCTGGCCATCGTGCTGGCGGGCATCCTGGGCTTCAAGTTCCTGCCGTTGTCTGCACTGCCGCAAGTCGATTACCCCACGATCCAGGTCCAGACGCTTTATCCCGGCGCAAGCCCGGAGGTGATGGCGCAAACCGTCACGGCACCGCTTGAGCGGCAGTTCGGGCAGATGCCGGGCCTCTCGCGCATGAGTTCGACCAGTGCGTCGGGCGTTTCCATCGTCACGCTGCAGTTTGGCCTGGGTCTTGCGCTCGACGTCGCCGAGCAGCAAGTGCAGGCCGCGATCAATGCAGGTGGATCGCTGCTTCCGGCCGACCTGCCCGCGCCCCCTGTGTATGCAAAAGTGAACCCGGCCGATGCCCCTGTGCTCACGCTCGCGATCACGTCCGATTCGCTGGCACTCACCGAGGTGCAGAACATCGCGAACACCCGGATCGCACTCAAGGTCAGTCAGGTATCGGGCGTGGGACTTGTCACGCTGTCGGGAGGCCAGAGACCCGCTGTGCGCATCCAGGTCGACACGCGCGCGCTCGCTTCGTTCGGCCTCACGCTGGACAACGTACGTACGGCAATCACGGCAGCCAATGCCAACAGCGCCAAGGGCAGCATAGACGGGGCGACCCGCGCGTACACCATCAATGCCAACGACCAGCTCGTTGCCGCAGCCGACTATCAGAACCTGATCGTCTCTTTCAGGAACGGTGCGCCGATTCGCCTGTCGGATGTCGCGCAGGCTGTGGAGAGTGCCGAGAACGTGAAGCTGGGCGCCTGGGCGGTGGTGGATGGGCAACTCAAGCCCGCCATCATCCTGAATGTTCAGCGCCAGCCCGGTGCCAACGTGATCGCCACGGTCGATGGCATCAAGGCCCGTTTGCCTGAACTGATTACGGGTCTGCCGGCGTCGATCAAGGTCGATGTGCTGAGCGACCGTACCACCGGAATCCGCGCCTCGGTGCACCATGTGCAGCTCGAGCTGATCCTGGCGGTCGTGCTGGTGGTGTTGGTGATCTTCGCCTTCCTGCACAGCTTTCGCGCGACGGTCATCGCCAGCCTGGCCGTACCGATTTCACTGATTGGCGCGTGCGGAGCGATGTACCTGCTCGGCTATAGCCTGAACAACCTGAGCCTGATGGCCCTGACGATCGCAACCGGATTCGTGGTGGATGACGCCATCGTGATGATCGAGAACATCTCGCGCCATATCGAAGACGGCGACCCGCCGATGGAGGCAGCGCTCAAGGGTGCCAGCGAGATCGGCTTCACGATCATTTCGCTCACGGTGTCGCTCGTTGCGGTGCTGATCCCGCTGCTGTTCATGGGCGATGTCGTCGGCCGGCTGTTTCGCGAGTTCGCAGTCACGCTGGCCATCACGATCCTGATTTCTGCGGTGGTTTCGCTCACGCTGGTTCCGATGATGTCGGGCCGGTGGATCAAGGCGCACCCCGGCGGCGAAAAGGGCTGGGGCGGCTGGATGCAGCGCAAGTTCGACCGCATCATCGAGCACTACGACGGCTGGCTCCAATGGGTGCTGGCCCGCGAAAAGCTCACGCTGCTCGTGGCGCTGGCAACGCTGGTTCTCACGGTGTTGCTCTATATCTGGATTCCCAAGGGGCTGTTCCCGACGCAGGACACAGGTCAGCTACAGGCGCGCGTGGAAGCGTCACAGTCGGTTTCGTATACGCGCATGGCGCAGCTGCAGCAGGAAGTGGCGCGGCTTGTCATGGAAGATCCGGACGTCGAGACGCTCAGCAGCTTTGTTGGTGTCGATGCGGCGAACAACACCATGTTGCACACCGGCCGCATGCTGATCAATCTCAAAGATGACCATGACGATCAGCAAGAGATCATCGACCGGCTGCGCCAGCTTGCACAGCGTGTGCCCGGCGTCGTGCTCTATCTGCAGCCGACGCAAGACCTGACGATCGACGCCGAGTCGGGGCCTACGCAATACCGCTTGTCAATCGAAGGGGCGGACGGTGCGACGGTGACTCAGTGGGCGACGGCGCTTGCCCGAAAGTTGCAGACGCTCGGACAGGTTCGCAACGTCACGACCGACGCAGATGCTTCGGGCGCTGCGGTGTATGTCGATATCGACCGGGACACGGCGGCGCGCCTGAACATTTCGGCATCGGCGATTGACGAGGCGCTCTACAGCGCGTTCGGTCAGCGGATCGTTTCCACCATCTTCACGCAGACCAATCAGTACCGCGTGATCCTGGAGGCGCGGCCCGATCCGCAGGCATCGCCTGCATCGCTGGGCATGGTGCAGTTGCGCACGTCCTCGGGTGAGTCGACGCCGCTGTCGGCGGTCGCGACCATCGTCGAGCGGCGCGCGCCGTTGCAGATCACGCACGTGGCGCAGTATCCGGCGACGACCGTTGGTTTCGATACGGCACCTGGCGTTTCGCTCGGCACGGCGGTCGATGCGATTCGCGTCGCCGCCAAAGAGCTCAACATGCCGGGCAGCGTGACGATGACTTTCCTGGGTGCGTCGGGCGCCTACGAGGCATCGCTGAGCAACCAGCTCTGGCTGATTCTCGCTGCGGTGGTGTGCGTGTACATCGTGCTCGGTGTTCTGTACGAAAGCTACATCCATCCGCTGACGATCCTGTCGACGCTGCCGTCGGCTGGAGTGGGTGCATTGCTTGCGTTGCTGCTGACCGGCAATGACCTGGGCGTGATCGGCATCATCGGCATCATCCTACTGATTGGCATCGTGAAAAAGAACGCGATCATGATGATCGACTTTGCCATTGATGCCGAGCGCAAGGCAGGCTTGTCGCCACGCGAGGCGATCCATCAGGCGGCGCTGCTGCGGTTCAGGCCGATCCTGATGACGACGCTGGCGGCGCTGTTTGCGGCGGTGCCGTTGATGCTGGGGTGGGGCGAGGGCGCGGAGCTGAGAAGACCGTTGGGGCTCGCGATCTTCGGCGGGTTGATCGTGAGTCAGATGTTGACGCTGTTCACCACGCCGGTGATTTATCTCGGGTTCGATGGGCTGGCGCGCCGGTGGGGAAGGAAGGCAAGCCCCCACCCTAACCCTCCCCCAGAGGGGGAGGGGACACGTTCAAGGATGCCTCCCCCAGAGGGGGAGGGGACACGTTCAAGGATGCCTCCCCCAGAGCGCGAGGGGACTCATGCATTGCTCCCTCCCCTTCCGGGGGAGGGCGGGGGTGGGGGCACGCGGCCTGCGAAGGGTGACACCGCATGAACCTCTCCGAGCCCTTCGTCCGCCGTCCCGTCGCCACGATCCTGCTGACCATCGGTATCGCGCTGGCCGGCATCGGCGCGTTCTTCGTGCTTGCGGTCGCGCCGCTGCCACAAGTCGATTACCCCGTCATATCCGTCAGCGCAAATCTCCCCGGTGCAAGCCCCGACACGATGGCATCCAGCGTGGCGACGCCCCTGGAGCGGCGGCTCGGCGTGATCGCCGGCGTCAACGAGATAACATCGACCAGCGGCAACGGCTCAACCCGCATCAGCCTTCAGTTCGACCTCAATCGCAAGATCGACGCCGCCGCACGCGAGGTGCAGGCGGCCATTAACGCCTCGCGAGCGGACCTGCCGGCCACCCTGCGCAGCAACCCAAGCTATCGAAAGGCCAACCCGTCCGCTGCGCCGGCCATCATCCTGGCGATGACCTCGCCGACGCGTTCGCCCGGCCAGATCTACGACGCCGTCTCCAACGTCGTGCAGCAAAAAGTCGCGCAGGTCCAGGGTGTGGGCGATGTGGAACTCGGCGGCGGCTCACTGCCCGCAGTCCGGGTTGAACTGCTGCCTTTCGCGCTCAGCAAATACGGCGTCAGTTCGGAAGATGTGCGCGCCGCGCTGCAGGCGAGCAACGCGAACCGCCCCAAGGGAACGATAGAAGGCTCGGGCCGGCAACTGCAGATCTACACCGGCACCGGGGTGCGCGAAGGCCGACCGACTGCGGTGGACTATCGCAACCTTGTCGTCGCCTGGCGCAATGATGCCGCCATCCGCCTGTCCGATCTTGCCGAGGTTGCCGACAGCGTCGAGAACATCAACACGCTGGGCCTCTTCAACGGCGAGCCGGCCGTTATCGTGCTGGTCACCCTTCAGCCGGGGGCGAATGCGATCGAGACGGTGGACAGCGTACGGGCATTGATCCCGGAGTTGCAGGCGCAATTGCCGGGTGACATCAAGCTTTCCGTCGCCACTGACCGCACGCATTCCATCCGCGCTTCGCTGCACGAAGTCGAAGTGACGCTCGTCATCGCGATCGTGCTGGTCGTGCTGGTGGTCAGCGCGTTCCTGCGCACTGTTCGCGCCACCATCATTCCGGCGGTTGCCACTGTTGTGTCACTGCTTGGCACGTTCGCGGTGATGTACCTGCTGGGCTTTTCGCTCAACAACCTGAGCCTGATGGCGCTCACGGTGGCAACGGGCTTCGTGGTCGATGACGCGATCGTGGTGCTGGAAAACACCAGCCGCCACATCGAGGCGGGCATGGATCGCTTTGCAGCTGCGTTGCTTGGCGCGCGCGAAGTCGGCTTCACCGTGCTGTCGATCAGCCTGTCGCTGGTCGCTGTCTTCATCCCCTTGCTGTTCATGGGCGGGCAGGTGGGGCGACTGTTTCGCGAGTTCGCCGTAACGCTGTCGGCGGCGGTGATGATCTCGCTGGTCATCTCGCTGACGACCACGCCGATGCTGTGTGCATGGTTGCTGAAGCCGCATGATGCGCAGAAGCCGCCGGGCCGCGTTTCGCGTGTGTTTGAGCGCGGCTTCCTGTGGATGCAGCGGCAGTATGAATACAGCCTGGACTGGGCGCTGTCGGCGCGCTGGCTGGTGCTTGCAATTCTGGTCCTTGTGATCGGCCTGAACGCCTACCTTTTCACGATGATTCCCAAGGGTTTCTTCCCCCAGCAGGACACCGGGCAGATCCAGGGCGGCCTGCGTGCCGACCAGAGCATCTCGTTCCAGGCGATGCAGGACAAGCTGCGGCAGCTCGTCAACATCATCCGGGCCGATCCTGCGGTTGACACGGTGGTTGGCTTTACCGGTGGTGGCCGTGCCGGTGGCGGATTCCTGTTCGTGAACCTCAAGCGTGGAGCCGAGCGCACCGACAAGGGTCAGGCCGTGATCGCGCGATTGCGACCGCAGCTTGCCCAGGTCACCGGCGTCAGTCTGTTCCTGAACCCGGTCCAGGATTTGCGGATGGGTGGCAGACAGAGCAACAGCACCTATCAATACACGCTCAAGAGCGACAACAAGGCCGACCTTCGCAGCTGGGCCACGCGGCTGGCAGAGGCGATGAAGCAACAGCCCGCGCTGGTTGACGTGGACACCGACCAGCAGGAAAACGGTGTGGAGGTCTTCGTCGATGTGGACAAGGAATCGGCCGCGCGGCTGGGGATCAATTCGCGCGACGTCAACAACGCGCTTTACAACGGCTTCGGGCAGCGGCAAGTCGCGACCATCTACGACGAGCTCAATCAATACCGCGTAATCATGGGCGTGGCGCCGATGTACACACGCAGCCCCGAGGCGCTCAAGGACATCTATGTGCCTGCGCGTGGCACCCCTGGCAGCATCACAACCCCGGTGAATTCGACGCCGGCGACGACCACCACAACAAGGGCGACCGGCAGCACGTCAGTCAACCCCGGGCTGCGAGACCAGTCAACGGGCCAGGCCGTGGGCACCCGGGCGACGACCATGGTTCCCCTGTCGGCCATCGCGAAGTTCAGCGAAAGGGCGACCGCCAGTGCTGTCAGTCATCAGGATGCGGAACTCGCGACCACGATTTCGTACAACCTGGCCGAAGGCAGCAACCTGCAGGATGGACAGGACGCGGTCCGCCAGGCCGAAGCCTCGATCGGCATGCCGATCAACGTCCGTGGGAGTTTCCAGGGCACTGCAAGGGCAGCGCAGGAATCGCAGAGCGAACAGCCCATGCTGATCCTTGCAGCCATCATCGTGATCTACATCCTGCTGGGCGTGCTCTATGAAAGCCTGGTGCATCCGATCACGGTGCTGTCCACGCTGCCATCGGCGGGTGTGGGAGCCGCGCTTGCCTTGCTGATGTTCAAGATGGAGTTGTCGGTGATCGCCCTGATCGGGCTGTTCCTGCTGATCGGCATCGTCAAGAAAAATGCGATTCTCATCATCGACTTCGCGCTCGATGCAGAGCGTTCGCGCGGCCTCTCTCCGTATGCCGCAGTGCGCGAGGCGTGTCTGCTGCGCTTTCGCCCCATCCTCATGACAACGCTGGCAGCAGGTCTGGGCGCATTGCCGCTGGCCATAGGCTTCGGCGAGGGTGCAGAGTTGCGCAGGCCACTGGGCATCACGATCATCGGCGGGCTGATCGCCAGCCAGGTGATCACGCTTCTCACGACACCGGTCGTCTATCTCCTGCTTGACAAACTGCGTCGCCGCAGCCCGCATGAACGCGAGCTGGGCCGTCACGCGCCCGCCCGCGCGCAATCCGCTGGTACCTGACCGCCCATGAAATCACTTCCTGCTTCCTTCCGTCTTTCCCCGATCCTGATTGCGCTTGCCATTTCCGGCTGCGCGGTCGGGCCGGTCTATCAGGTGCCTGTCATCGACACGCCTGTCGCCTTCAAGCAGGGGCGCGGTGAGTGGGTGAAGGCGGTTCCTGCCGACATGCTGGAGCGCGGGCCGTGGTGGCAACTTTTCGAAGACCCGGTGCTGAGTGATCTTGCGTCGCGCGTCGAAGTGTCCAACCAGAACGTGGCTGCTGCGGTTGCTTCCTATGCGCAGGCTCGCGCGCTGGTGGCGGAGCAACGTGCGTCGCTGTTTCCGACGGTAAACCTCGACTCCGGCGCCTCGCGTGGTGGCGGTGGCGGCAATACGCCGACTCGCAGCAACTACAGCCTGGGGATAGGCGCAGCATGGGAGCCTGATGTGTGGGGCCGGCTGCAGCGTGGCGTGGACCGTGCCGGCGCAGCAGAGCAGGTCAGTGCTGCAGACCTGCAGTCAGCGCGGCTGTCGGCGCAGGGCGAACTCGCCATCAACTACTTCAACCTGCGCGAGTTCGATGTGCAGCGCGAGTTGCAGTTGCAGACCATCGCGGGTTACGAGCGAACCTTCAACATCGCGACCAACCGCTACAACGCGGGCATCGTTGCGCGCACCGACCAGTTGCAGGCGCAGACGCAATTGATCAACGCCCGTGCCGAAATCCTGGGCATCGAGCGGCAACGGGCAGTGCTCGAACATGCGATTGCGGTGCTCATCGGCCAGGCACCCGCGAACTTCACGCTGGCCCCCCGGCCGACGTGGATGGGCGCAGTGCCCGATGTGCCTTTCGATGTGCCTTCGACGCTGTTGCTGCGCAGGCCCGACATCGCTGCGGCCGAGCGTCGCGTGGCGCAGGCCAATGAGCAGATCGGCATCGCGCAGGCGGCGCGTTACCCCAACATACGTCTTTCGGGCCAACTGGGCCTGGGTGCGGCGAGCATTGGCGATCTCTTCAGCGCATCGGCGCTCGCGTGGTCCCTCGGTGCATCGCTGGCCCAGTCGATCTTCGATGCAGGTGCGAACCGTGCGCGAGTCGATGGCGCGCGTGCGGCTCTGGAGAAAGCGGCAGCGCGCTACCGGCAAACGGTGCTCGCGGCTTTCCAGGATGTCGAGGATCAGCTGGTGGCATCGCGAATCCTGCAGCAGCAACTCGTGTTGCGCCAGCAGGCAGTCACGGCAGCCAACCTGGTCGAGCAACAGGTGCTCAACCGGTACCTCGCCGGTCAGGTGAGCTACACCGAAGTCATCAATGCGCAGGTAACGGCTGCGAATGCGCGGCGCGCAGTGGTGACCGCGCAGTCGGACCGGCAGGTGGCAGCCGTCGCGCTGATCCAGGCCCTGGGCGGTGGCTGGCGCGGTTTATAGGGTTGTAGGGTTGTAGGGATGTAGGGATGTAGGGATGTAGGGATGTAGGATCAACACAATGAAGTTCACCGACATCCCAACCCCCGCTGCGCTGGTCGATGCAGCGCGCATGCAAAACAACATCCACCGCATGCAGGAGCGCATGACTGCGCTCGGCGTGAAGTTTCGTCCGCACGTCAAGACATCGAAGTGCGTGGAAGTGGTTCGAGCGCAGATAGATGCCGGTGCGTCGGGCATCACGGTCTCGACATTAAAAGAGGCCGAACAGTTCTTTGATGCCGGCATCACGGACATTCTTTATGCTGTCGGCATTGCGCCGAACAAGCTGGGTCAAGCGCTCGCGCTGCGCCGAAAGGGCTGTGACCTGAAGCTCGTGACCGACAGCGTAGAGGGCGCGCGAGCGATTGCGGCGTTCGGCCGCAAGCATGGTGAATCATTCGAGACGTGGATCGAGATCGACACGGATGGTCACCGCTCGGGCGTCAAGCCAGACGATGCGCTGCTGATTGACGTGGGCCGGGCGCTTGTTGAAGGCGGCGCCAGGCTCGGCGGCGTGATGACCCATGCGGGCGAAAGCTACAACTGCAACACACCCGAGTCTCTGCGCCAGATGGCCGAGCAGGAGCGCTCGGGCTGCGTGAGGGCCGCGCAGCGCCTGCGCGAAGCAGGTCTGCCGTGTGCCATGGTCAGTGTCGGATCGACGCCGACTGCGTTGTCCGCGCAGCATCTTGAAGGCGTGACCGAAGTGCGAGCGGGTGTGTATGTGTTCTTCGACCTGGTGATGGCGAATGTGGGTGTCTGCTCTCAGGACGACATTGCATTGAGTGTGCTCACGACTGTGATTGGGCATCAACGCGAAAAGGGCTGGGCGATTGTCGATGCGGGCTGGATGGCGATGAGCCGTGATCGCGGAACGCAATCGCAGGCGCAGGACTACGGCTACGGCCAGGTGTGCGATGCGCAGGGGCGGCCGATGGACGGCTATTTGTTGATTTCCGCGAATCAGGAGCATGGTGTGGTGACGGTGTCGAACCGGACAGGCCTGGCAGCCCTTGATATCGCGTCGGAGCTGCCTGTCGGCACGCAGTTGCGCATTCTTCCCAATCACGCGTGCGCCACCGGTGCCCAGTTTCCTGAGTACCAGTTGCTGGGCGCCGACGGCGCTATCACAACGCTGCCTCGTTTTTACGGCTGGTGAATCCCATGTCGAGCAAACCCATTCGCGTTAATCCACCTGGCATGGCCAAGCCCGGCGGTCACTACAGCCATGCAAGCGTGGCCAATGGCTTTGTCTTCGTCTCAGGGCAGTTGCCGATACGGCCTGACGGAACGAAGCTGAGTGATGCCAGCTTCGAGATCCAGGCGGTGCAGGTGCTGGCCAATGTGCAGGCTGCGCTGGAAGCCGCTGGCAGCAGCATCGACAAGCTGGTCCAGGTGCGTGTCTATGTTGATAGCCTGGACAACTGGCCGGCGTTCAATGCGGTCTATGCAGGATGGGCCGGGTCGGCAAAGCCTTCGCGGGCGGTGGTGCCGACGGGGCCGCTGCACTATGGGTTCAAGGTGGAGGTGGAGGCAGTCGGGGTGTTGTAACTTCCTCCTTCCTCCTCTGGGGGAAGGCCGGGATGGGGCAGGCCGGAATCGCGCGCTGCATGCCCCCACCCTAACCCTCCCCCGGAAGGGGAGGGGACATGGCAAAGAGTCAGGGAGGCAAGGTCTTGGGCCGATAGTCGCAATACGAGCTCACCGCACACGCCCAGCACCGCGGCGTTCGCGCCACGCACACATAGCGGCCATGAAGAATCAGCCAGTGGTGCGCGTCGTGCATGTACTCCTTGGGCACCCGTTCGAGCAGCGCAAGCTCCACCGCCAGGGGGTCCTTGCCAGGAGCAAGGCCCGTGCGGTTGCTTACACGGAAGATGTGTGTGTCCACGGCCATCGTCGCCTCGCCAAACGCCGTGTTCAAGACAACGTTTGCCGTCTTGCGCCCAACGCCCGGCAACGCCTCCAGTTCTTCGCGCGAACGAGGCACCCTACCGCCATGGCGATCGACCAGGATGCGGCAGGCCTCGATCAGGTGCTTCGCCTTCATGCGGTAAAGCCCGATGGTCTTGATGTAGTCCTCGAGCCCGGGTTGCCCAAGTTCAACAATCGCGTGCGGAGTGTTGGCCACAGGAAAGAGCTTGCGGGTCGCCTTGTTCACGCTGACGTCGGTTGCCTGCGCAGACAGCAGCACGGCAGCCAGCAGTTCGAAGGGTGTCGTGAACTCGAGCTCGGTGGTGGGCATGGGGTTCGCTGCACGAAGCGTCGCAAAGAAGGGTTCGATCAATTCCTTTTTCATTACGGCTGAGTCTAGGCGCACCCAAGCACGATTGACTGCGCGCGGCAATAATCGCCAGATGAACTTTGACTTCAACAACCCCTATCCGACCACGCGCCTGCCTGTCTTCGCGCGCAACATCTGTTCGACGTCGCATCCGCTTGGCTCGCAGGCCGGTTTGCGCATGCTGTGGAAAGGTGGCAACGCCGTCGATGCGGCCATCGCAGCCGCTGCGGCCATGACCATCGTCGAGCCCGTGAGCAATGGCCTGGGCAGCGATGCCTTCGCGATCATCTGGGACGGCAAGGAGTTGCACGGCTTGAACTCATCAGGTAGAGCGCCCCAGGCCTGGACTCCGGATTACTTCACGCGCAAGTACAGCCAGGGCACCAAGCCCCCGAAGCGTGGCATCGACAGCGTGACGGTACCCGGTGCTATCGCTGGCTGGAAGGCGATGAGCGAGCGGTTCGGCAAGCTCCCCTTTGCCGACCTGCTGGAGCCGGCCATCGAGATCGCCGAGCGTGGCTATCTGATTCCCGTGGTGGTGCAACAGAAAATGAACTCAGGTTCGAAGGAGCTGAGCGATCAGCCCGGCTTCGCACAGGCTTTCATGCCCCATGGCCGGGTGCCGAATGTTGGCGAGCTGTGGCAGTTCAAGTCGGCGGCCAGGGCGCTTCGCCTGATTGCGCAAACGAACGGGGAGGCTTTCTATCGGGGCGAAATTGCAGCCGCCCTGGAGAAGTTCGCAATTAACAATGGCGGCAGCCTGAAGGCCAGCGATCTGGCGGCCTACAAGCCCGAATGGGTCAAGCCGCTCGCCCGCAACTATCGCGGCTACACCGTTCACGAGATTCCGCCGAACGGGCAGGGCATCGCCGCGCTGATTGCGCTGGGTATCGTCGAGAAATTCGACATCGCATCGCACGCCGTTGACAGCGCCGATTCGCAGCACATCCAGATCGAAGCGATGAAGCTCGCATTTGCCGACGTCTATCAATACGTCTCCGAGCCGTCGAGCATGACCGTAACGCCCGAGCAGATGCTGGACGACAGCTACCTCGCGTCACGCGCCAGGCTGATCGACATGAAGCGCGCGCAGGATTTCAAGGCGGGCAACCCGGTCAAGGGCGGCACGATCTATCTCACCAGCGCCGACGAGAACGGCATGATGGTGAGCTTCATCCAGAGCAACTACATGGGCTTCGGTTCGGGTTGTGTGGAGCCGGGCTTCGGCATCAGCCTGCAAAACCGCGGACACGGCTTCAGCGTCGATGCAGGCCCCAACCAGGTGGCGCCGGGCAAGCGGCCCTTCCACACTATCATCCCGGCGTTCCTGTCGCGGGATGGCCAGCCCGTGATGTCGTTCGGCGTCATGGGCGGCAACATGCAGCCGCAGGGCCACCTGCAGACACTCGTTCGCATGATCGACTACAAGCAGAACCCGCAGGCTGCGTGCGACGCGCCCCGGTGGCGTTTCAACTCAGGCCTCGAGTTGAATGTCGAGCAGCAGATGGACAAGGCTGTCGTCCAGGAACTGGCGGCGCGCGGCCATCAGCTGGAAGTGATCAACGACAGCTACATGGATTTCGGCTCGGGCCAGTTCATCTGGCGTGAGGGCGATCCGTCGCGTGACGGCTACATCGCTGCCAGCGATTCGCGCCGTGACGGTCTGGTGGCTGGGTACTAAACATCGGTCACTGACTGGGTAGAACTTTGGAATTCGTTGGTATGCCAACAATTCCACGAGAACATCGGCTCTAACAATCTGTTGCGCTCGGGCTAGCGAGAATCCCTAACGAACTTCCAGTAACCCGAGTTACCGTTTGAGGCTGAGGTACGGTTGATTTACGGGGGGTTTCAATGAAGGCGATTTGGATGGGCGCGGCGCTCGGATTGGCCGCGATTGCAGCGCAGGCGCAGGCCGACAAATGGGTTATCGGCCAGTCCGTGCCGCTCACGGGGGGAAATGCCGCATTCGGCATCGACATTCGCGATGGCGCGAACGCTTATTTCGCGAGCGTCAACGCCCGGGGTGGTGTGCAGGGCAAGCCAATTGAATTGCTGTCGCTGGACGACAAGAACGATCGCAAGACTGCGGGAGCCAACGCGAAAACCCTTCTTGAAAACAAGAGTGTGCTGGCGCTGTTTGGCTTTGCCTCCGCGACGCTCAGCCTAGATGCCATTCCGCAGGCCGAGAAAGCCGAAGTTGCATTCTTCGCTCCGTTTTCCGGTGCCAACCCGGTGAGGGTGAACAGCCCTGTGCTTTTCACAGTTCGCGCCTCCTACGGGCAAGAGATGGAGAAGATCCTCAATTTCTGGATGAGCCTTGGGCTCAAGCGCGTCACGGTTGTCCACTACGACGACGAGGTGGGCAAACAGAACCTGGCGGTGGTCGAGCAATACCTCAAGAAGATCAATCTGGCACCGCAGGCACTCGCCCTCAAGCGAAATACCTCTGTCGGCAAGGCGGAAGTCGCGGCCGTGATGGCGCAGCAACCAGAGCTCATTCTCACCACCGTGCTTTCGGGCGCGGCCGCTCAAATGCAAAAGGGGATGGTCGATGCGGGTCGGGTCATCCCCACTTCGAGTCTTTCGTTCATAGGTGCTGACCAGTTCATCACGGCTGCGGGTGCAACGGCGTCTGGTGTGTCGATTGCGCAGGTTGTGCCGAATCCGACTTCGAACATGCCAGCCGTGCGCGAATGCGCGAAGGCCCTGGAGGCGGCAGGCGCCAAGGGGCCAATGAACAGCACGCAACTAGAGGCCTGCTTTGCAGCCAAGGTGCTGGGCGAAGCCATTCGCCGGGCGAAGAAACCTGTTTCGGCCAAGACCGTACTTGAAGCGCTGCAGAACCTGGGCACATACGATCTCGGGGGTTACAAGGTCACGTTCGGTGGAGGCACGCAGCACGGCAGCAAGTTCGTTGATCTGGCGATGGTCACGCGAGAGGGCAAGATGCTCAGTCGCTAAGCGCTAAGCCTTGCCTCTTACCGGCGACCGTCGTACTCGAACCAGAAACTGGCACCGCCGATTGCGAACTGGCCGTGCATGAAATCCTCGAGCAACGGCTTGTTGAAGTGCTCGTGGTACGCACTTCCGAAGAGCACGCGAGTTCGCGGGTTGTCGGTGAGAAACGCCAGCAGCAGATATTGTTCGGTCCAATAGATGTGCTTGTCGAGCAGCCAGGCCTGCGGCATGCCGAAGGGCAGAAATACGTCGTGAACGTGGACCAGTACCTTCTTGCGAATGGCAGGCAGGAGGCGCAAGTAGATGTGCAGGCAGTCGCTCCCGGACTTCACAGTGTGCGTCGAGTCGATGAAAAGAATGTCGCCATCGCCCAGCATCTCGTTGAGCATCTCTGGCGTCACGTCCTGTGCGCGTACCGGGATGTGCTTGATGCGTCCCTCGGCCGCCAATCCGGTGATGAATGGGCGCGGATAGGGCTCGACGCATTGCAGCGTGCCAGCGCCGTTTTTCTCCAGCGCCTGCATGGCGACCAGCGCTGAGAAGCCACTGCCGATTTCAACGATGGTTGCGGGTTTTGTCTTGCGCACAAATGCCCAGTAAGACATCGCGTCGCTGTAAGAGAACTGGCTGTTTTTCCAGAAGTAAGAGGAGCAGGTCTCCTGATCGCCTTCGAGCTCGGGGGTGAAGTCTGTCGACCAGGCAACCAGTTCAGCGAGCGTCTCGCGCATCGCAACCGGATTGAAGATGCTCTCATTCAGGTAGGGCACCGCACCTGCTGTGTACTCGTACGACTCGAGAACTTCTGCAATCGATGGAATGCTGGAGTAGAAATTGGCAGGAACCAAATTCATCCCGGCCTGCTGGATCAGCTTTCGATCTTCACGTGCGCCCCACAAGAGCCGCTTCAGGATCGGCATGCCGACCTTCAAATTCAAACTACCCATTGCGTCCCCTTGTTCGCCCGTTTCCAGGCCGAGCGTGCGGCCGAAAAGATCGAATAGCCGCTCCCAGTGCCGCTCTGCGCTGGCCGCTTCATAAATGCCGGCTCGTTGCGGAAAAACAAAGCCGTGTTGGGCGCCGGGATACCACTCGATGCGAAAGTTCACCCCGCCTTCCTTCATGGCCGCTTCGAGAGTGTCAATGTGGGCACTGGGCGCCCATTTGTCGATTTCGGCGCAAGCCAGGTAAGTCTCGCACCTGATTCGCGACGCGATCAGGTGGGGCGAGTCGGGCTTGTCGGTCACCATCCGCGCGCCATGAATTGACGCGATGCTCGCAAGGCGATCGGGGAATGCCACGGCAGCGTGCATCACGAACGGACCGCCCATGCAGTAACCGACTGCGCCGATGCGCCTGCTGTCCGCTTCGGGTTGCGCATCGACGAAGGCGAGCATTGCCGCGGTGTCGGTCACCGCCATGGCGTTGGTGGTTGCATCCATGTGCCCGAACATCACGGCCATGCTCTCTTCGGTCCGCTCGCGCAGCCAGTAGTCGCGCGTGCGGCGGTAGTAGAGGTTAGGCAGCACCACGTAGTAGCCTCCCGCCGCGAGCCGCCGGGCCATGTCGTGGAGTTCTTCCCGTTTGCCGGGTGCGTCCATGTAGAACAGCACGACCGGATGCGGCCCTTCACCCTCCGGGAACACGACGAAGCAATTCATTGCGCCATCGGCTGTGGCGATATCCAGGTGTTTCTCGATCATGGTAGTGGATTGGCAAGAGGAGTCCGCATTCTGCCTTGTCGCTGCCAGGTTAAATGTTTGCAACCACCGTGCGTGCCCTTGCAAGCATGCCATTGCGGATCGTGTCGAACACCTGGTGAGGAAAGTTTCGAGGCAATGTTGTTTCCACCTCGGCCAGCGCCTGCGGAAGCTGCCGGATCATCGTTTCCATCAAGTCGAATGCGTGCGGCAGTCCGCACTTCCTGGCGATCTCTTTCCAGTCGATTGCGCCGGGCTCGTCAAGACCTTCGCGCTGAGTCCACCTCGACACCACGCCGCACATCGGTGTCAGGCGAAACCCCTGGCAACGCTCCAGGAAAATCGAGAAGCGCCTTGCAGTCGTATCGGGCGATGCCAGCAGCCACAACGCCATGTCGCCAAGCAAGAGGCGCTGACTATCCCCATTGACACGCGAGCCGGCCGCCAGCAGCCAGATGCCTGCTTTCAGACCGGGGCGCACAGCGCGCTCGCTGCGCACCGTCGTGCCCTTGCCTATCGCTTGCTGGACGCTTTCCATCGGGAGCCCGATGTGCGTCTGGCGGCCTTCGCTCCAGCGCCTGTCGAATCGTTCCACGACCAGCGCCTGTTGCGTGCGGAATCGCAGCAGGTGTGCCTGCGCGGCGGGCAAGCCGAGCGCGCGCAGGATGGCCAGGCACAGCCACTCGTTTTCAAGTGCGAGCGCCTCGCCCGGCAACTTGAAAATGTGCGTCGTCGGCGTACCTGCGTGCGGCAGGTGCCACTGATGGCCCACCTTGAGCAATGCGACCTTGGGGTGCGAGCCGGTCAGGCAGACGCGCAGATCGCCAAGAAGCGAACTACCTTCGGGCGCATCGCCGCCTGCTTCGGCGAGAAGTTGTTCGATCTGCCGGGAGTCGAGCACCTGTCCATCGCTGTGGTCCGGCAGTGCCGGCGACACGCCATCCGCAAGCAGGCGCACGGCTCCCCGGCAGTCCGCACCGAAAGCGGCGAGCAGGTGGCGCGCGCTTGCGGCCGGCGCGCCACAGCGGCGGCGCATGCGCTCCCGCATCTGCTCGTTCGCTGGCAGAAGGTTGGTGAAGTAGTTCGCGACCGGCGCGCCGGTGACATCAGGACAGTCGGGCAGGATGGGCAGCGACAAGGCCAGCGATCGCTTCAGGGGGGAAGCCTCCCATGCGCGGTCGTACCGAAGAATCTGCTTGCCTGCGGGCGTTTGCGTCCAGAGTGCAACGCGCACGCCGTTCATCCATACAGCAAGATCTGTGTTGGCCACGACTCACCACAGCGAATCGCTGCGATCTTGCCCGGTACCAGGCGGGGCGGTCGGAGGCGTTTGCTCCGCGTCGGCTGGCGCCGGTTCTGACAGGTAGAGCTGGATGCGCAATGCCTTGAGCACCTGCAGCAGTTGCTCACAGCTGACGAGGCCGGTGAAGTTCTCGATCTGGGCGATGCGCGCCTGCTTGACGCCAATCTGGTCGCCGACTTCCTTTTGGGTCAGGGCCAGATCCAAACGAGTCGTCCTGACGAACCCTGACAGTTCTGCGGCGCTGGTGATGTGGGTAAGTTTGAGGTTTTTCATGGTTGTAGTTCAAACAGGCTCATGCATCTAATATGAATTCAAAAGAAGTAAGAATACCGGTGTTCTACGGTTTGTAAAAAACTTTTTTACTCAAAATTTCTTTCGTTCAGTTTGACTACCATTGAGATCAACCCAACAAAGCTCAAGCGCCAGAATCATGTCCTCCACGCCTTCACAGACACCGCATCCGCTCGCCTTTGCAGACCGCCTGAACAATGTCGAGACCTCGGCGATTCGCGAGCTCTTCAAGCTTCTGGGCAAGCCCGGCATCATTTCCTTTGCCGGCGGTTTTCCGGATGCGGCACTGTTCGATGTGGAAGGCATGCGGGAGGCCGTGAACAAAGCGCTCGATGAAGAGCCCGGCCCAGCGCTGCAATACGGCGCGAGTGAAGGCTACGACCCGCTGCGTGTGCAACTCGCCCGGTTCATGGCAGCCACCGGCATCGAGGTGAAGCACGACGGCCTCATCGTCACCACTGGCAGCCAGCAAGCGCTCGACCTGATCGGCAAGACCATGATCGACCCCGGCGACAAGGTCATCGTCGAGGGCCCTACCTTTCTGGCAACGATCCAGTGTTTCCGTCTCTATGGCGCCGACCTCGTCAGCGCACCTGTCGACGCGCACGGGGTCAGGGTCGATGTGCTGGAGCAGCTGATCGAAGAACACAAGCCCAAGCTCGTGTACCTGATTCCGACATTTGGCAATCCGAGCGGCGCAACGCTCAGCCTGGAACGCAGGAAGCGCGTGCTTGAACTCGCAGTGAAGCATCAGGTGCTGGTGGTCGAAGACAACCCCTACGGCGACCTGTACTTCGGCGAAGCGCCGCCCACCAGCCTGCTGGCGCTCAGCAGCGAAGTGAGGGGCAGCAGGGACTGGATCGCGTACTGCGGCAGCTTGAGCAAGGTGCTGAGTCCCGGCCTTCGCGTGGGCTGGATGGTGGCCCAGCCCGAGCTGATGGCCCGGTGTGTCATGTGCAAGCAATTCAACGATGCCGCAACCAGCACATTGGCACAGGCAACGGCAGCGCAATACCTCAAGGCCGGACGCATGCCGCGCGCGCTCGACACGGTGCGCAAGGTTTATGCGGAACGAGCCGAAACGATGGGACAGGCGCTTCGCAGGGAACTGGGCGATGCAGTTGAATTCACAGCACCGAAAGGCGGGCTTTTCGTGTGGGCCCGATTGACCGGGGCACGCGGCCAGATCGCGGATGCCGGCGAGTTTGCCAAACGCGCGATCGAACAGGGCGTTGCCTTTGTGCCGGGCGCGCCGTTCTTCGCGACGGATGCGGACAAGAGCACTTTCAGGCTGAGTTTCGCAACCGTCGGGACAGAGAAAATCATCGAAGGTGTGAGTCGCCTGGGCAAGGCTCTTCAACTGCGCTGAAGCTGCGCTTCGCGCCAGTCAAGCTCCGCAACGAGGTCCTACAAGCCTCTCTTGCAATTTCCGACCTGCGCCCGGCGGTGCTCGTCTCTTAATGTTTTTCATGCGAGCGCGTTGTTCGCATGCAAACTGAAACAGGAGATGAAACATGGCTCAAGGTAATCAGGGCAATCAGGGTGGAAATCAGGGCGGTGATCAGAGCGGCAACAAGGGTGTCAACTCCGATCGTGGCTTCGCTTCAACGGACCCGCAGCGTCAACGCGAGATAGCCCGTGAAGGCGGCAAGGCAGCGCCCGAGAGCGACAGCGTGGAGGAGTTCAGCACTGAAGAACCGCGCGAAGGTGGCCGCAGGGGTGGCGAGGCCAGCGGTGGCGGCCAGCGTGGTCAAGGTGGTCAAGCCGGTCAAGGTGGTCAGAGCGGTAGCGAAAGCTCCAGCGCTGGCAGGCAAGCTGGTGGCAACCAGGGTGGCAACCAGAGCGGCAACCAGGGTGGTTCCGGCGGTCAGGGCTCCGGCGGTCAGGGCTCGGGCGGCAGACGCTAACTGCGCATGAATCGACAGGGGGCTGCATGCCCCCTTTTTTACCTTATCAGGATACTTCCATGCTGGCGATGAACTACCGCGGGCCGTACCAGAACGACCTGCGGCACTGGCTCATCCTTCTGTTCGCGGACCGTGTCAATGTGGGGGAAGGTCTTGTGTCCGACATCGCGCATGGGCACGTTCCGAACATCTTTGCCGAGATGGGCGGTCCCGCCGAATTCCGCTACAACCGCGCCGGTGCCATCCGCAAGGTGGTTGTGGCCGGTACGGTCGTGGCACTCGCTGTGCTTCTGCTGCGCAGGAAGCGGCGGTGACGCTGGCATCGCCTTTTGGGAGCAGCAGCAAATTCACCGCTGTCCGTGTTGCATCCCCTCGAACAAATCCTTGTACTCACGGGGTTGCGAGCGCCAGTATTGTTTCGGCGCAAACACATGCGCGCCGAGTCTGGCAGCAGCGTGCCAGGGCCAGCGCGGCTCATAAAGCATCGCCCGCGCCAACGCAACCGCATCGGCCTTGCCTCGCGCAATGATCTCTTCTGCCTGTTCGGGTTCTGTGATCAGACCAACTGCAACCGTCGGAAGGCCAACTTCCGCTTTGATCCGTTGGGCAAACGGCACCTGGTAGCCGGGTCCGACTGCGATTTTCTGCGCGGGCGAGATGCCGCCGCTGGAGACATGGATCGCCGCGCAGTCCCGCGCCTTCAGTTCGCGCGCCAGCTCGATCGTCTGATCGAGATCCCATCCGCCTTCCACCCAGTCGGTTGCGGACACGCGCATCCACACCGGCCTGTCTGCCGGAAACGCAGTGCGCACGGCGTCAAAGACTTCCAGCGGGAAGCGCATGCGGTTTTCCAGGCTGCCGCCGTATTCGTCGGTTCGCTGGTTGGAAATGGGCGACAGGAACTGGTGCAGGAGGTAGCCGTGCGCGCCGTGTACCTCGATCCCTTCCAGCCCCAGGCGAGTCGCGCGTTCGGTCGCACGGACGAAGTCGGCTTTCACGCGTTGCAGGCCTCCGCGATCGAGCGCGACCGGGGCGAATTCGGATTCGGCATGCGGCAGTGCGCTCGGCGCTTCGGTTTGCCAGCCGGTGGGATGCTCGGCGGGTATCTGGCCTCCACCATTCCAGGGAGCTTCGCTGGA
>JBKJKT010000240.1:0-3783 GCA_046597415.1 Ramlibacter sp.
CTGAAGCAAAAACACCGCGACACGCCGCGGTTCGCGATCATCGGTTACGGCAAGCTGGGGGGCAAAGAGCTGGGATACGGCAGCGACCTGGACATCGTCTTTGTTCATGAAGACGACGACGAACGCTCACCCGAGGCTTACGCCGCATTCATTCGCAAGATGATCAACTGGCTGACCGTGAAGACCTCCGAAGGTGATCTGTTCGAGATCGATACGGCGCTGCGTCCGAATGGCAACTCGGGCTTGCTGATCACGACATTCGACGCTTATTCCAATTACCAGCAACGCCGCGGCAGCAACACGGCGTGGACATGGGAACACCAAGCCATGACGCGCGCGCGTTTTGTGCTGGGTGAAGAGCCGCTGCGCGAGCGTTTCGATGCGGTGCGCGAATCGGTGATCACGGCGCCGCGCGATGCGGCTGCATTGCGCTCCGAGATCATGGCGATGCGCGAGAAGGTCGCCGCTGCGCATCCGGTAAAGGCGGGGGGCTTCGACGTGAAGCACAGCGCGGGCGGCATGGTCGATGTGGAGTTTGCGGTGCAGTACCTTGTACTCTCGCAATCGGAGCAACACCGCGAGCTGATTGCGAACGTCGGCAACATTGCGCTTTTGCAGCGCGCCGAGGCTTGCGGCTTGCTGCCGACCGGCGTCGGTGAGGCGGCCGCCAGCGCCTATCGCGAACTTCGGCGTATCCAGCACCGGGCGCGGCTCAATGAAGAGCCCACACATGTGTCGATGGACCAGCTGGTGGCCGAGCGTGAAGCGGTGATCAGGCTCTGGGGCGCGGTATTCGGCTGAGCGCGGCGGACACACAACTGACATTTCCAGGCCCGCCGCCAATGGTAGATTTGCGGGTTGCGCGCGCGGGCTGGCCGCACAAGGGCCCCGTCCGACCGCTATTCCCACCCGATCCGGGAAGGACCCATGAAGAAAATCCGATTCGCCGCCGCTGTGGTTGCGGCAGCTGTGACGTTGAGCATTGCAGGGTGCGCGGTGCCACGACCACCGCAATCTGCGCAAGTGCAACTTCCTGCGCAGTGGTATTCGCCCTTGCCCCACAACGGAGCATTGGGCGATTTGCGAACCTGGTGGCAACAACTGGGCGATCCGCTTCTGGTCGAATTGATCGAAGCCTCACAAGTGGCCAGCCCCAATGTCGCTACAGCCCGATCGCGCATCGAGCAGGCCCGCGCAGCGCGTGTAGCTGCTGGCGCTGTGCTGCTTCCGACGCTGAACGGGCAAGCCTCTGTCTCGCGGGGTAACACCCAGCCACCGGCACCAACGGCCACGGTCGCGCAGGTCGGGATGCAAGCGACTTGGGAGATCGATCTTTTCGGCGGGAATCGTCTTGCTGCCGACGCGACCCAGGCCCGGCTTGTGGGAGCCGAGGCCAGATGGCACGATGCGCGCGTGTCCGTGGCCGCCGAGACTGCCAACAGCTACATCAACCTTCGCAGCTGCGAGCGGCAACTCGCGGTCGCAGTGAACGACGCGACCTCGCGAAGTGAAACCGCGCGCTTGACGAAACTCAGCGCCGATGCCGGATTTGCAGCTCCCGCCAGCGCCGCACTTGCGCGCGCCAGCGCAGCCGAAGCCTCTGCGCGCACGACGCAACAACGCGCGCTGTGCGACATCGAGATCAAAACGCTCGTCGCGCTGAGCGCCATGCCCGAGCCCCTGCTGCGCCAGAAGCTCACTGCCACCTGGGTGGACCCCAGCACGAACGTGGCGCTGCCGATTGCCTCCGTGCCCGCGCAGTTGCTGGCGCAACGACCGGATGTTTTTCAGGCCGCGCGCGAAGTGGAAGCAGCCAGCGCCGATGTCGGCACCGCTCGGGCGCAGCGGTTGCCACGCCTGTCGCTCAACGGCTCCATCGCGGTGGGACACGCGCGGATTTCCGGTGCGAGCGCGGATGTGCAGACCTGGTCGATCGGCCCCGTGGGGCTGACGCTGCCGATCTTCGACGGCGGCAGAGGCGCGGCCAATGTCGATGCCGCGCAGGCTCGCTACGACGAGGCCGTGGCCCTTTACCTGGCCAGCGTGCGCCAAGCGGTGCGCGAAGTCGAAATCGCCCTGGTCAATCTGGAAAGTGCTCGCCTTCGCAATGAAGATGCGCGCGTGGCAGCCGAAGGGTATCGGATGTCGTTCGTTGCGACCGAAGCGCGCTATCGCAGCGGCCTTGCAAGCCTGGTCGAACTGGAGGATGCCCGGCGCACGGCGTTGGCTGCGGAGACGGCGCTGGTGGGCCTGCACCGTGAGCGCGGCGCGGCCTGGATTGCGCTGTACCGCGCGCTCGGTGGCGGTTGGAGCGCCGCCGATGCGACGACGCTCCTACCACCACCCACTTCCGTACCAGCACGCGCACCTGCTGCCAGACCCTGAACATCCCCGCGAACACCATGAACCAAATGAAGCTCAAGCCCTCCGTTCTCGCCGCGATCATAGGAGTCGGCATCGTGATCGCCGGAATCCTCTACTTCGTGCTCAGCCCCAAGGCGCCGGAAGAAAGGAAAAGCCAGGGCGCTGTACGACCTGCGCTCACCGTGACCACCGTCGTTCCAAAGCAGGTCAGCCTCCCGATGAAACTTTCCGCGAACGGCAACATCACCGCCTGGCAAGAGGCCAGCATCGGCGCCGAAGCCGCAGGCCTTCGCATCGCACAGGTTCGGGTGAACGTCGGCGACCGGGTGAAGCAGGGTCAGGTATTGGCCACGCTCGCAGGTGAGACGGTGCGTGCCGAGGCGGCGCAGACCCGCGCGACTTTGGCCGAAGCTGAGGCAGCAGCAGCCGAGGCCGCGAACAACGCCCAGCGTGCACGCACGTTGCAGAACACAGGCGCACTGAGCGCTTCGCAGATCAACCAATATGTCACCGCCGAAAAAACCGCTCAGGCCAAGGTCGAAGCTGCGCGTGCACTCGTCCAGGCGCAGCAGGCGCGCGTCGGGCAAACGGACATTCGGTCTCCCGATAGCGGCATCATTTCAGCACGCACTGCAACCGCTGGCGCGGTCGTCGCACCCGGCGTCGAGCTGTTCCGGTTGATCCGGCAAGGGCGGCTGGAATGGCGCGCCGAAGTGACCGCGACCGAGCTGGGACGCCTCACCACGGGCACCACGGCGCTGATCACGGCTGCGAGCGGCGCGCGTCTTTCGGGACGTGTGCGAACCATCGCGCCGACTGTCGATCCGCAAACGCGTGCTGCGCTCGTCTATGTCGATGTGACGCCGCTTCCCGGGACGGGCAATGCACTGGCGGGCATGTTTGCCCGCGGTGAGTTCGACCTGGGCGCAAGTCCTGCGCTCACCCTGCCGCAGTCCGCCGTCGCGGTGCGCGATGGTTTCAGCTATGTCTATCGGGTGAATGCCGATAACCGCGTCTCGCAACTCAAGGTGCAGACCGGACGGCTCGTGGGCGACCAGTTCGAAATCACGGGCGGCCTGCCCGCCGATACGCGCATCGTCGCGAATGGCGCGGGCTTTCTGAACGATGGTGATCTGGTGCGCGTGACCGATGTAAGCGCGTTGCCCGCCGTCGCAGGTCCGGCGGCGTCCGCCCCGGCCAGCGCGGCCTCCACCGCCCTGCGCTGAAACGGCTTACACCATGATCAACGTTTCCTCCTGGTCGATCCGCAATCCGATTGCGGCCGTCATGCTGTTCGTGTTACTCACGTTTGGCGGCCTGCTGTCGTTCAACGCGATGAAGATCCAGAACTTCCCGGACATTGACCTGCCCACCGTGATGGTGACGGCAGCCTTGCCCGGCGCCGCGCCCGCGCAACTC
>JBKJKT010000163.1:0-4316 GCA_046597415.1 Ramlibacter sp.
GGCGATCTGGCGCTCGATGAAGCCGGCGTCATGGAGACGCTTGACCCGGCGCAGGCAGGTTGGCGCGGAGACATGAACGGCGCGCGCGAGCTCCTGGTTGTTCAGCGACGCGTCGAGTTGAAGTTGATTCAACAGCGCAATGTCGGTGCCGTCTAGAATGAAATTAAATTCCGTATTGAATCTCAACGTTGAATTATATTTTGCTGATGGGTTGTAGTGTAATTAAATTCCAGAGACAACTCTATTGAGATTACATATTTCTCGATCGAAAGCCTACAGTTTCTGCCTTAGGCCTTAACTCAGGAGTTCGCAACATGTGTGGCATCGTCGGCGCCGTCTCAACCCGCAATATCGTTCCTGTCCTTGTGCAGGGCCTGCAGCGCCTGGAATACCGCGGATACGACTCTTGCGGCGTCGCTGTTCATGCCGGCGGTCTGAAGCGAGCGCGCAGCACCGACCGCGTCGCCAAGCTGATCGAACAGACGCGAGACGAGCATGTCGAAGGCACGACGGGCATCGCACACACGCGTTGGGCTACTCACGGCGTACCCGCTGTTCACAACGCCCATCCGCATTTCAGCCACGGCCCTGGCCAGGACGCAAGCAGCAAGGCGGGGCGCATCGCGCTGGTTCACAACGGCATCATCGAAAACTATGTCGAGCTGCGCGGCATGCTCAAGGCCAGGGGATACGAGTTCGCGAGCCAGACCGACACCGAAGTCATCTGCCATCTGGTGGACAGCCTGTATGACGGTGACCTGTTCGACGCGGTCAAGTCGGCGGTGAGGCAGTTGCACGGCGCCTACGCAATTGCCGTGTTCTGCAAGGACGAGCCGCATCGCGTCATCGGCGCACGCGCCGGTTCACCGCTGATCCTCGGGGTTGGCAAGGAGGGCGGCGAGAACTTTCTGGCCAGCGATGCAATGGCGCTGGCGGGCGTGACAGACCAGATCCTGTATCTGGAAGAGGGCGACGTCATCGACGTGCAACTGGGCAAGTACTGGGTTGTGGACAAGTCGCACAAGCCGGTCACGCGTGAAGTCAAGACCGTCAATGCGCACAGCGGGGCAGCCGAACTGGGACCTTATCGGCACTACATGCAAAAGGAAATCTTCGAGCAGCCGCGCGCGGTTGCCGACACGCTCGAAGGCGTGCAACGCATCGTCCCGGAACTGTTCGGCGACGGCGCCCTGCGTGTTTTCCGGGAAGTCGATTCGGTGCTGATCCTGGCCTGCGGCACGAGCTACTACAGCGGATGCACCGCGAAGTACTGGCTTGAGGGCATTGCGAAGATTCCGACGCAGGTGGAGATCGCGAGCGAGTATCGTTACCGCGATTCCGTCCCTAACCCGAATACGCTGGTCGTGACGATCAGCCAGTCAGGCGAGACCGCCGACACGCTTGCCGCACTCCGACATGCGCAAGGGCACGGGATGACGAAGACGCTGACCATCTGCAATGTGTCGACTTCTGCGATGGTGCGCGAGTGCCAGCTGTCTTATGTGACGCGGGCCGGTGCAGAGATTGGTGTGGCATCGACTAAGGCCTTCACGACGCAGCTCGCTGGGCTCTTCCTGCTGACGCTCGTGCTCGCGCAGGTCAAGGGTTTGCTGACCGAGGAACAGGAGGCGCAGCATTTGAAGGCGATGCGCCATCTGCCCGCCGCACTTTCGGCAGTGCTCGCACTGGAGCCGCAAGTCATCAGTTGGTCCGAAGATTTTGCGAACAAGGAAAACGCGCTGTTTCTGGGCCGTGGTCTGCACTACCCGATTGCGCTGGAAGGCGCGCTCAAGCTCAAGGAAATCACCTACATCCACGCCGAGGCCTATGCCGCCGGTGAACTCAAGCATGGCCCGCTCGCACTCGTCACCAGTGAAATGCCAGTTGTCACGGTCGCACCCAATGATGCACTGCTCGAAAAGCTCAAGAGCAACATGCAGGAGGTGCGCGCGCGCGGCGGCGTTCTCTATGTGCTGGCCGATGCCGACACCCGCATCGAAAGCGAAGACGGCATCCACGTCATCCGCATGCCAGAGAACTACGGCCCGCTCAGCCCGATGCTGCATGTGGTGCCGCTGCAGCTTCTGGCGTATCACACCGCCTGCGCAAGAGGTACCGATGTGGACAAGCCGCGAAACCTGGCCAAGAGCGTGACGGTGGAGTAGATCGTCAGGAAGGTCGGTCTTGAACGGCGGGAATAAAGTCCGTCGGGCGAAATAAGGTCCGTCGGAAAAATGGCAGCAGTCCGTTTTGTTACAAGTGCATTTGTACGGGAGGCTGAGGGCGAGCGCTCCAGACTGGTGCGCAAGACGTTGAGGGAACTGGGCTAACGCGCCGTTCAGCCGGCCTCGGCGCGCCGGCGACGCCTGGCTGAGCCTGGTCCGCCGCTGCACCGGTCGCGGCGAAACGCATTTCTCCGGGTTTCCACCATGAACTAGCCGCGCCTGCAGTGTCATAAACTTTGCTAACTTTCATTCAAGTTACTTGAACGTTTGGAAAGCTACATGAACCCGCACCACCGTGGCCCATTGGGTCCGTCTCTCACTTCACTGGAAAGGAAAGCAAGCATGTCCTCGAGGAGAGCTGTTCTCGCCTGCGTCGCCACCGCCTTCGCGGCGCTGTCCCTGGCGGCTGCGCCGGCCCTGGCGAAAGACGTGGTCAAGATTGCATTCGTCGGTCCTCTGACCGGGGGCGTATCGAACCTTGGCGTGGGCGGCCGCAACTCAGCCGACCTGGCCGTGCGCCTGCGCAATGCCGACCCGAAGGCGAAGTACACCTACGAGCTCGTCACGCAGGACGACGAGTGCAAGCCCAACGTCGGCGTCCAGGTCGCGACCAAGGTCGCCGCCGACCGCAGCATCATCGCCGGCGTCACGCACTACTGTTCGGCGGTGGCGATGGCCACCACCGGCGTGTACCACCGCTTCGGCATGCCCGCCGTGGTATGGGGCGCCGTGCTGCCCGACGTGACCTACGCCAACAACTACAAGGAAATCCATCGCGTCAACGGCACGATGATCAACCAGAACGACGTGGCGGCGAAGTTCATGGCCGGCCTGGGCTACAAGAAGTGGGCCGTGATCCACGACACCACCGACTACGGCAAGGGCCACAACAAGTACTTCAGCGAGTACCTCAAGAAGTACGGCGGTACCATCATCGGCACCTTCGGTGTCACGGCCGACCAGCAGGACTTCACCTCCGAGCTCACCAGGATCCGCGAGCTCAAGCCCGACGTCATCTACTTCGGTGGCCTGACGCCGCTGGGCGTGCGCATCCGCACCCAGATGGACAAGCTGGGCATCAAGGCGCAGCTGCAGGGCACGTCCGGCATCAAGTCCGATGCCTACATCACGGGTGCGGGCAAGGAGCTGGCCGAAGGCAGCCTGGCGTTCATCGAGGGCGCGCCCTGGGAGAAGCTGCCGGGCGGCCTGTTCTTCACCGGCAAGTACTCGCAGCAGAAGTACGGCGAGCCGGCCGAGGCCTACGGCCCGTTCGCGTTCGCGGCGGCCAACCTGATCATGGACGCCATCGAAAAGGCGGGCCCTGACCGCAAGAAGGTGATCGAGATCCTGAACAAGACCAAGGACGTCGACACCATCGTGGGCAAGGTGACGTTCGACGACCATCGCCAGAACATCGTGCCGCTGATCACCAAGTACGTCGTGGAGAACGGCGCCTGGGTGGTTTGGGAAGACAGCAGCTACGGCAAGGGCAAGCGCAAGCTGGCCGGCCTGTAAAAAGGCATCAGGTACGACCCGCCCCGGCGCCACGCCGGGGCGGGCCCTCCACGTTTCGGATCGGGCGATGAGCGAAATCGGTCAGTACATCTTCAACGGCTTGATGCTTGGCATGATCTATGCCATGGTCGCCGTCGGCTTCACCCTGTTCTTCGGGGTGCTCGACGTCATCAAGTTTTCCCATGGCGACGTCCTGATGGTCGGAGCCTTTGCGGGCCTCACCGCGGCGATCGGCATGGTCCATGTGGGCATCAACTCGCCGGTGCTGCAGCTGCTTGCCGTGGTGCTGTTCGCGGTGGGGCTGACCGGGCTGCTGGGCGCGGTGATTGCCCGGTTCCTGATCCTGCCGCTGCACAAGGCGCCGCCGCTGAACACGCTGCTGGCCACGCTGATGCTGGGCACCGTGATCCGCGAAGCCGTGCGGCTGTTCTATCCGGACGGTTCCAACCCCAAGCCGTTCCCCGCGCTGCTGCCCAAGTCCTCCCTGGAACTGGGTGCGCTGCACCTGCGGGTCGACAACCTGATCCTGCCGCTGCACAAGGCGCCGCCGCTGAACACGCTGCTGGCCACGCTGAT
>JBKJKT010000079.1:0-16765 GCA_046597415.1 Ramlibacter sp.
GGACGCAGCTCGGCAACAACAACGCGGACTGCCAGGACAACGCTATAGGCTGGGTGGACTGGCAACATGTCCAGCACGTAGGCACGAGCGCGTCCTACGCCCTTGAGGACCCGGCGCGTGGGGGAGCAGACGCATTCGCAGGCCAGTGCATGGCATCGCTCGTCGGCGCGCTCAGCAGCCTGCGCCAGCGCTACCCTGCGCTGCGGCATCCCGAGTGGTTCCGGGGTCACCCGTTTCACGAACCAGGCCACCCTTACGCCCCTGGCGGAGACATCGTGTGGCTGCGGCCCGACGGCATGGCCATGTGGGACCACGACTGGCAAAACCCCTGGGAGCGCAGCTTTGCGTACGTGATCGAGGTCGGCGAAGGCGGTGGACGCGGCGAGGGCGCACAGGCCGCGCGCGAGCGTGTGATGGTGCTGATGCACCCGGACACTTCCCCATTGACGTTCGTGCTTCCACCGGGCCCCTGGCGGCTTGCGCTCGATACGGCTCTTCCCGAATGGGGCGGCATGACCGCGCAGGCGGGACCATACGAAGCCCCGCAATCGGGACTGTATGAAGCACAGGGACCTTCGCTTTGCATGCTGGTTCAGGACATCGAGCCGTGAAACGTGTTGCCGCGCCGTCCCTGTTCGGACAACGCCGCAGCGGGGTGCTGCTGCACCCGACTTCGCTACCCGGACCGCACGGATGCGGTGATCTGGGCGCGTCGGCGCGTCACTTTATCGACTGGCTGGCGACAGCCGCGCAGACGATCTGGCAGGTGCTGCCGCTCAACCCGGCAGGCCCGGGCAACTCGCCCTACCAGAGCGTTTCGACCTTCGCCGGCAATCCGCTTCTGATCGACCTGGAGCAACTTGCCGGGCGCGGATGGCTGGCACCGCCCGCAGACCCCGGCTTCGAGACCCGACGCAAAGACTACGCCCGCGTGACACCGTGGCGGATGGCGAAGCTGCGGCAAGCGTGGCAGGGCTTCGAAGCGCGCGCGCAAGAGAGCGACCGTGAGTCCTTCGACGCGTTTTGCCGCGAGCAAGCCATGTGGCTGGAGGACTACGCGGTGTTCATGACCCTTGATGAGCGCTATAGATCGACATGGAATGTGTGGCCCGCCCCCTATGCCGCGCGCGACCCTGACGCTCTTCAGGAATTGCGCGTCGATGCTGCAGATGAGGTCAATTTCTGGAGCTTCGTCCAGTGGCAGTTCGCAAGCCAGTGGGAGGCGCTGCGCTCCTATGCACGCCACCGCAGCGTCCACCTCGTCGGCGACGCACCGATCTTCGTGGCGCATCACTCGGCCGACGTATGGTCCCATCGCGCGCAGTTCCTGCTGGGCAAGAGCGGCGAGCCGACCGTCGTTGCGGGTGTGCCGCCGGATTACTTCAGCGCCACCGGTCAACGATGGGGCAATCCGCTCTACGACTGGCCCGCGATGGAAGCCGACGGCTACGCGTGGTGGAAACAGCGGATCGCGCACCTGATGGGCGCCTTCGACGGCGTGAGACTGGATCACTTTCGCGGCTTCGAGTCGTACTGGGAAGTTCCTGCGTCAGAAGAGTACGCTGTCAATGGCAGATGGGTTGCGGGACCGGGGCAGAAATTTTTCGATGCGCTGCAGGGCGCACTCGGGCCAGTCGCGATCATTGCCGAGGACCTCGGGCTGATTACCCCAGCTGTCACGGCGCTGAGGCAAGCGTGCGGATTTCCGGGGATGCGGGTGCTGCAATTTGCGTTCGGGGACAACGCGGCCAATCCCTACCTGCCGCACAACTACGACACCAACACCGTGGCCTTTACGGGCACACACGACAACGACACCACGCTGGGCTGGTGGCAGCAGCTGGGCGAGGAGCAACGCGGTGCCGTGCGGCACTACCTCGGCCCCGAGGCCGATCATGCGATTGCCTGGTGTGCCATCCGCGCGCTCTCCCATTCCGTCGCGAACACAACAATCTACCCTTTCCAGGACGTGCTGGGACTGGACGGTTCACATCGAATGAACGTGCCGGGCCGCGGCGAAGGTTGCTGGGAATGGCGCTTCGAGTGGTCGCAGGTCGGCGCCGCGCCCGCTGCAGAGCTGGCCTCCATCACCCGCGCAAATAGGCGATTCCCGCCGCCACCGCAGGAGCCCACACAAGAGCTCATTCAAACATCAGAATGAGAACCCATGGAAAACCAAAGCCCACTCCAACTGGCCCGAAAGACCGTCGCACTCGTCCTTGCAGGCGGACGCGGCTCACGGCTCGCGAACCTCACGGACCGTCGCGCGAAACCGGCGGTGTACTTCGGCGGCAAGTTCCGCATCATCGACTTCGCCCTTTCAAATTGCCTGAACTCCGGTGTGCGCCGGATGGGCGTCGTCACCCAGTACAAATCGCACAGCCTGCTGCGGCACCTGCAACGCGGCTGGTCTTTCCTGCGAAACGAGTTCCACGAATTCATCGACCTGCTACCGGCGCAGCAGCGGATGAACGAGGTGTCCTGGTACCGCGGCACCTCGGATGCCGTGTATCAGAACCTGGACATCCTGATGGCCCAGAACCCGAAATACATCCTCGTGCTGGCGGGCGATCACATCTACAAGATGGACTACTCGAAGATGATCGCGGACCATGTCGCGATGGACGCACGCTGCACCGTTGCCTGTATCGAAGTACCACGTGCCGAGGCGACCGCGTTCGGCGTGATGCATATCGATGGCAACAGGCGCATCCTCCAATTCCTGGAAAAGCCTGCCGATCCGCCGCCGATGCCCGGTAACCCGGACCTCGCGCTCGCCAGCATGGGCGTTTATGTTTTCGATGCAGATTACCTCTACGAGTCGCTCAAACAGGAGAGCACGCGCCCCGGCACCCAGCACGACTTCGGCAAGGACCTGATTCCAGCGATGGTGGCTCGCGGCGAAGCAGTGGCGCACCCCTTCAACCTCTCCTGTGTGCGCAGCACGAATGAGGCAGCGGCTTACTGGCGCGATGTCGGCACGGTCGACGCCTACTGGCAGGCCAACCTGGACCTGACGGACCCCCTGCCTGAACTGGACATGTACGACGGCGAATGGCCCATCTGGACCTACCAGGAACAGCTGCCGCCCGCCAAGTTCGTCTTCGACGACGACGACCGCCGCGGTTATGCCGTCGACACGCTGGTTTCCGGGGGCTGCATCATTTCCGGCGCGCGCGTGCGCCGTTCCGTTCTCTTTTCAAGTGTGCGCGTGCACTCTCATGCGTCGGTGGAAGAGTCGGTGCTGTTGCCGGAGGTCGACGTGGGGAGCCACTGCGTGCTGCGGCGCGTCGTGGTAGACAAGGGCTGTCATATTCCCGCGGGCATGACCATCGGCATCGACGCCATCGAGGACGCGCGGCGATTCCATCGCACGGAACAGGGCATCGTGCTGGTGAGCCGCGACATGCTCGATGCGCTGGAGGCCGCGCCACCCGCGTCTCGCACGTTCCCCTCTTCCGCCTCTTCCCCCGCGTCCGATACGCAAGCCGACCGGGGCGCATGAGAGTTCTCTATGTCTGTACCGAGCTCTACCCCCTGCTCAAGACGGGCGGCCTGGGAGACGTCAGCGGCGCATTGCCGCCAGCGCTGCGAGAGGCCGGGTGTGACGTGCGGGTGTTGCTGCCTGGATTCCCTTCGATCCTTGCGGGCGTGCAGCCCTCGCGCTCCGATCGATCGAGCACCCTGAAGCTTGCGACCGGCGAAGGACCCGACGTCTCCCGATGGACCGCCCGCCAACCGGCCGTTGTGCGCTCATGCACCTTGCCGGGCAGTGACCTTGACGCTTATGTGCTGGACGCTCCGCGACTGTTCAACCGGCCCGGCAATCCGTACGACGAGGCGCAGGGTGACAACGGTATCCGCTTTGCGCTGCTCGGCTGGGCCGCCGCTTGCCTCGGGCACGGGCTGGACGCGGATTGGCAACCTGACATCGTGCATTGCCATGACTGGCACACAGGTCTTGCGCCGGTCTATCTGCGCCAGATGGCCATGCCGGGGCCGCCGCGTGCCGCCAGCGTGTTCACGATCCACAACCTTGCCTACCAGGGTACGTTTCCAGCCGAACTCTTTGCGGGGCTCGGCCTTCCCGATTACCTGTTCGGGATCCAGGGCGTCGAGTTCTGGGGGCAGGTTTCGTTCATGAAGGCCGGGCTGCAAGCCGCCGACTGCATCACCACCGTGAGCCCAAGCTATGCGCGCGAGATCCTCTCCGTGGAGCAGGGTTGCGGCCTGGATGGCCTGCTGCGAGCACGCGCGAACGTCGTCTCCGGCATCCTCAATGGCGTCGACTATGCCGTCTGGGATCCGTCCCGCGACGCCGATCTGTGCCATCGCTACGACGCTGATTCGCTCGATGGCAAGTCACTCGCAAAAGCCGACCTGCAACGGCGCATGGGCTTGACCCAGCGGCCCGACGCGATGATTTTCGGCGTGGTCAGCCGGCTCACCGAACAAAAGGGGCTTCACCTGGTAGAAGCCATCGCAGACGAACTGATTCGTGCAGGCGGGCAACTGGTCGTGCTGGGTGCTGGCGATGCGCAGCTCGAGCAGGCATTCCTGCGTGCAGCGAGCCGTCATCCAGGCGAGGTCGCCGTCGAGGTGGGCTACGACGAGCCGATGGCTCACGCCATCATGGGTGGGTCGGATGTGATCCTGGTGCCGTCGCGCTTCGAGCCGTGCGGCCTCACGCAGCTCTACGGACTGCGCTATGGCGCCATACCGATAGTGCACAGCGTGGGCGGCCTGGCAGATACCGTGCGCGATGCATCGCCCGGGAACATTCGAGATGAGACAGCCACCGGTTTCAGCTTCGACGAGTTCAGCCTGCAGGCCCTGCGGCGTGCCGTGCAACGCGCGTTCGAGCTGTATGCAGACCCGAAAGCCTGGATGACAATGCAGCAAACCGCGATGCGGCAGCGCTTCGAGTGGCGTGACGCTGCGCAGAGCTACTTGACCTTGTACCAAACGCTCAAGCCTGCACGCCCGCACGTGCCCACTCAGACCACCGATATTTCCTGAAAGCTCAAGACCCGTGAGATCACACCTGTTTGGACCCGACGAAACCCCTGTCAACACCGTTGAGGCCGTGGGCCGGTCGATTCTTGAACGCCTGGTCTATACCGTAGGCAAGGACCCCGAGTCCGCAACTGACCGCGACTGGATGTTTGCCGTCTTCAATGCCGTGCGGGACCGCATCGTGCAGCGGTGGCGTGACACGTTGGGCGAGTCCCGGCAGCACAACGCCAAACGGGTTTACTACCTTTCGATGGAATTCCTCACTGGGCGCGCGCTGGTCAACGCATTGCTCGCAACCGGGCTCTACGACACCGTCAGACAAGCCTGCACCCAGCTCGGTGCAGACTTCGAGGCCGTGATCGAAGTCGAGCCGGACCCCGCCCTTGGCAACGGTGGCCTCGGGCGCCTGGCCGCATGCTTCATGGATTCGATCGCGACGCTCGGCTTGCCGGGCATGGGTTACGGCATCCGCTACGAATACGGAATGTTCAAGCAGCGCATCGCCAACGGGCGCCAGATCGAAGAGCCCGATTACTGGCTGGTGAACGGCAACCCCTGGGAGTTTTTACGCCCGGAGTTGTGCTACCCGGTGCGCTTCGGCGGCCATCTGGTCTCCGATGAGAACGATCAGGTCGAGTGGCGCGACGCCGAAGAAGTCATAGCCGTCGCTTACGACAACGGGATTCCGGGATACGGCCTCGACACTGTGGCCACCATGCGGTTGTGGTCGGCGCGCGCGAGCCAGCAGATCAATCTCGAAGCCTTCAACCGCGGCGACTACATGGGCGCTGTGGAGGCCAGAAACCATTCAGAAAATGTCTCCCGCGTGCTCTATCCGGAAGACAGCACCGACCACGGCAAGGAACTGCGACTGCGCCAGGAATATTTCTTCGTGAGTGCATCGATGCAGGACATCCTGCGGCGCTACCTCAAGAAGCACGGCGACTTCGACGCGCTGCCCGACAGCGTGGCCATCCACCTCAACGACACCCACCCGGCGCTGGCAATCCCGGAGCTGATGCGCCTGTTGATCGATGAACACCGCCTCGACTGGGACCACGCCTGGTCGCTGTGCACGCGCATTTTTTCCTATACCAATCACACGTTGATGGCCGAGGCACTGGAGACCTGGCCCGTGGACATGATGGGCCGGTTGCTGCCGCGGCACCTGCGAATCATCTTCGACATGAACGCACGCTTTCTTGCCAGCGTGCACGCGAAGTTCCCCGATGATCCGGCCCTGCTCGGTCGGGTGTCGCTGATTGCCGAGGGCGGGGAGCGCCGCGTACGGATGGCATACCTGTCGGTGGTCGCCAGCCACAAGGTCAACGGCGTCTCGAAGCTGCACAGCGAACTGATCGTCGAGACGATCTTTGCGGATTTCTCCCGGATATTTCCGGATCGTTTCTGCAACAAGACCAACGGCATCACGCCGCGCCGCTGGCTCGCACAGGCCAACCCGGCACTGTCCGCGCTCATCGACAGCCGGATCGGGCCGGACTGGCGTCGTGATCTCGATCAGCTCGCGCAGCTGCGGCCTTTGGCCGAGGAAGCAGAATTTCGAAACGCCTTTCGCCTGGCCAAGCAGCAGAACAAGCAGCGCCTGGTGAAGTACATCGCAGACAGGCTGCACGGGCCCAGGATCGATCCGCAGGGCATCTTCGACGTGCAGGTCAAGCGCATGCACGAATACAAGCGGCAGCTCCTCAACGTGCTGCACATCATCACGCGGTATCACCGCATCCTTGCGCAGCCCCAGGCGAACTGGGTGCCGCGCACCGTGATCCTGGGCGGCAAGGCAGCATCGGCCTATTACATGGCCAAGCTGATCATCCATCTCATCAACGACGTCGCGCGGGTCGTCAACGCCGACAAGGTCGTGGGCGACCGGCTGAAGGTCGTCTTCCTGCCTGACTACCGGGTCTCACTGGCCGAAGTGGTCATTCCGGCGGCTGACCTGTCCGAACAGATTTCGACGGCTGGCACCGAGGCGTCCGGCACCGGCAACATGAAGTTCGCACTCAACGGCGCACTGACCATTGGCACATGGGACGGGGCCAATATCGAGATCGCCGAACAGGTGGGCCTGGACAACATCTTCATCTTCGGCAACCGTACCGAGGAAGTGGAGGCGCTGCGTTCCAAGGGCTATCAGCCGCGCTCGTATTACGACACCAACTTCGACCTGAAGTACGCGATCGACCGGCTGGCCGATGGCGCGTTCTCGCGGGATGAGCCGGGCCGCTATGCAGACATTGTGCGAAGCCTTCTCGACTCGGACCATTACCAGCTCCTGGCCGACTATGCGGACTATGTCGAGACGCAGGACCGGGTCGATGCGACCTACAGAAACCCGACCGAGTGGACGCGCCGCTGTGTACTCAATGTCGCAGGCATGGGCATGTTCTCGTCGGACCGCACGATCCACGAGTACGCCACCGAGATCTGGGGGGTCGCGCCGCTTGCGATAGCAAGTCACCCGTAACGCGCTGGCAGCTCACTCGCACCACTGAACCACACCCTCCAGAGCAGCCCGCGTCGTGCGGAACTGGTTTGCAGGGTGTGCTGCATCTTCGAACCCAAACGAAACACCGCACACCACCCACCTCTCGGGCGGCAAGCCGAAGTGCTGGCGCACGACGTCCGGCCAGGAGGACAGGGCGGCCTGGGGAACCGTCGCAACACCGAGACTTTGCGCCGCCAGGATGAAGTTGCCGACCCACGCGCCGCAGTCGATAGCACCGTAAACCCCGAGCGCCGCGTCAGTCGTCACCATGGCCACGTGCGGCGCACCGAACAGGCGGAAATTTTCAAGCGCCTGCCGCGTCGATGCAGCACGGTCGCCGCGCGCAACTCCGACACTTTCGTAAAGCCCGAATCCGCACTCGCGCCTGCGCTCCAGGTACACGCCCTGATACTCGGGCCACGCAAAGTCAGGTGCCGGGGGTTGCTGAGTGGCAGCCAGCATCGCCGCGCGGAAGCGGTCAGTCGCCTCGCCGCTTGTGATGGCAATCTGCCACGGCTGCGTGTTGCACCACGAGGGCGTTCGCTGGGCAATGCGAAGAATGGTCTCGATCGTCTCGCGAGGCACCGGATCGGGAAGGAACGCACGACAGCTGTGCCTGCCATCGAGCAGTTCCTGCAGGGTGGGTTCTCCTGTCATTGCATTTCGATTCATGCCGGGGGATCTTTCACGTTGAATGCGATGCAGTCCTACCCACGATACCGCGATCATGAAGGCGGCCGTACTGCGCGCCGTCGATACCCAGCACCTCAGCCAGTACCGATTCGGTGTGCTCGCCCAGCATGGGGGCACGCGCCCCCGGCACGCGCCCGGAGCCCTGGAAATCGAGCGGTATTCCAGGCGCGAGAACAGGGCCCACGCCGGGTTGCTCAACCCGCGCAAACATCGGGTTCGCTGGCGAGCACTCCACATCGTTCAACGCGAGTTCAGCGATGGCCTGATAGCGGCTCCAGCAGACGCCCTGCCCATCGAACGCCGCAGCGACCTCGATGAACTTGCGCGCACCAATCCATGTGCCCAGCGCGTCTGCGATCTCGCGCCGCGCAATGAACCGATTGCCTTCTCGCGCAAGGTCAAGCCCCATGCCCGCGCCGATGGCGTCGAACTGCGGTCCCAGTGACGTGGCGTCCGTTATCGCGCCCCACTGCTTGCCAGTCAGCCCGACCACCATGACGCGAACACCATCTGCACACACAAAGTCACGGCCCATCGCGCCAAAGAGATCGTTGCCGTGGCGTTGCCGTGGCTGGCCCAACTGCGCTTCGGTGATGAAGCCCAGGTGCGCCATCACGGCAAGCCCTACATCCTTCAACGCCAGCTTGATGTGCTGCCCCTGCCCCGTGCGGCCCCGGTGACGCTCGGCCGCCAACAGGCCGACCGCCACCATCTGTCCGGTGATCAGATCCCATGCAGGGAGCACATGATTGACCGGCCCATCGCTGCCTTCGGCACCCGTCATGAACGGCACGCCAAGCTGCGCGTTGACGGTGTAATCAACGGCCGAGCCGCCATGGCGATCGCCTTGCAACGTGAGCTGAATCAGGTCCGCGCGTTTTGCTCGCAACTTCTCGTAATCGAGCCAGCCACGCGGGGGGAAGTTGGTCAGAAAGAGCCCCGCGTCGTCGCCCGGCGCAGTGATGAGCGCCATCGCGATCTCACGGCCTTCAGGCGAAGCGAGATCAAGGACGACAGAGCGCTTCGATCGGTTGAGGCCGGTCCAGAAAAGGCTGGTGTTGTCAGGGGAGACCGGCCAGCGGCGGTAGTCGAGCCCTCCACCCACGGTATCGATGCGGATCACATCCGCGCCCATTTGCGCCAGCGTCATTCCCCCCAGGGGCGCCGCGACAAAGGCGGCGGCTTCGACGACACGCATGCCTGAAAGAACGCCCTGAGCTGTCATTCTTATTCGCCTACCCGTGAGATGAGTGCCGGGTCGAGGCCCGGCGAGACAGACAGCGCGCGCTCCATCAGGCTGCGCGCAACCACCTTCAATGCGAGCGTCTCTTCAGCACCTTCAAAAATCGACAGCACGCGTGCATCGACGAAGTAGCGGCTGACTGCTGTCTCTTCGGCGTAGCCCATCCCGCCGTGCAGTTGCAAGGCCTCGCGCGTCACCAGTTCGGCTGAGCGGCACGCCAGCAGCTTGACCAGGCTTGCTTCCATGCGGCCTTCGCCCTTGTCCACAAGACCCGCCACCGAGTACGCGAGCTGGCGACAGGTCGCGAGCCGCGCGGCCATGCGCGCGAGCTTGGCCTGCGTGAGGGGAAACGTCGCCAGCGGTGCGCCGAAGACCTTTCGATCCGCGCTGTACCGGATGGCCGCGCGCAATGCCGCGCGCATCACGCCGCACGCGCGAGCCGCCGTCTGCATGCGACCGCCAACCATGCCCGCCATCGTGAGGTAGAAGCCCTTGCCCAAGCCAGCTTCCCCACCGACCACATTGGCATCGGGCACAAAAAAGTTCTCGAAGTTCAGATCGAATGAGTGCATGCCCCGATAGCCGATCGTGGGAATCGCGCGGCCCGTCAACACGCCGCCCCCAATCAGCCCGTCCACTTGCCCCTCCTCCTGCCCACCTTCCTGCCCACCTTCCTGCCGGTATTCAAATTCGTGCGTTTCGTATGCGGGTTTTTCCACCAGCAGCAGGCTCAGGCCCTTGTGGCCGAGCGAGCGATCCGGGTTCGTGCGCGCCACGACCATCAGCACGCCGGCCTTGCCAGCAAAGGTGCACCAGGTCTTCGCGCCGTTGAGCAACCAGCCGCCCGGGGCTCTCGTGCCTTTGAGCGTGAGGCCCGCGACATCAGAGCCATGATCGGGCTCGGTGATTGCGATGGCGCACAGCGGATCGCCTGCTGCGAGCTTGGGTAGCCAATGGGACTTCTGCTGTTCGGTACCGCCTGCCAGTAGCGCACGGCTCAGGATTTCGGGGCGTGTGATGAGGCTTCCAGCTGCGGCAAGCGATCCTTCGGACAGTGCCTCGGTGACCACGACCATGAGCAGCGTGTCTTCGCGATCGTTCGGGCCGCTGCCTCCGTACTGCTCGGGTATCGCAAGGCCGAACACGCCCATTTCGCGAAGCGGCTGCAACAGGCTTTCCGGCACGGTGAGGTCATGGCGGTGAATCGACTCTGCCTGGGGCGCGACGACATCCTGCGAGAAACGGCGAAACGCATCCTGCGCCATGGCGTGAGGTTCATCGAGTGCCGTAGGGCCGACTTCGCCATCGGAGCGCGCAACTTCAATCCCTGCTGCCTGCAACGCCTGCGCACCCGCAGCCGCACGCCGCAAACCAGCCCACGCAGCGTCGTCGCGCAAGCAGCGCAACGGCGTGAGGGACAGTCCGACTTCGAGGTAAATCGTCTCCAGCCGATCGAGCACGGATGCGATCGCATCGGCGGCGAAAATGAGCGCGAGCTGTGAGGCTAGCGCGGGCGACTCAGCGCCGACTGCTCGAACGCCCGTCTCTGCAGCGAGCAGGTCGGCGCCGGCCCAGGCGATCTCGAAACTTGCAACCTGCTGCTCGTCGAGCTTCGTCCCATCGAGCCTGCCGGCAGTGACGCAGCATTGCGCCAGTGCCGATGTACCCGCATCAAAAGCGAGCCTGAGCGCGGTGAGCAACCGCCGCGCCGCTTTCAACTGTTCGTCAATCGCGTCCTGCATTCGAATCCCTGGGTTATCTCAAGCTGCCGTTATGCACCACGATATTCTGGATGAAAGCGCGGGTGGTTGGCAGCACATGCAACTCGCGTGTGGATGAGGTTCTGCAGTCTCGCGGCACGGTAGGAGTGAAGCGGTCATCGGGTCGTGGGAAAATTTCGTTTAGAATCCGTTTCGGTCATCCAGATGTCATCCATCGAAGAAGACCGCAAACCTCGCATCGAAGGGTGATTTGCTTCCCCTTCACCACCGCGTACAAATTCTGGTTTCAGTGGGCTCTTAGCTCAGTTGGTAGAGCAGCGGACTCTTAATCCGTAGGTCGAGTGTTCGAGTCACTCAGGGCCCACCACCCACACCCGCAAGGGAATTAAAAAGCCTGCTATCTAAACAGTAGCAGGCTTTTTCTTTGCCGTGGAGCGGTGACAGTCGGGTGACAGTTTCGGTATATCTACCGAACTCGACTTCGCGTCCGGTCCTGATGACATTCGATCTTTTAGGAGTATCGAATGGAACTTAGAACAGATTGAGTCTTGGCCCTGCCCATCGCGCGGTTCAATCCCCTGCGCGTGCATCCGCCGCGACGCGGGCGTGCCGATCAATCGGGGGGTGACGGTCAACATGGCTCGATGAGCCTATAAGCAGGAAAGCCGCGCCCGGGGGCACGACGCGCTCCTCGGTAAACGCTCGCGACATCAACGCATGAAGCCCAGGTCCAAGGGATAGTTGATGCCGGCCTGGCTGCCACCGAAATTGCGCAGGTTGGGCAGCACCACGCGCAGCTCGTCGTCGTTGGCGCCGAACCAGCGGCCCAGTGTGGCGGCTAACTGATTCACCGAGCTGGTTGGCAACAGGCGTCCCTGTCCGACATGCCACTGGTCGTCGGGGGCGCTGGTCTCGCCGATGCTGGGCGGCGGTGGTGTGCCATAGAAGGCCCCGCCGCGCACTGCACCACCGACGATAAATTGATGGCCACCCCAGCCATGGTCGGTGCCATTTCCATTTGAAACCAGCCCGCGCCCGAAATCGCTGCCCGTGAATGTGGTCACCTTGTCGGCGACTCCCAGTTCGGTCATCGAGCGCTGGAATGCCGCAAGAGCCGCACTGACCTTGCCAAGCAAGCCCGGGTGATTCGACATCAGGTGGTCGTGGTGATCAAATCCACCCAGGGAGCACAGGAAGACCTGGCGCTTGACGCCCAGTGCCTGACGCGCCGCAATCAAGCGGGCCACGATGCGCAACTCGGCTGCCAGGGAGTTGCCTTGCGGGAAAGCGGTATTGACGGCGACGCCACCCAGCGCCGATGTGACCTGGCCTTCGGCGCTCAGCGAACGCGCCGTGACGCGGTTGTATTCATTCTCGAGCACGTGGCTGCGGGGCTCGGTAATCAGCTCGCGCACCAGGGGCAGCATCGAGCCGGCGCCGTACGGGCCTTGCGATACCGACAGCAGGCGTGTCGCCACCGCGCCTTGGTTTGTCACCTGGTATCGCAATGCCGAATCTCCCGACACGAAGATGCCGCTGCCGGTGGCACTGATGCAAGTGAACAGCGAGCCGCCGTTGTCGGCCAGTGCAAGGTCACCGAGCAGGCCACCCCAGCCACGCGTGGCGCCTTCGGGGTCGTTGGCCTGCCACACCGAAGCCTGGTCGTTGTGCGAGAAGAGCTTGGGCGGCGCTGGGTAGCGATCCAGGTCACCGCTGAAATACTGCGCCTTGGTCAGGGGCACGATCAGGGGGCCGACGTTGAACAGCACTGCGGCTTCCCCCGTGTTGAACAGCGATGCCAATTCGCCCATCTGTGGGTGCAGCGCGAACTGCAACCCTCCGGCCAGCGCCTGCGTCGGCTGCAGGGTCGTGGCGTTCAACTGATCGCGGGGCACAGCGAGCGATCCGCGAATCGCGCGGTAGCGCTCGTGGTGCGCCGCGTCGGCATGCACGACTGTGTTGGCATGGTCGTTGCCCCCGTACAGGAAAACGCAGACCAGGGCTTTGTAATCCGTCGCGGTAAAGGCTGCCGCCTCGCCGAAAGCCATCAGGTTGAGCGCCAGCGGAGCCGCAGCACCCGTTATCGCCAAGCGGGAGGCACGGTGCAAGAAAGTCCGACGCGATAACTCCTTGACGTTCATTCCAGCGGCTCCTATTTCTGCACCAGATATTCAGGGCAGACCATGATGGTCAGAACGGCACGTGCCACCTGTACGTGTCGGTCCCTGCTGGAGGCGGCGGCCGACACCGGCACGGTGTTGAGGGCGGCCACCAGGCGGGCCGTGGTGCCCGCTGACAACTGGCCGGCGCACAGCAGCAGATTCAGCCGCTCGACCAGCGCGGGCGCATCGTGCGCGAGCACCATCTCGCGGCTGTAATCAGGCACCAGATCGCCATAACCCGACATCGTGCTGTGCTCACGCTGGTCGATATCTCGCCGCTCCGGCGCGAAGACCCAGAGCCCATCGAGCACAACAATTTCGAGTGAATTGATGTACTGCGCGACCGAGCTCTCATTGACGATCTGGAACTCAGGTGCCGGGTTGCCTGTGACCGCCATCGCCGTGCCGGGGGGGACGAAACCAGGGCGAAAAAAGTTGAAAACCGATGGCGCCCAGAACAGGCGCTGACCGAAGTCGAAATCAGGGTTGCCGTAGCTGAAGCCGAATTTCCAATAGCCGCCCTTCGATATCAGCCTGAAGGTTCTAGCCCACTGCAAGTGGCGCAACGCAGGTTCTCGCAGCTTTCCGTGACGCAGTGAAGTCAAGCCTGCCTCGCCGCGCGCCTCTTCATCCAGCAGCACCGCAGCGATCGTCGCCTGCATATCGCCGCGCACACCCGCGCCGTTGTTGTTGAACGCCGCGGCCACGCGGCCGACGTAGGCGGGGCTGGGGTCGCTCGTGACCAGACGCTGGATCAGCTGCCGGCCGAAGAACGGGCCGACGTTGGTGTGGTTGAACAAGGCGTCGAGCGCGATCTTCAGCGCCTGCGGGCCTGGCGTGTTCGCGAGCACCGTGGCGCCGAGAAAACGCGCCTGCAGGGGCGAATGCAGGTTGGCGTCGAACCGCATGGGTCGACGGCTGTACGGATAAGCCGGACGTGTGCCACCGCCGACCAGTGTCGTGAAGCGGTCGCCCGTTTCATCGAGTGCATAACCGGTGAACACCCGCGCAAGTTGCGTGACGGTGTCGGCGCCATAGGTCTCGACGGGCTGTCCCTGGGCGTTCCTCCTCAAGGTTCCATCCGGGTGCAGCTCGTGCAGGCCGATGGTAAACAGCTGCATCACCTCACGCGCATAGTTCTCATCCGGCACACGGCCGGTGGCGTCTTCCTTCTGGTTGCCTGCGGTGTTCAAGAAGGCGCCCATCGACGCGCTGAGCGTCACATGCTCCAGAAGGTCACGAAAATTGCCGAACGCGTGTTGTCCCAGTCCGTCCCAGTAGGTCGCGTAGGTGAAGTGCGGCCAGGGTGGGCTCGTCGATCCCAGGGAGATCACGAAGTATTCGGTCAGCGCCAACTGGATGCGCTTGCGCAGACCGTCGGGGGCAGACAGCACCTGCTTGAACGCCGCGTGGTCGAAGAACGGGTGTCCGCCGTCGTAGTACGTATGCTGATCGATGATGTTATAGCCGCGCGCCTCCAGCCAGTCCCAGGCCCTTTCCCCCAACGGGAGCGCGAACTGCACCCGCAGCCAGCCTTCGAAACCCTGCCCCATCACGGCGGCGATGTCTTCATCGGTCGCCGCGACCTGAGCCTGCAACAGGAAGCGCGCCGCCTGCTCGCGCGTGGCCGGTTGGAAGCGGGGGTGGACCAAGGCCGCAAAATCAGCCAAGGAGCCGACTCGCAGCGGTGCGTTGTTGCTGACTGGCCCGAGGACATAAACCTCGGTGCCGGCGACTCCCACGTAGTTGCCGGTGGCCGGGTACCAACGATAGGTGATGTCCCCCGAGCTGAGGTTGCTTTCGTGAGAAGGAAAGAACTGCGGGTAACTGCGCTCTGCCCAATCGAAAAGCGTCTGCGCGTCGGGTTGGCGCTGCGCATCGTCGGACTGGCGAGCCAGCGGCCGCCCGCGCAACAGCTGCGGAGCGTCGGTCGCCTGAGAAAGATCGCGTGCGTGCGCGGGCCAGGCAGTGGCTCCATCGCCTTCGGCGCAGGCTGCAAGAAGCAGTGCTGCGGAGGTGACTGCTATCGCAGCCGGTGACAAACCGGTATCGGTCGTGCTCACGGGTTCAGCCCGCCTGCCAGTTTGAGGCTTTCCGTGCAAACACTAACCGGCAGGCATTGCGTCCACATACAGGGCCAGTATCACACCTGGAACAAATTCACATGCGAGTGAAATCCCTGCTTTGGGGATACGGTAGTAACTTGCGCGAGCGCTGGCTCAAGGCGCGACTTCGGCCACCCCGGTTTACGTACTCGTGCAAAGGGATTGCATATCACCAGCTCGCTGGTAGGCTGGGAGAATGCTTGGCCGTGGCCGCTGCTCACATTCACGAGCACCTCCGCGCCGTGCCTGGCTGTCCATCTTCCGAGTGGGTTTGTCCCAAGTGGACTTGCATTCAGGGACCCACCGCATACACGCCGTGATCGACGAACCGAATGCCGAGAGCGGCGCTCGGTTCACGCAGCGCGCCAACTTCACGGATCACGGCGATGAAGCTGATGCGATCTTGGTTGTAGTAGTGGACGTAATCATGCACGCCTGCTTCGAGCGCATCAATGCTGTCGGGCGCTGCAAGATGGAAATACTCGGCTTTCAGGGTGCCGAAGAAGCTCTCGATCACCGCGTTGTCAAAGCAATTGCCCTTACGGCTCATGCTTTGTTTGACTCCCTGCTGCGCGAGCATCGCTCGGTAGGGCTGCATCTTGTAGTGCCAGCCTTGGTCAGAGTGAACGAGCAGCTCCGCGGTGTGCTGGGTACGCGAAAGCGCTGCCCGAAGCGTGCTGGAAACCATCTCGAAGACGGGACGCCTTGGGCTTCAATCGACAGATTGATTGAGTCGGAAGCGAACGCCCTCAGAGAGTTTCTGGAATTCAGCCCCAAAGAACCATCTGAGGGCCAGCATGGAAGCCCCGAATGAATTTGCAAAAGGCGAGACCGTGCAACTCAGAAGCGGTGGACCTGTGATGACGGTTCAAGTCCGCTCTCAGAGCCTCGTTTATTGCATCTGGTTCACCGAGGACGGCGCGCGTAAAGAGGGCAACTTTGAGATCAGCACTTTGGTAAAAGTTGAGCCACCGGTTAACGACCCCGGTTGAACACGTACTGACCAGAGGGTTGCGCAAGTGGAGGTGCGACTGCCTTACTGAATCACGGCTCTGAAGAAAACGTGACACGCTTGACAATCTTCAACGGCGTCTAACGAGCGAAGGCGAGCCTAAGTAGGCTGCTTCTTAAATAAACACACGTATATTTGTTGATAATTTCGGCCGCGTATGGCATCGTGAAGCCCTCTTCGAGGGGGAATTGCCCAATGCCAAGGAAAAGCCCATTCCATATCAAGCTGTCTGCCGATGAGCAAGCCGAGTTAGATCGGCGAGCGGCCAAATATACGTTGCCGTACTTCGAGGTCGTTCGCGCCAAGA
>JBKJKT010000212.1:0-4093 GCA_046597415.1 Ramlibacter sp.
GCTGACGCCCGCCGCCTGGGGCTGGGTCATGAAGCATCCTGACGCAGCCAAACTGAAGTCCATGCTGATGAGTGAGCCCTTGTATCGCGGCGGCATCTTGCCGGTGGGCCTGTTGCAGTGGCAGGCCCAGGCAAGCTGATCAGTCATGCGGGACCCTATGTCGGGTCCTTTTCCTTTGGTGGCTGCGCTTGTTTCGCCTGGAATTGGGCGAGCATGGCTCGGCGGGCCGCTGTGGCCTTGTCGGTATCGTGTTGCTCGACGATTCGCAATATTTTGGGGTACGCCCCGCCGGGGTCTCGGGATACCAGGCTGTGGAGCAGTCCGACGGCATTGTTTCTGACTCCCCTGAAGGCCTTGGCCAGGTCACCGTCGAACCGCAGGTTAGAACCTGGAATGGCCCGCTCAAATTCCGCCAAGAGCGGTACAAGTTCATGTCCCTGGACGGTGACTTGCATGTCGGCGCCAACGGTCAAGTGTTTTTCGATGATGTCAGCCAAAACGGCATACCGCTGATCCCGCGGGGCGTTCTTGAAATCTTCGCACCGCGCCAGAAATGCTGTCTCCGAATCGAGATACCCCCGGCGCAGCACGTCCATGACCTGCTCCCTGGCCTCTTGAATGCTCATCCATTTGTCAAAAATTGGAACGATCTCACCATACGTTGCGCCGCCATACGCATCGGTTTTCAGTGGCAGCGACCAGCGAAGTTGGGTCGGATCTTCCGGCAGCGGGGCGGCTATGCGCTTGCTGGTTTGTGCAGGTCGCGTCCTAAAGTCGGGCAACTGCGAGCCCGATGCGGAGCGGAGCATGGGCTGCTGCGGTACGCGCAGGGCTTCGACGCCGGACGACGTTGAGCCGGATGCGACGGAGGACGGATTGGAGAGTACGGAGTACTTGCGTTTGTTCTCCTCGATATTCGTATAGGCCATATCAGCTTTGGACGGCTGCGACGACGACGCACCCCCTTTGTCTTTGCCCTGGCTGCCTTGGCTACTCAGAGATTGCGTGTCGCTCATGCCCTGCTCCGGAATGCGCGCCTTCAGCGCTCTTTGTCCCGCCCGGCTTCCGTGCTTGGCCTGCCAAATCTGGGCAGCGCTTGACTTCCCGGATGCTGGTTCAGAGGGTTCGCTTCCATGTTTCGTTTCGTACGCGGTGGGTCGGCCTTCATTCTTCGTTTCGTTGACGCCGTCGTCATCGATGTCGCGCATCCCCGGGCCGGAGAAATGAGCATTGGGTGGGTCCAGTTCTTCCGCGGTGGCCGGTCCTAAGTACGGCTCGTCAGCCAGCAGGTTTCGTTGCGCGATGGGTGGAAACATCGTGCGGCTTGCGAGGCGCGCGTTGGCCGCCTGGGCGACACTGGCTACGGACTGGGCTCTGGCTCTCTCGGCCGGGCTTCTCGGTCTCGCGAGCACTGCATCGGGTTCGAACGCTTTCAATCCGCTCTTGGAGCCTTCACGCCCGTTGAGATTCAGCGAGTTGATATCTGGAAGGATTTGGGGTCGTTGCGCACCAGTCGATTGGGTGCCGGAGGAAGATGTGGCCGACGCTGCACTGGTGGTGACGGGGGGCGTCGAGACATTTAGAGGCGCCGCATTGGAAGGCGGACGCGGGGGAATGGAAGATGAGCCAGCCATTTGTGATTCCTTGGAGTTTGGATGTGAGGTTGGGATGCGGCGGCTCAGGCGAACCGCGAGATGTCGTGTGCAGGCTGCTCCTGCTTGAAGGCAAGGGCGGTAGGCAGTTCGCCGGTGTCGTCTTGCGCTGTGCCCTCCCGCCAATTCGAGACCATGTTGACGCCTCGCTCGATCAGTGCGTACAGGTCATGCGGGGTGGCGTCGAAAAGCTGGAAGACGTACTGCAGAACGACGTCTCCGGTGTCGGGGTTGCGGCTGAAGACCGGCGGGTTGACCTGCAGCAGCACAAAGTTGGCATCGAGCAAGGTTTGCAGATCTGCAAGGGACTGCTGGCCGTCTTGCCCAACCGGTCCGAACTCGAACAACACGAAGACGTGGTCGGGGCAGGCGTGCGGGCAATGCACTAGGTTCACGGTGGCACCTCGCAGCACGACGTGAAACCCGACCCGGCCCAGGGAATCTTCTTTCAGGGAAGGCGTGCGAACATGGACAAGTTCACAAAGGCCCGCACACAAATCGGTAAAGCTCGCAACAGCCATGGTTAATCCGGCGAATAGCCGCACTGATCTCAACACTCCCCTTGTGCATACTCAGTAACGTCAGCCGCAATTGCGTTCCATCGAGAGGGGCGAACCCAAGAAAAAATCCCCCGCCCTTGCGAGCGGAGGATTGAAGAGCCGGGGGAAGAAACTTGAAGAAAACCCGACCAGCAAGTTGGAGTGCGCAACCGCTGTCAGGTTCCCGCATTGTTAAGGCGATTTACATGTCGGTTTTGTCCTACATGTGATTTTTTCACGAGTGCTCAGCTACAGAGGGCAATGCGTCAAATCCTGCTGGCCCCGCTGACTTTGTTTATGTAGGATTGCTCCGACAAGACGCGCAGTGCGTCTGGAAAGAAGTCGGCTTATGTCTGAACTCTCGCGAAGTGCGAACTCAACCAACTCGGCGGAAGGTGACGCGTCTTCCTCACAGGCCAGCCGCAGCATGTGGCTCGGCGTCAGGAAGCTGATCAATCGCCTGCAGGACTGGTTCGCCATCCAGTCCAATGCAGTCAAGGTGATGGTCCTTGTGCTGGCGCTGAGCATTCCGACTCTGGCAATCTACTCGGTGACCCTCTTGCAAAAGCAGGCTGCGGTGGCCGAGCAGGTCAAGCTGATGGTCTCCACCGAGACCGCTGCACCCTGGACGATCAATCCCAAGCTCCCTGTTGTATTTGGCACGGGCTCGGTGCTGAGCTTCCTGGAGAACAACCCTTCCGACCGTGTCACCGTGATCTACAAGGCGTTGATGTGGAATGTGTCGGAGCGCATCGTGCTCATCGAGTCGCAGGGCAAGCAGGTCGCCTACTACCCGAGCGACATGGAAACCAAGATCTTTGCAGACAAGGCCGTGACTGCAGGTTGGGGCAGCAAGCTCGCTTTCGTTCCGCGCGCCGACCTCGACTCGGCAACGCTCGTTGTGCTCGAACGTCTCGACCAGCGATTCGCCGGCGCGCGCCCCCAGTCAGAGAAAGACGGCTGGAAGGCAGGCGTCAGTGCGTTGCTGTCGGCCACCCTGACCGTCGGCCTGCTGGGTTTTATCTTCTTGCAGCTCAAGGGCCAGTTCAAGGCCCTGAAGTTCCTGGAGCCATCGCAGGTTAACGGCTCGATCGACGACCTCGTCGGCATGGACGACATCAAGAGCGAGGTCGCGCAGATCAAGGATCAATACCTGCGACGCGCCGCGTATGCCGAATACGGGATCATGAAGCCGTTCAATGTGATGTTCAGCGGCCCGGCCGGTACGGGCAAGACCAAGCTCGCGAGCTACCTGGCCAAGGAGCTGAATCTCCCGATCCTGTTTCATTCGGCGGCGAACCTTGAAACGGGTTTTGTTGCGGGCGGCTCCAACACGCTCGCCCGAATCGTCGCGATGGCCAAGCGCCGCAAGCGCTGCATCGTCTTTCTCGATGAAGCGCAGGACCTGTTCATGAAGCGAGGCGGCCATCGCAAGTTCGATGACGACACGCAGAACATGCTGCTTGCCATCCTGGACGGCGTTCGCACCAAGAGCGAAGCCGAGATCATCTGGATCGTTGCTTCCAACTTCAACAGCGAACAGATGCAAATGGATGAAGCCATGCTGCGCCGCTTCCAGATGAAGGTTGACTTTCGCATGCCCAACAAGGAAGAGCGCCTCGCGATCATCGAGCACTACCTCTCCCAGCGCGCAGACAAGGTCCTGGGCGACCTCGACCTGAGGCATCTGGTGGAAGTGACGGAAGGGCGCAGCCCGGCTGACCTGGAGACCATCGTCAACCAGGCGGGCATCACGGCCGTGCAGGCCGGCAACATGATCGGCACGGACACCCTGATGCAGGCGGCGGAACGGGTGATGGTGGGCAATGTCAATGCGCACACCACGAAGGAGCGCGAGCGCGACCGCCGCATCATCGCCATCCATGAGTGGGGCCACTTCCT